>JBFYZD010000217.1:0-46954 GCA_041309685.1 Gemmatimonadales bacterium | reverse complement strand
CACCTCCATGCGCTGAAGGGTGATCGCTCCGGGCAACATGCCATAGCGGTGAACGACCAGTGGCGGATCTGCTTCCGGTTTGAAGACGGCGATGCGTACGATGTCGAGTTCTGCGACTACCACTGAGTTTGGAGCATTTTTGATGAGCATTCCAAATACCCGCCCACTCGAGCGCCAGCCCATCCATCCCGGTGAAATCCTCCGGGAGGAGTTCCTCCCAGATTACGGGTTGACGGTGACCGCTCTCGCGGAGGCGGTTGGGGTGTCCAGGCAGTCGATGAACGAACTGCTCCGTGAGCGTCGTGCGGTTAGCCCTGAAATGGCGCTCCGCCTCGGCAAGCTCTTCGGCATGTCGGCGGAGTTCTGGCTCAACCTGCAACGCAACGTGGACCTTTGGGATGCGGCCCGCGGGCTCGAACGGGAGCTTGCCAACATCCACCCCATCCAGGTTGCATAACAAGGGCATGCACCTGACGGCCGCCTGCGGCGTCCGCAGGTGATGCCCAGCGCGTCATACAGCCCAACCAATGTCGATGGAACGCGATGTCGGGTAGGAATGCATGGCTCGTGGCATACTACGGCCTCTTTGCGGGGATTCTCGGAACGGGCGCGCTGAACATGCTCCATGTGCGCGGGGGCTTCCTTACGAACCATGCCGCCGACCTTGTCGTGCCCGCTTGGTTGTACGTGGCGTCCCGCGGGCTTCACTCGACGCACGGGCGCACGACCCTCATTCAACGGACCGTCGGCCGGACGCCGGAGCGGGCCGCGCTCACTCTGTTCACCGCGAGCGCTCTCACCGAAATCAGCCAGCTGTATTGGCCACGTGGCATCTTCTCCGGACGCTTCGATGCGCTGGACCTGCTCGTTTATGCCAGCGGGCTCGCGGTCTGCTACGGAATCGACAAGTGTTGGCCGCGCGCTTCGACGACCTCGACGCTCGAGGCGCGACCCCCGGCTGCATAACCCGCCGTTGCTGCTCCCGAACGCGGATGTCTGGGGCAGCGGCCGCTACGCGGCCGCGTTCCATTGATGCGTTCGCAGCAGAACGCCAGGGTTTGGCGTACCGCGCATGAGGAAAGAATACCAAGCCGCGCTTCGTGAGTTGTTTGCTGATAGGCTTGCGCTCGCGTGTCCTCAATTCACTCTTGTCAAGAAGCATTCCGCGTTAGCCGGGTTTCCTGGCGAGCGGGCATACTGCTGGCGGATCTCCGAGACCGTTTTCCTTTGGGTAGTGCTGATCCCAGATGGGAAACGGGAAGCCTTCTTCGTTGAGCTGGGGTGGTCGAAGAAGGGACGCTTCCCCCAACTCACGATGCGGCCGTCCTGGGCTCGGCCCCCTGATGCTGGGTCGGAGGAAGAGTACCTCTGCCGCCTCGGAGAGTTATCGCGTGGCAACGACTTCGGTTGGGTTGTTGAGGAGCTTCGTTTAGGCGCAACACAGCAGGAAATGATGGCCTATCTTGCCGCACAGACCCAGCCGGTTTCTCCGGAAGTGGCTCGCACCCGAGTCCTTCCTCTCGTGGAGGAGGCCCTCCGGGAGCTGGTCCAGCATGGGCTGTCGTTTCTAATCAGGCACGCCCAACCAGGGGCTGCAGGGGACGCGCCCCAGGCGGCGCGCCCCTGAGCTTTGACGTTAGACAGCGACCCAGAGCGACTGGGAGCCGGAAGCTCAGTACGGGTCGCCGGGTTACCCTCCGACGATCTCGTCAAGACCCTCGATTGCCCGGGCAAGCTCCTCCGCCAAGGCCCGGCCGATTCGCCGCCCAATCCGCTCAGTGGCCAAGGTCCGGATCTGGCTGATCTTGATCCAAGAGCGCTTCGGCAGGCCGGTTGCGCTGGACTCGAGGGTGAGCGGGAAGCCCGCCCGCGGCTCCTGGCTGGTCAGCGCAACGGCGATGACGGTGCCCGAGCGATCATTGAACACGTCGTGGCTGAGGATCAGGACGGGGCGCTGACCCGCCTGCTCCTGTCCCCGAGTGGGATCGAGATCCGCCCAGCGGATCTCACCTCTCAGTATTCGGGCCATTTGGCGAGCTCGGTTCCCATGCCTTCCTCAGCAAGCGCCTTCTCCTCGGTCGGATCGAGCTTGGCCACCTCCCGGGCGAGTCGTGTTTGGGCGAGGCGCTCTAGCTTCTCTGCGAGCGCAGCCTCAACGGCTTGGCTTCGATTGGGGAAACGCTGGTCCGCAATGAGTGCGTCGAGTTCCCTCAGGATCTCGCTGTCCAGCGTCACGGCAACCTTGGTCTTTGGCATCGCTTCTCCGAGTATGACATATCATCATACCATCGACGTCGCTGTCTAACAGGGGTTTGGACCTGACCGGGTACACTGCGTGGTCCGGAACGCGCGCCTTGCAGCTCGCGCCCCGTGTCGGCATTCTGCTCCGGCAGCTCTAACCCAGGGCGTTACAATGCGAGCCTTTCCCATGAACGTACTCAATACCCATGAGCGCAAGTTCAGCGTTTCCCCTGAACGGGTCGGCGCGCTCATTGATTCCTTGTCCTCGCGCGAGGACACGCTATGGCCAAAGCAGGCTTGGCCTCGCATGGAGTTCGACCGAATCTTGAGTGTTGGGGCTGCCGGTGGCCATGGCCCAATTCGCTACTTCGTCGAGGCGTACGTGCCGGGAAAGAGTATCAGGTTCCGTTTCACCGGCCCGGGTGGCTTCAATGGCTATCATGGGTACGAAGTCCTGGACCTCACTCCGCAAAGCTGCGTCTTGCGGCACACCCTGGAAATGACCACTCACGGTTTGGCCACCATTTCATGGCCGGCCGCTTTCCGCCCCATGCACGACGCGTTGCTCGAAGACTCGCTTGCCTTGGCGCAAGCCTCGCTTGGCGAGCGCCCGGATGTCCGGAAGTGGTCCAAGTGGGTCAAGGTTCTCCGATGGTTCGTGTCCAAAGGCAGGTCGCGCGCGCAGGTGACGCCCAACCCCTCGTTCAGGCGGACGGCCTGATGGCCGCCGCTCAACTCAAGCGGTAGCCCGAAACCACCCCCCTGCCGGTGATCCGTGCCGGGAATCCCAACGGGTCATTGACTTCAGGCTGACAGGGGGCTGAACCTGACGCGGACCAAGGTCGTGTTTGACGGCGGACATCCAGGCCGCGCAGGGTAGCCCCAGGCCGTCAGCCAGATCCTTACCGAGTGGAGCATCCGATGGGGAATCGTCAGCGGTGACCGGGCAGCAGCGCAGCGTAATCCCTTGGCTTCTCGACGGAGATAGGGCGATTCGGTGGCAAACCCTTCGCGACCTCGCCGGGGCGTCGCCGAGGCGAACCCGAGGAGGTGCGTGGCCACCACTTCGAGTATCCCGAACCGGGCAAGGCGATCCCCTACGGGGCCTCCGACCTCATCAACGACCAAGGCTGGGTCAGCGTGGGCATCGATCATGACACGGCGGAGTTCGCGTCCTCAGCCGCTGTAGTCGTCGTAAGGTCCGCGACGAGGAGAGGAGGGGTGAAGACTACCTCTCCAAACAGTCCGCTCCCACCTGCTGGTCACCCCCGAGGGGACTGCTTTCGAAGCGGGTCACTGGGAGACCGAGCTCGGAGGCGAGGAGGCCGCCGGTGGTCCCGGTCCCGAAGAGGTCATGCCGCGCGAGGGTATTCTTGTTGTACCGGGCCCAGTCGAGAAGGTCCGCTTTCCGGTTATCGTGAGCGATGAGGGCCACACGCTTCGTTGGTCCGAAGGAAGGGAATTCTCCAACCCAGCTGTATCGATCCGGTGACCTCGCCGGGCCTGATCCATGATCTGACGGGGACGGGTTGGGAGAAGACAAAGGATGGGCCCGCCTTGAAATCGGAGCTCCAGAAACCAGGGGAAACCCAGCCCGATTCCTCCGACGCCCAACCGCCCCACGCATACTGGATGCGCACCCGGCGTCCCTGCCTGGGCCCGCGGTTCCCCCGATCCTCGTAGGCGCCGCCGCGGGTTCCTGCGGCCTCAGAAGGCGGCGTTCAGCATCAGGTAGGCCCAGTGGGCGTTCTCCTCCAGCCGCCCCAGCTCCTTCATCCCGTCGCGGGCGTCCACGAAGGAGTACCCGCCCGTCACGGTGAGCGCCGAGGTGAGCCGGTGGGTCAGGGTCAGATCCAGCTCATCGGCCAGGGAGCGAGTGGAGAGGTCGCCCTCCTGGGTGGTGCGGAAGCTGTGTAGGTCGGCACTCAACGTCGTCCCGGGCGCAGGAGCCCAGGCGACCTTCACCGCCGCGTCCTGGAGCCCCAGCCCGCCGGTGTGCAGCGGGATGTCGGTGAAATAGTCCGCCAGCCCGTAGAAGGGGTGGTTGGTGGCGAAGAGGGTGCTGAAGACGCCGATCTCGCCGTCGTCGGGGTCCTCGTCCCCCGAGAGGAAGTCATACCAGAGGGTGAGGGTGACGGTTTCCCTCACCTTTGTTCCGGCCCGTCCTCCCACCATGAACGCCGAGACGTCTTCCCCGTGCCGCTCCCCGGTCTGGAGGCTTCCCTCGAGCCGGAAGTCCACCGGGCCTGCTCCTCCCGTCCAGAGGGCACCCAAGGTGGCCTCGTTGGTGCCTTCCTCCCGGGAGTCGGTCGTGGCCAGAGCGTAGAGGTCCACGGTACCGCCCTCTTCCAGCCCCAAGCGCCCGTAGGCTCCGAAGAAGGTGGCGTCGTCCTCCTGCGTGGAGGCGGTGGCCTCCTGGAGCCTCATGACGAAGAGGTCCGGCTTGAAGCCGCCCAGGGAAGGGGTGGTGTAGCGCAGGCCGTCGAAGCTCCGTCCCTGCTGGGCCCAGTCCACCGCCCCCACCAGCCGTTGCTCACCGAAGACCATCTCCTGGCGGCCGATCCGGGCGGTCCCTCCTATCCCCGGCACTTCGGCCAGCTCCACCCAGCCCTGATGCAGGTCGAGGGCGTCGGCCCGGTAGTCCGTGAGAGTGTTGCCCTCCTCCCCGAAGAGGCGGACGTCCTGAAGCTGGACGAACACCCGTACGCCCCCCTCCAGGTGGGCCTCCAGGCTGCCCCGCACGCGGAGGGACGTGAAGGTGTCCCGGGAGCCCCGCACGGGCGTGCGGGTCTCGAGGCGGGGACGGAGCTGGCCGCCCAGCGTCACCTTGGGGGGTTCTTGGGCGGGGAGGATGGCAGGAACGGCAAGAAGGGTTGCCAGGGCCCAGGCTCGGGCGGTGCGGCTTCGCTGGATCATGGTTCGAGCTTCCGGTGAAGGTGGGTTCCGGGCCCGGCCGGAGAACCTGGGCGGGGCGCGGGCCGGATGTCGCGCCATTCCGGACAGGCTCCAAGATATCCATCGTGCGCTCTCGGGCCTGTGATCTGGATCACGCCCGCCCCACGCTTGCTCCACCCCTTGCGTTCCCGCTCTCCAGGCCGCCCATTTCTCAATCTGACCTGCCGACCACCATGTTCCCCGGCACCGGAGCCCCCCGGTTCCCACCAAGGAGAATGGGAGATGAGAACCTCCTCGTCCCGATGGCTTTCCGCTTTCCTCTCCGCCCTGGTCCTGCTCCCTGCGGTGGCCCCCCCGTGCCTTTCCGGGCAGGAGGCCCAGGAGCCCTCCACGCCCCGCCCCATCGCCCTTCAGGATGTCCTGGCCTGGAAGCGGATCGGCGGAACCACCCTCTCGGATAATGGGGCCTGGTTCGCCTATCGTCTGACCCCGCAAGAAGGGGACGGCGAGGTCATCGTCCGCAGCACCTCCGACACCACCGAGCACCGCTTCCCGGCGGGCGAGGGGAGCGGCGCCCTCTCCTTCTCCAGCGATGGGCGCTGGGTGGCGTTCGCCATCAACCCCACCCGGGAGGAGGCCCAGCGGGCCCGCACCCAGCGCCGCACGCTGAGGAACAAGGTGGGGCTGGTGGACCTCACTTCCGGAGAGAAGACCGAGGTGGAGGAGGTACGCTCCTTCGCGTTCGCCGGGGAGCGGGGGGGGTGGATCGCCCTGAGCAAGTACCCGGCCGCCGCGGCCGGGGGTGGCGCCCCGGCGGTGGGGAGCGGTGCGCCCGCTCCCGCTGGCGGCTCCGCCGGGGGCAGCGGCGGCGACCGTCCCCGGGGCGCCGACCTCATTCTGCGTGATCTAGACACGGGGGTGGAGCTGAACGTGGGGAATGTGGCCGACTTCGCCTTCGACGAGTCCGGCCGCTGGCTGGCCTGGGTGGTGGACGCCGCGGGTAAGGCCGGCAACGGCATCCAGCTCCGGGACATGGAGAGCGGGGTGGTCCGGGTGCTGGAGAACGGCGAAGCCCGTTACTCCCAGTTGGCCTGGGCTGGGAGGGGGGGGGCGGGAGCGTTGGCCGGGTTCCCCGGGATGGGATCCTGGGAGGCCGCTGTGCCGCCCCAGGCGCGGGCCGGTAAGCCGGCCGCCCTGGTGGCCCTGAAAGCGGTGGAGGACGAGGATTGGGAGGACCCCCTCCACTCCCTGCTGGGGTGGACCGGTTTCGACGCCCGTACTGGACCCACCAAGGTGGTCTACGACCCCACCCAGGACGAGACCTTTCCGGAAGGGATGACCATCTCGCCCGACCGCGCTCCGCGGTGGTCCGAGGCGCTGGACGCCCTCTTCTTCGGGATCCGCGAGGTGGAGATGACGAAGGCGGGGAGGGAAAAGGCGGAGAAGAAGGCCGGGGAGGTGGGGGAAGAGGAGGAGGCGCAGGCCGGGGTCCAGGAAGGGCGCCCCGCCCGGGCGGCCTCCGACTCCATCCCCACCGACGAGAAGCCGGGGCTGGTGATCTGGCACTGGAAGGACCCCCGGCTCCAACGCGAGCAGGAGGTCCAGGCCACCCGGGATCGCACCTTCAGCTATCTGGCGGTGTACTGGACGGCGTCGAAGCGGTTCGTTCGCCTGGCCGACGACGTGGTCGAGAACGTGACCGCCGCGGACAAGGGCTTCTGGGCCGTGGGCCGGGACGCCACCGCCTATGAGCTCCAGGGGAGCCTGGACGGCCGGGATTTCCAGGACGTGTACGCCATCGACATGCGCACGGGGGAGCGGACGCTGATCCTGGAACAGAGCCGCTGGTCCAACGACATCTCTCCCGACGGTACCCACTTCCTGTACTATCAGGACGGCCACTACCACACCTACGAGTTCGGCACCGGCGAGCACCGCAACATCACCGCCAACGTCCCTACCTCCTTCATCAACACCGAGGATGACCACAACGTGGTGGACCCCCCGGTGCGGCCGCGGGGGTGGACGGAGGACGGGCGCTACGTGCTCCTATCCGACAACTGGGACATCTGGCGGGTGGCGGTGCAGGGGGACCAGGGGACGAACCTCACGCTGAACGGGAAGACGGAGCAGATCCGCTACCAGAGCCTCCTCCAGTTCGATCCCGAGGAGGATCCGGGTTACGACCTCTCCCAACCGGTCTACTTCCGGACCTACGGAGAGTGGACGAAGAAGTCGGGCTACAGCCTCATGACGCGGGAACGCCCCGGACCCGAGGTCCTGGCCTTCCAGGACCGCGCCTACGGCGGGCTCATCAAGGCGGAGGACGCTGAGGTGTACCTCGTTTCCTGGACCACCTGGGAGGACTACCCCAACTACCACGTCACCGACGCACGCCTCGGGAACCCCCGGCAGATCACCGACGGCTACCCGGAGCAGGCCGACTTCCTCTGGTCGGCGGGAGCCCAGCTGGTGGACTACACCAGCGACAAGGGGGACAAGCTGCAGGCTGCCCTCTTCCTCCCGGCCGGCTACGAGGAGGGGAAGAGCTACCCCACCATCGTGTACATCTACGAGAAGGTCTCCCAGGGGCTGAACAGCTATTCCTTCCCCGCGGCCAACGGTTTCAACCAGGCTCTCTATACCAGCAACGGATACGCCGTCCTCATGCCCGACATCGTCTACCAGGTGAACGATCCCGGGATGTCGGCGGTGTGGTGCGTGCTGCCGGCCCTGGAGGCGGCCATCCAGACGGGCGTGGTGGACCGGGAGCGCGTGGGGATCCACGGCCACTCCTGGGGAGGATACCAGAGCGCCTTTCTTGTGACCCAGACCGACGCCTTCGCGGCGGTGGCCACCGGTGCCCCCCTCACGAACATGATCTCCATGTACGCCTCCATCTACTGGAACTCGGGGAGCGCCGACGGAGCCATCTTCGAGAGCAGCCAGGGACGCTTCCTGGGAGGGCCGTGGGACCACCTCGAGGCCTACGCCCGCAACTCCCCGGTCTACCACGCCAGGAATATCACCACCCCCATCCTCCTTCTGCACAATGACGCGGACGGGGCCGTGGATTGGAACCAGGGGATCGAGTACTACAACACCATCCGGCGGCTGGGCAAACCCATCGTCATGCTGCAGTACGTGGGGGAGAACCACGGGGTGAGCAAGGCGCCCAACCGGAAGGACTACACGGTGAGGATGAGGGAGTACTTCGACCACTTCCTGAAGGGTGCTCCGGCGCCGGAGTGGTGGACGGAGGGTGTGTCCTACCTGGACATGGAGGATCACATCAAGGAGAGAATCCACCTGGTGAAGCCGCCGGAGAAGAGGGGCGAGGGTGGCGGCCAGGGAAGGGGTGGGGGGCGGTAGCGCTCGGGGCGCGACAGCCAAGGGGGGCCGGTCCCGGGGCCCGGGACCGGCCCCCTTCACTCCCTGCTTTCCCTTCCGCTAGCTTCTTCCTTCTGCCCGGGGGGGCCTCCCGGGCCACGGTTTCTCCCTTCCACCCCGACGCTCCCATGCCCGGGCCGTCCCACGAGCTCATCGGTTTCCTGGCCGCGGCCCTCACCACCTCGGCCTTCGTCCCCCAGGTCCTGCACCTTCTCCGGACCCGGGACACCCGGGCCATCTCCCTCTGGATGTATCTCCTCTTCTGCTCAGGCGTGCTCCTCTGGGGGATCTACGGGGTCCTCCTGGGCTCCTGGCCCATCATCGCCGCCAACGGCGCGACCCTGGCCCTGGGGGCCGTTGTCCTCTTCCTGAAGCTCGGAGAGAAGAGGCGGCCCCCCCCCTTCACCTAGCTCTACCTCGCCCCCGTCAGGTACCTGTAGGCCCGCTCCAGAGCTTCCAGCGCCCGGGCCGTCATCCTCTTCTCGACCTCCAGCATGGCCGCCGGGTCCACCCCCGAGTTGCGCCACCCCTCCAGGCGCTCCTCCGACTCGGAGATGATGGAGTCCTCCACCGGCATCATGAGCTTCCAGATTCCGTCGCCGTTCTGATCCTGGAGGGCCAGGGTGTTGATGAAGAGGGGACGCGGCGGTTGGGCATCGCTCCCGGCGGCAGGGGCGGCCAGCTCCTGGTAGAGCTCACTCCGGATGCGGTTGGCCGCGTCGGAAAGGGGTGCCGTCTCCGGGCCATCGGCCTCGGGTGGGGTAGCTCCGACCGGCCAGTAGGGCACCAGGATCCCCGTGGAGGGCTGGCCCAGGATCGTCCACATGGTGCTGAGGCGCGGGTCCTCCGGGGGAAGCACGCCCTGGATGACGGCGAAGGACACCGAGCTGTTTCGGTTGATGCTGGAGCTGTGGGGATAGTATCCCGCGGGGTGCCCCTCGAAGCTCCCGGTGATGGGGAGGGGGACGAGATTCCCCTGGGCATCCCCGAAGCTCCGTACCTGGATCTTCACGATCTCCTTGAAGTCGATGCGCTGGGTGGCGAAAAAGTCCACCATCAGGCGCTCCGTCTGCAGGTAGCGGTCCATGCTCCCGGGCCGGTCGTGCATTCCCCGGGTCCCGTGGATGGCGAAATTGGTCCGGAGGATGTACCCCTTTTCGGTGTCGGCGGCGTCGTAGCGCCAATACTCCCTGGCCGCCGTCTCGAAGAAGGCCGCGGCCCCGGTGGCGTCGATCACCCCGTAGTTGGTGGCCGTCTGTCTGCCCGCCACGTTGGTGGCCAGGAGGAGCGCCTCGAACTCCTCCACCGTGGCGCACTCCTGGAGGGCCCTGGCCATGAAGGTGCCGTTCTCCCCGCCGGTCTGCCCCACCCCCAGGTCAGTGGATTGGGTGTTGATGATGGCGAACCCCTTCTCGTTCACCCCCATCCAGGAAGAATCGGTGAAGCCGGCGCTGATGACCGAGACGAAGGGGTACCGTCCCGACGTGTTCCAGATCACCTCGTTGTGGAGGGCCGAGGCGTCCCGGGTCTTCCACAGGAGGGGGCGCCCGTCCGTGGTGGCCTTCCCGCTGGCCACTCCGGCGGTGCACTCCTCGAAGGTCCCCTGGGCTTGGAGGGGGGCGGCGAGCAGGGTCGTGAGGAGGATGGGCAGGAACGAGAAGGCGGCGGCCGCCGCGCGTGGGAACCTCATCGATGCACTCCCTTCTGGTGGAGCCTCGAGCGGACAGGCCACGATCTTGCCCCGGGCGAGGGAACTCCGGGCAGAGTAGGCCCCGCCGGATCGGCCCGCAAGCGGAGGCCGGGCCCGGGTCTTGCATCCCGCAAGGGCGAGGAGGGACCTGTCCGCTTCTCCTTTTTGTGGTATTTTTCACGCTTGGGGCGGGGGGGGAGGCAGGGTCCGAAAACACCGATCATCTTCGGGGTAAACCTACCATGGCCAAGAGAAACCGAGCCTACAACTCCTACGAGATGGCCCAGGCCCAGTTCGATCACGTCGCCGAGATCCTGGAGCTGGACCAGGGCACCCGGGAGTTCCTCCGGGAGCCCATGCGGGAGTATTCCTTTTTGATTCCGGTCCGGATGGATGACGGGACCTCGAGGGTGTTCCGGGGCTTCCGCGTCCAGCACAACGACGCCCGGGGGCCCAGCAAGGGCGGGATCCGGTTCCACCCCCACGAGACCATGGACACGGTCCGGGCCCTGGCCACGTGGATGACCTGGAAGTGTGCGGTGGTGGACATCCCCCTGGGCGGCGGAAAGGGCGGGGTGATCTGCGATCCCCACCACCTCAGCGCACGGGAGCAGGAGCAGATCTGCCGCGGGTGGGTGAGACAAATTGCCCGCAACGTGGGACCCCTCCAGGACGTCCCCGCCCCCGACGTCATGACCACCCCCCAGCACATGCTCTGGATGCTGGACGAGCTGGAGGCCATCCGGGGGGAGAAGCTCCCCGGCTTCATCACCGGAAAGCCGGTGGGAATGGGCGGCTCCCTGGGCCGCAAGGAGGCCACCGGGTACGGCGTGGTCTTCACCATCCGTGAGGCGCTCAAGGCGCTGGGGATCCGGCCCGAGGACACCATCGCCTCGGTGCAGGGTTTCGGGAACGTCTCCCAGTACACCATCGAGCTGTATCACAAGCTCGGCGGCAAGGTGATCTGCGTCTCCTCCTGGAACCAGAAGGAGCAGAAGTCCTACGCCTTCAAGAAGGCCGGCGGCGTGAACCTCGAGGAGCTCTGGGCCATCACCGATCGGTTCGGTGAGATCGACAAGGGGAAGGCCGCCGCCGCGGGGTACGAGGTGCTGCCCGGCGACAAGTGGCTGGAGCAGGAGGTGGACATCCTGATGCCGGGGGCGCTGGAGAACCAGATCAACGCCGACAACGTGGACCGCATCTCCTCGCGCGTGAAGATCGTGGCCGAGGGCGCCAACGGCCCCACCTCCCCCGAGGCCGACGCGGTGCTGCACAAGCGCGGCATCTTCATGATCCCCGACTTCCTTTGCAACGCCGGGGGCGTGACCTGCTCCTACTTCGAGCAGGTGCAGTCGAACATGAACTACTTCTGGGACCGGGACGAGGTCCTGAACAAGCTGGACGGGAAGATGACCGCCGCCTTCCACGCCGTACACGAGGTGGCCATGTCCAGGAAGCTCTACATGCGCGACGCCGCCTACGTCATCGCGGTGGACCGGG
Source organism: Gemmatimonadales bacterium (assembly GCA_041309685.1). GTDB lineage: Bacteria > Gemmatimonadota > Gemmatimonadetes > Longimicrobiales > Gaopeijiaceae > JBFYZD01. The sequence continues at coordinate 35,238 of JBFYZD010000217.1, read as the reverse complement.
TAGCCCGGGCCTGCAAGGACCGCGGCTGGGTCTGAGTCATCCCTGAGGGCCGGGGGAGGGGGTGGAGGTTCGCCCTTCTCCCCCGGTTTTTTTCTATTGACCGGCGACGAGGGGAGAGACGGTTCATGACCGATTCCGGCCAGGAGTTGGACAAGATCCTGGAAGGCCTCCTGGAGAGGAGCAAGGAGCTCAGCTGCCTCTACCAGGTGGGGGAGATCCTCCGGGCCGGGGACGTGCCCTGGGCGAAGAAGCTCGAGCGGATCCTGGAGGTCATCCCCCCTGGTTGGCAGCACCCCGAGGTGTGCGAGGCGCGCCTCGAGTTCGGGGGCCAGGCCTTCCAGACCGCCGGTTTCGTCGATGCCCCGTGGGTCATGGAGGAGGCCATCCTGATCCGGGGCGAGGAGGTGGGGAGCCTCCAGGTGGTCTACACCGAGGAACGGATGTCGGCCGACGAGGGGCCTTTCCTCCTGGAGGAGAGGAAGCTCCTGGGCACCATCGCCCAGCAGGTCGGCTTCCATCTGACCCACGAAGAGCTTTCCAACGCCTATGAGACCTGGAAGTCGGCCGTTCAGAGCTTCGAGACGGGGGAGGGGAAGAAGTGGCAGGTCATCGTGGACTTCCTCCGGCGGGCCGATCCCCAGCTCCTCCAGCGGATCAGCAGGAGGATGCTGAACCACCTCCGCTGGAAGGGTGTGGAGGGGCTGGATTCCATCCCCGGGTTCCAGCGTTCCCTGGACCATGGAACGGCCTCATCCGACCAGAACCAGCCCCTGGCCCGGCAGGTCTTCATGGACCTTCCGGTGCCCACGGACCTGGTGTTCCGCACGGCATCGGAGCACTGCGCGGACGAGGAGATCCTCTTCCACATCCACAGCTGGATCAACCGGGAAAAGCTCTCCTTCCTCATCAACACGCTGGAATGGCAGGAATCGTCCCTGGGTGACATCACCAGCGCCCTGGGGCGCTTTCAGGCTCTTCAGATGGCCGAAAAGGAGCTCCCGCACTCCCTCCTGAACGTACTGAAGACCGCGCTCCTCCGGCGGTTCTTCACCGACCAGATCGACTACGTCAACATCGCCAAGCGGTACGTGAGCCTCGATGACTTCCACGAGGTGGCCGCGCATCTGATTCATCCTCCCAACAGCCATGGAAAGCTGGGGGGCAAGAGCGCCGGGATCTTCCTGGCCAGGAAGATCGTGGAGAGGATGCAGGGAGAGCACGAGGCGCTCCGGGGCATACGAGTCCCCCGGACCTGGTACATGGCCTCGGACGGGGTTCTCGCCTTCGTGCGCCACAATGGCCTGGAGGACGTCTACGACCGGAAGTACCTGGAGCTGGAGCAGGTGCGCCACCAATACCCCTACGTGATCCAGGCCTTCAAGACCTCCGCCTTCCCGCCCGAGCTCCTGAACGGCCTCTCCCTGGTCCTGGAGAAGCTCGGGGATCGTCCCCTCATCGTCCGGAGCTCGAGCCTCCTGGAGGACAGGACCGGCTCCGCCTTCTCCGGGAAGTACAAGAGCCTCTTCCTGGCGAACCAGGGCACGAAGGAGGAGCGCCTGGCGGCCCTACTGGACGCCGTGGCGGAGGTCTACGCCTCGATCTTCGGCCCCGATCCCATCGAGTACCGGGCCGAGCGAAACCTCCTGGATGTCCATGAAGAGATGGGGATCATGATCCAGGAGGTGGTGGGAACCCGGGTGGGGCAGTATTTCCTTCCGGCCTTTTCCGGCGTGGCCTTCAGCAATAACGAGTTCCGGTGGTCCCCCCGGATCAAGCGGGAGGACGGCCTGGTGAGGTTGGTGCTGGGGCTGGGGACCCGGGCCGTGGACCGGGTCTCCGACGATTACCCCGTTCTCCTTGCCCCGGGGCAGCCACGGCTCCGGGTGAATGCCACCCCGGAAGAGGTCCTGCGCTACTCCCCCAAGAAGGTGGATCTCATCAACCTGGAGACCCGCTCCTTCGAGACCGTCCTCGTCTCCGATCTCCTGAAGGAGCACGGGAACGAGCTTCCGCTGATCCGGAGGATGGTCTCCCTGGTGGAGCATGACGAGATCCGGCGTCCCAGCGGCCTGCTCGAGGATCTGTCCAGGAAGGATGCCGTGGTGACCTTCGAAGGGCTGGTCCAGGACACGCCCTTCCTGGCCCAGATGGCCACGCTCCTCAAGGTCCTCCGAGAGACCATGGGGATGCCGGTGGACATTGAATTCGCCTCGGACGGCAGTCACCTCTACCTGCTCCAATGCCGCCCCCAGAGCTACACCGAAGGAAGCGCACCCGCCACCATTCCCCGGGACCTTCCCAGGAATCGGGTGCTCTTCACGGCCCACCGGTACGTCTCCAACGGGCAGATCCCGGAGATCACCCATGTGGTGTGGGTGGATCCGGAGGAGTATGGCAACCTCCCGGAGCTCTCGGATCTGAAAGGCGTAGGCAAGGCGGTGGGCCGCCTGAACAAACTCCTGCCCAAGCGCCGGTTCATCCTCATGGGGCCGGGGCGGTGGGGGAGCCGGGGAGACATCCGCCTGGGGGTGAGCGTCACCTACTCCGACATCAACAACACCGCTCTTCTGGTGGAGATCGCCCACCGGACGGGGAAGTACGTTCCGGACCTCTCCTTCGGGACCCATTTCTTCCAGGACCTGGTGGAGGCCCGCATCCGCTACCTCCCCCTGTTTCCGGGCGAGCCGGAGACCTTCCTGAACGAGCCCTTCTTCCACAAAGCCGAGAACCTTCTTCCGGAACTGCTCCCGGAATTCTCGCACCTGGCCCACGTGGTGAAGGTGGTGGAGATTCCCCGGGAAGCCGAGGGGCGGATCCTGCGGGTCCTCATGAACGCGGAGATGGACGAGGCGGTGGGGTTGCTGGCCGATCCCGGTCCCCACCCGGAGCTCCCGGGGCCCTCCGCGGGACCTTCGGGGCGGATCGTGGCTCCGGAACCTCCTCCGGAGGAGCACTGGCAGTGGCGAATCCGAATGGCGGAGAAGCTGGCGTCGAGGATGGATCCGGAACGGTTTGGAGTGAGGGAGATCTGGGTCTTCGGAAGCTCGCAGAACGGCACCGCGGGGCCCGGGAGCGACATCGACCTCCTCCTCCACTTCGTCGGGACCGAGGACCAGAAGACGAGCCTCCTGGCCTGGCTGGACGGGTGGAGTCTCTCCCTGGCGGAGACCAACTACCTGCGCACCGGCATCCCCTCCGACGGGCTCCTGGATACCCGTCTGCTCTCGGACCAGGATCTGGAGAACCGAACCGGGTATTCGGTGAAGATCGGCGCGGCCACCGATCCTGCCCGGCGCCTGAGGATGGGCGGAGCGGAGGGAGGGGACTGAGCCCTACCGGTTCCGTTTCGGGGACACGGGTGAACACCACCCCGTCGATCTCTCGCCCCGGAGTCCAGGGAGCCAGCGCTCACATCCTGGGAATCCACCTTCCGAAGGACCTCAGGAAGAAGAGAAGCCCCGCGGCGACCGCGCCCGCCAGAAGGAGGGGAAGGACGTCGTCCCAGTCGAGGCCTGCGGTACCTGCCTTGGCTTCGTTCTCCCCATTCTCGCCCTCGACCGGGTGGTGGAGGTGGCAATACCGGGATCCGGGGCGGGCGTCCAGCTTGCACTGTTCCCCGTTTCGGGTGGTTCCTTCGCAGCGGGCCATGGGTTTCCTCCTCATGAGTGGGCCATATCCCCTACTACGACCCCCGCCTCCGGAGGGTTCACCCGGGACCCTCCCGGGGAAACCTCTTCCCCCGGGGTGCCGTAGGGCCCACCAACCGTGAGGCCGCCCACCGAAAGGGGCCCTTCTTGCCGGCCATCCTGCGCCGCGTCGTGAAGCTCGTCCTCGGCTGGATCCTCACCTGGCTGTAGGGGACCATGGACAACCTGCTCCGAGACCTGCGATTCGGCCTGAAGCTCCTCCGCAAGGAGAAGGCCTTCAGCGCCACCGTCCTCCTGACGCTGGCCCTCTGCATCGGCGCCAACACCACGATCTTCAGCGTGATCCAGACGGTGTTGCTGGAACCGCTCCCCTACCACCAGCCCGACCAACTCGTGACGCTCTTCAACTCCTATCCGGGGGCGGGGGCGGACCGGGGGTCCAACGGTGGGCCCGACTTCTTCTTCCGCCGGGACGGGGTCGAGGCCTTCCAGGAGGTGGCGAACTACCAGGGGTGGGGGAACACCGTGGGAGAGGCCGGAAGCGCGGAAAGGGTCCCCAGCATGCGGGTGACCTCCACCTTCTTCCCCCTGCTCCGGGTCTCCCCCATTCTGGGCCGGAACTTCCTCTGGGAGGAGATGGAGCCGGGGAACCACCGCAAGGTCATCCTCTCCCACGCCTACTGGCAGGAGACGCTGGGCGGCGACCCCTCGGTCCTGGAGCGCGACCTGAGGGTGGACGGCGTGCCCTTCGAGATCGTGGGGGTTCTGCCGGAGGATTTCAGGCTCGCGGGGGAGGGCGAGCCCCGGAGCTTCTTCCTTCCCATCCCGTTCCGCCCGGAGGAGCGCACCCTGGAGGGGCTCCACAGCAACAACTACAGCCAGATGGCCCGGCTGGCCTCCGGGGCCTCCCTCGAGCAGGCTCAGGCCCAACTGGACGCCCTGAACCAGCGTCTCACGGATGAGTGGCCCGTCCCCAATGGGAGGCAACTCCTGGAGGACGTGGGCTTCCACACCCGGGTGGTCCCCGCCAAGGCCGACATGGTCCAGGACATCCGGGCCTCCCTCCTGATGCTCTGGGCCGGCGTGGCCTTCGTCCTCCTCATCGGGTGCGTGAACATCGCCAACCTCATGTTGGCCCGTTCGAACGTCCGGATGCGGGAGCTGGCCACCCGCCTCGCCCTGGGGGCGGACCGGGCCCTCCTGGGGCGGCAGCTTCTCACGGAGGCGGTCCTCCTGGGGGCCATCGGCGGCGCCCTCGGGCTTCTCCTGGGCTACGGGGGGCTCCAGATCCTGGGGGCTCTGGGGGTGAACGGCCTTCCTCGGGGAGCGGAGATCTCCCTGAACGGGACCGTGGCTGGGTTCACGCTCGTCTTGGGTCTGGGGGCCGGGGTTCTGTTCGGGGGGATCCCTCTGGTCCACGTGATGCGCTCCGATCTGAACACGGTCTTCCGGGCCGAGAGCCGGAGCGGCACCGCCAGCCACCAGGCTGTCCTCCTTCGGGGTGCCCTGGTGACAGGGCAGGTGGGGATCGCCTTCGTCCTCCTCATCGGCGCGGGCCTCATGCTCAGGAGCTTCCAGGAGGTGTTGAAGGTGGATCCCGGGTTCGAGCCCGAGGGGGTTCTCACCGGGAGGATCTCCCTGCCGGCCTCCCGGTACCCCGACACCCGGGGGCGGGCCGCCTTCCTGGAGGAGCTCCTCCGGGAGATCCGCGCCCTTCCGGGGGTGCGGCATGCCAGCGTCACCCAGCAGCTCCCCTTCGCGGGGGACAACTCCTCCAGCGTCATCCTTCCGGAGGGCTACGAGCCCCGCCCCGGCGAGTCCGTCCTCTCCCCCCTCCAGACCCGGGCGGGGGCCGGTTACTTCGAGGCCATGGGGATTCCCCTGAAGGAGGGGAGGACCTTCGATTCCAGGGACGAAGAGGGGAGCCAGCAGGTCATCCTCATCGATGAGTGGCTTGCGAACCGCTTCTACCCCGGCGAGAGCCCTCTGGGCAAGCGCTTGCTCTATGGCACGGTCCCGGGCCTGGAGGAGGACGATGAGCCCTATCTCTACACCATCGTGGGGGTCGTGGGAGCCCACCGGCAGAACGACCTGGTGGAGAGCGAGTACGTCGGACACTACTACTTCCCCGTGGCCCAGGGTCCCGAGCTGAACCAGATGCTGGTCCTGAAGTCGGAAGGGGATCCGATGGCCCTGGTGGAGCCGGTGAGGCAGGTGGTGACGCGGCTGGACCCGGAGCTTCCCTTCCACGGGGTCCGGACCATGCGGGAGCGCATCGACGAGTCGCTCCTGGAGCGCCGCTCCCCCATGCTCCTCCTCATGATCTTCGCCGGTGTGGCCCTCTTCCTGGCGGCGCTGGGGATCTATGGCGCCCTGGCCTACTCCGTCACCCAGCGCACCCGGGAAATGGGGATCCGCATCGCCATCGGGAGCGGCGCCGGGGGTGTGTTCGGGCTGGTGCTGAAGGAGGGGTTGAGGGTGGTGGGGTTGGGGCTGGCGCTGGGAGCCCTGGGCTCCCTGGGGTTGATGCGCCTGATCCAGTCCCTCCTCTACGGGATCCGGCCCACCGATCCGCTGGTCATGGCCCTGGTGGCTGCCCTGCTGGCGGCCACGGGGCTGATGGCCTGTGTGCTCCCGGCCCGGCGGGCCACCCGGATCGATCCGGTGGTGGCGCTCTCCGGGGAGTAGGGGGCGGCCGGCCGGATCAGGGATCCGCGACGGCAGGGCGCGTCCTCGGAGTCCTCCTTCGGTCCGGTGTGAGATGGGTGACATCCTTCTCTCCCGGGATCGTAAGGAGAGGGGAAACACGACCCCCCACTGCCCCGCCCGGAGCCTCGCTGATGAGCCCTGCCAAGAGCCTTTACATCCTGTGTGCCCTGAATCTGCTCCTCTCCGTCGGGGCCTGCTCGCCCCCCCCGGAAACCGGCCAGCCGGCCGGTACCCCGGTCCTGGAGGGACCGTATCTGGGTCAGCCCCTCCCGGGGGATACCCCGGTCCCCTTCGCGCCCGGGATCGTCTCCACGGGTTTCAGCGAGCGGGACATCGCCATGACCCCCGACGGGAACGAGATCTACTGGGGGGTGGTGGGGGGAAACTACGTCTGGAACACCATCCTGATGTCCCGCCGGGTGGACGGCCGGTGGACGGAACCCGAAGTGGCTCCCTGCTGCGAGGACCTCCAGGCGATGGACCTGGAGCCCCACATCACACCCGACGGGCAGCACTTCCTGTGGCTTTCCGCCCGCCCCGGCGGAGCGCTGGCGGCGGCGGGGGGCCAGGACATCTGGGTCATGGACCGGGTCGGGGAGGAGTGGGGTGAGCCCTACCCCCTGCCGGCGCCCGTGAACACCCCGGACTCGGAGTACTTCCCCTCCGTGACCCGGGATGGGACCCTCTACTTCACCCGGGGGCCGGCCGGCGGAGGGGAGAACCTCATCTTCCGCTCCCGCAAGGTGGGAGGCGTGTACCAGGAGCCCGAGCTCCTTCCTTCCCAGGTGAACGCGGGCCGGGCGCGCTACAACGCCTTCGTGGATCCTGACGAGCGCTACCTGATCCTGGGAGTGGTGGGAGGGCCGGAAGGGATGGGAGGGACCGACTACTACGTCGTGTACCGGAGCACCGACGATCGCTGGTCCGATCCGGTGAACCTGGGAGGGGCGGTCAACACGGACGGGACCTTCGAATACTCCCCCTACGTGAGCCCGGACGGGCGGTTCTTCTTCTTCATGACGGCCCGTCCCGACTGGGGGCTCCTGGCGCCGAACGGAGAGGCGTCGGCCCGGGGAATCCGGGAACTCGTGGACCAGCCCAACAACGGGGGATGGGACACCTACTGGATGTCCGCCGGCTTCCTGGAGCGGTTGAGGCCCGCGGGGTTCTGACGGCGCCTTATCCCAGGACGTACCCCGCGGCCAGCTCCTGGAAGGCGGATGCCTGGGTGGCTGCCCAGGCCGGGTCCTTTCCAAGCTCCCCCGCCATGAGCTCGGCGACCCCGGGCGCGGCCTCGGCCGCCGCCCGGGCATCCAGGATCAGGGAGCGGGTCCGGCGCGCCAGGACGTCGTCCACCGTCCGGGCCATCTCCTCCCGCACGGCCCAGACCACCTCCCCGGCCCGGGTGGGGAGGCGGGGGTGGAGGAGCTTTCCCATGGCGGGGTCGGACCTCAGCAGGGTCTCCACCGCCGGAGCGTCCGAGCCGTAGGCCGCCAGCGTGCCGAAGCGCTCGGCGTAGGTGTGGAAGCCGTGGAGGCTGAGCCCCTTCGTCACGCATTCCCGGGGCTCCAGCCCCCCCAGGACCACTGCGTGGTCCACCGCGTCCTCCGCCATCTTCCGGTAGGTGGTCCACTTCCCGCCTGTGATGGTTACGAGCCCGGACGAGGAGACGTGCAGCGTGTGGTCCCGGGACAGCGAAGCCGTGTCGTCGCCCTCCCCGGCGGCCACAAGGGGGCGGAGCCCCGCGAAGCAGGAGAGGACGTCGGCGGGAGTCGGGTCCTCGGTGAGGTAGCGGGCGGCGTGGCCCAGGAGGAACGCCACCTCTTCGTCCAGGGGCCTGGGTTCCAGGGGTGTCTCCTGCACCGGGGTGTCGGTCGTGCCCACCACCACCACCCCGTGCCAGGGGATGGCGAAGAGGACCCGGCCGTCGTCGGTGTGGGGGACCATGATGGCCGATTCGCCCCCGAGGAAACGCCGGGGGAGGACCAGGTGGACCCCCTGGCTGGGGCGGATCATGGCGTGCGCTCCGGGGTCATCCATGCGCCGTACCTGGTCGGTGAACACGCCGGTGGCGTTCACCACCACCCGGGCGGAGGCCCGGAGCTCCTCTCCGGTTTCCTGGTCCCGCGCCACGACCCCGGTGACGAAACCCCCGGTATCCTTCTCCAGACCCTCGACCCGGAGGTAGCTCAGGAGCACTCCGCCCTGCTCCACCGCGGTCTGGACCAGGTCGATGAGAAGACGGGCGTCGTCGAACTGCCCGTCGTGGTAGACCACCCCCCCCTTCAACCCCTCCGTCTCGATGGTGGGGAGCCGCTCCACCGTCTCCTCCCTGGAGAGGTTCCCGGAATGGCCGAACCCGTACTTCCCCGCCAGGGCGTCGTACACCCGCATCCCGACGCCGTAGAAGGGCGCCTCCCACCACACATAGTTCGGGACCACGAAGGCCAGGTCCTTCACCAGATGGGGGGCGTTCCGGCGCAGGCGTCCCCGCTCCCGCAGCGCCTCCATGACCAGCGGGATGTTCCCCTGCTGGAGGTATCGAACCCCGCCGTGCACCAGCTTCGTGCTCCGGCTGGACGTCCCCTTTCCGAAGTCGCTCTGCTCCAACAGAAGGACGGAGTACCCCCTTGAGGCGGCGTCCACCGCCACTCCCACGCCGGTGGCACCCCCACCGATGACGAGGATGTCCCAGGGGGCGGCAGCCTCCCGGGCCCGGCTCAGCATGGTGTCGCGGTTCACGGATCGGGTCCCCTCTTCTCGGGTCGGACCAGCCCCCCCACGCCTGCCGCGACGGCCCTGGCGGCCGGGAAGGCGCCAGCGGAGCGGGGGGCCACCCTGACAGCTTACACCCCCGACGGCTCCGGGTCACGGGCCGGGGCCCCGCCCGAGGTGCCCGGTTTCCCCCGGGGCGGGCAGCCGGTAGCTTCCTCCGGTCCCTGGGGGGGTCCGGCTTCCGGCCTTCCCCCTGTCCGATCGCCACCGAGGAGCCCAGCCTCCGGGCATGAGCCGAGCCCCCCTAACCCAACCGCCGCCGCGCCCCTCCCCGGGCCTTTCCCTCCGCCTCCTCCAGAAGGTGGTGGAGGTCCGGCCGGGGGAGGTCCGCCTCCTCTTCCTCTCTGGTGCTTTCTTCTTTTTTGTCCTGGCCCGCTACTACGTGATCCGGCCGGTCAGGGACGAGTTGGGGGGGGCGGGGGGGGTGGAAAACCTGGCCTGGCTCTTCACGGGCACCCTGGCGGGGACCCTCATGGTGCACCCCCTCTTCACCTGGGTGGTGGCCCGGTATCCCCGCCGGCAGTTCATCCCCATCGCCTACCGTTTCTTCGTGGCGAACCTCCTCCTCTTCTTCCTCCTGTTCAAGAACGTGCCCGAGGGGGGCTACGTGTGGGTGGGGCGCCTCTTCTTCAACTGGACCAGCGTCTTCAACCTCTTCGTGGTGTCGGTCTTCTGGGCCTTCATGGCCGACATCTACCGGTCGGAGCAGGGGAAGCGCCTCTTCGCGTTCATCGGGCTGGGGGGGACGTTGGGGGCCGTCCTGGGCTCCGGGATGACCGCGTTCCTGGCCGAGGTCCTGGGGCCGGTGAACCTCCTGCTGGTCTCGGCGCTCTTTCTTGAGCTGGCCCTATGGTGCGTCAGGGGCCTGGGACGGGGAGCCACCGCGGTGGGGTTCGGGCGCCGGGAGGACGAGGAGGTGGCCATGGGTGGGGGGGTCTGGGCGGGAATCACGGCGTCCCTCCGCTCTCCGTACCTCCTGGGGATCATCCTCTACATGCTCCTCTTCACCTTCACCTCCACGGCCCTGTACTTTCAGCAGGCGGCCATCGTGGCGGAGAACTTCCAGGATTCCGGCGCCCGGACGGCGTTCTTTGCCCGCATTGACCTGTGGGTGAACCTCCTGACCCTCATCACCCAGGCCTTTCTCACGGGGCGGATCATCAAGTGGATGGGGCTGGGGATCGCGTTGGCTCTCCTCCCCCTGGTGTCGCTCCTGGGCTTCGCCTGGCTGGGGGCGGTCCCCACGGTGGGCGTTCTCCTGGTGGTCCAGGTGGTCCGGCGAGGGTGGAACTATGGGCTCATGAAACCCGCCATGGAGACCCTCTACACCGTCCTTCCCCGGGAGGACAAGTACAAGGCGAAGAACTTCATCGACACCTTCATCTACCGGGTGGGGGACCAGGCGGGCGCCTGGTCGTACAACGGACTCATGGCCCTGGGGCTGGGGCTCGGGGCCCTGGCCTTCGTGAACGTTCCCGTGGCTGCGGCCTGGCTGGGGGCGGGGCTGGGGCTGGGGTGGGCCCAGCGGAGGAGGGCCGGGGAAAGGTCGGGGGTGCCGGGCTCGGCACCGGCTTCGTAGGCTCATTCACACAAAGGGGGTTCCGTGGAGCTGAAGAGAAGGGACTTTCTGAGAGCGGCGGCGCTGGCCGGGGGCGGTCTGTCCTTGGGTGGGCTCAGGGCGCCGGGCGCCGGCCAGGAACGTTCGCCCCGGCCACGGCGCATCCTGATCCTCGGAGGCACCGGGTTCATCGGTCCCCACCAGGTAGCCTACGCCCGGGAGCGGGGCCACACCCTCACGCTTTTCAACCGGGGGCGTACGGCACCGGAGCTCTTTCCCAACATCGAGCAGCTTCGCGGGGATCGGGCCACGGGGGAGCTGGGGGAGCTGGGGGGCGGCCGGGAATGGGACGCCGTCATCGACAACTCCGCCACCGACCCCCGGTGGGTGCGGGAGGCGGCCCAGCTTCTCAAGGACCGGGCGGGGCAGTACATCTTCATCTCCACCCAGTCCACCTACGTGTCCCGGGCCGAGATCGGCATCGAGGAGACCGCTCCGGTTGGGCGCCCGGACCTCCCCAAGGCGGAGTGGACCGGGTATGGCCCCTCCAAGGCGCTCTCCGAGGAGGAGGCCCAGAATGCGTTTCCCGGCCGGGCCACGATCGTCCGTCCCTCCCTCATCGTGGGTCCCGGGGACGAGACGGACCGTTGGACGTACTGGCCGGTGAGGGTGCACCGGGGGGGGGAGATGGCGGTTCCCGGGACCCCCCAGGACCCCATGCAGTTCATCGACGCCCGGGACCTGTCGGAGTGGCTGATTCGCCTGGCGGAGGACGGAACCGCCGGGGTCTTCAATGCGGTGGGTCCCGAGGCTCCCCTCACGTCGGCCGAGATGCTCTATGGGATTCGGGCGGTGACCTCCCAGCCGGTCTCCTTCACCTGGGTGGACGCCGACTTCCTGGCGGAGCAGGGTGTGCGGGCCTGGTCCGACATGCCCGCCTGGCAGCCTCCCCGGGGGAGGACCGCCGGCTTCGCCCGTATGAGCAACGCCCGGGCCCTGGCGGCGGGTCTCACCTTCCGGCCCCTGGCGGTCACGGCCCGGGACACCCTGGAGTGGTTCCTGTCCCAGCCCCCGGAGCGGCAGGGGGCACTGAAGGCGGGGCTCACGCCCGAACGGGAGCGCTACCTGCTGGCGGCGTGGAAGGTGCGCGGGAGCGGGGCGGAAGAGGCGAGATGAACAGGCCGGAGACGGGGTGACGGAGAAAGAAACGCCCCGGCCACCCCGACCGTAGAAAGAACCGAACCCTGGAAGGAGAGCGAGCATGGCGAGTCGAAGGGAGTTCCTGGCGGGCACGGCGGCAGCGGGGTTGGGGTTGGGGCTGGGCGGAGTGCCGGTGTCGGGATACGAGGGGGGTGGAAGCGGTGCAGGGGGAGGCAGCGTCGCCGGGCGGCCCTCTTCCCTCCAGACGGTTGCCCGGGCGCCCCGATCCCTCCGGATCCTCTTCCTTGGGGGGACGGGGTTCCTGGGACCCGCCCAGGTGGAGTACGCCCTGGCCCGGGGGCACACCGTGACCCTCTTCAACCGGGGGCGGACCGATCCCGACCTCTTTCCGGGCGTGGAGACGGTCTTTGGCGACCGGGCTACCTCCGACTACGCCGCGCTGGCGGGCCGGCAGTGGGACGCCGTCCTCGACAACTCCGCCAACGTGGCTCCCTGGGTGGTGGACTCCACCCGTGTCCTGAAGGACGCGGTGGGGCGCTACCTCTACGTCTCCAGCATCTCGGCCCACTCCGACAACAGCATCCTCGGACAGGACGAGAACGGGCCCGTCTTCAGCCAGGAGGACTACGATCAGGCCATCGCCTCCGGGGCGAGCCCGGGAGCGGCCTTCGGGCCGCACAAGGCCCAGGCCGAGCGGGAGACCTTCAAGGCCTTCGGGGACCGGGGAATCGTGGTGAGGCCCGGCCTCATCGTGGGCCCCCGGGACCGGAGCGACCGCTTCACCTACTGGCCGGTGCGCATCGACCGGGGCGGCGAGGTGCTGGCGCCGGGGGACGGTACCGACTGGGCCCAGATCGTGGACGTGCGTGACCTGGGGCAATTCATGGTGCACCTGGTGGAGGAGGGTGCGTCGGGCACCTTCAACGCCACGGGCCCCGAGGCGCCGTTGACCATGGCGGGGATGCTCTACGGAATCCGGGCCATCACCTCCACCCCCGTCACCTTCACCTGGGTGGACTCGGATTTCCTCCGGGAGCAAAAGGTGGGGGCGTGGATGGAGATGCCGGTGTGGGTGTACCCCGAGCCCGACACCCGCGGGTTCAGCGCCTACGACTGTTCCAGGGCCATTGCCGCGGGACTCCGCTTCCGCCCCCTGGCGGATACCGCCCGGGACACCCTGGAGTGGTGGAAGGCCCGACCCGAGGCGGAGCGGGCCACCATGAGGACCGGGGTGGCGCCGGAGAAGGAGAAGGCGATACTGGAGGCCTGGCACGCCCGCAACGGCTAGGGCTGGGTGCCGCTCTCCCGGGCCTGGGGACCGGTCCCCAGGCCCGGCGGGGCTCACCGCGGGGGTGGGGAGGGCCTCACCCCGGTCCTCCCTGCCTCAGGCTCGCACTCCAACAGGAGCGTCCTCTCCCGCCCCTTCCCGGAACACCTCCTCGGATTCGGGAGAGGGGGTGCCATCTCCGGAGCCGCCAGCCCGGGGGAAGTACATTCGAACGGTGGTGCCGACACCCACCTCCGATTGGATCCGGGCCACCCCTCCCGACTGCCGGGCGAAACCGTAGACCATGCTGAGCCCCAAGCCGCTCCCCCTTCCCACCTCCTTGGTGGTGAAGAAGGGATCGAAGGCCCGGGCGGCCACCTCCGGGCTCATCCCCGTTCCGCTGTCACTCACCGCCACCACCAGAAAGTCCCCGGGGGCGAGCTCCTGACCGGCCGCCGCCGCCTCGTCCACCCGGACGTTCCTGGCCTCCACGACCAGGCGCCCGCCCCGGGGCATGGCGTCCCGGGCGTTGATGGCGAGGTTCAGGAGGGCATTCTCCAACTGGGAGGGGTCCGCGAGAATGGGCCAGGATCCCCCCGGGATAAACGTCTCCACGCTGACGGTCTCCCCCAGGGTGCGCAGGAGCAGGGGCAGGAGTCCATGGACGAGCTCGCCCACATGGATGAGGCAGGGGGCGAGGTTCTGCTTTCGGGAGAACGCCAGAAGCCGCTGGGTCAGCAGGGCGCCCCTATCCGCGGCCTGGCTGGCCTGGATGATGGAGGGGAGGAGGGGTGAACCCGGACCCAGATCCTCCCGCAGGAGATCCAGGTTCCCCAGGACCACGGTGAGGAGGTTGTTGAAGTCGTGGGCGATTCCCCCCGTGAGCTGCCCCACCGCCTCCAGCTTCTGGCTCTGGAAGAGCCGCCCTTCGAGGTCTTTTCGCCGGGCTTCGGCCTCTACCCGCTCGGTGATGTCCACCAGGCTGAATCGGACGAGCTTCCCCTTCGTGGAGGGGAGCGCCACCAGTCGGAGCTCACAGGGGATCTCCTTCCCGTCCGCACTCAGGGCCACCCACTCCCGCACCGGGGCCCCTCCCGCCATGGCTTCCGCCAGCATCTCCGCCTCCACCTCCCGGGAGGGCCGGCCATCGGGCTGGTGGGCGGGGCTGAGGGCATCGGGATCCACGGTGGCGATCCCTTCCCTGGTCACGCCGAAGAGGCCAAGTCCCTTTTCGTTCGCCTCGACGAAGCGCCGGGTCTCCGGGTCGAAGAGGGTGATGGCCTCCGGGGCCGTCTCCACGAGGGTCCGGAACCGTTCCTCGCTTTCCCTCAACGCATCGTCCTGGCGGCTCTTCCGGACGAAATGGACCGTCGCGCCGGCCAGGAGGAGGAGGAGGAGTGTCCCTACCGGAAGGGCGAAGGCGGGTTGGAGGAAGAGAGGGGAGGGGACCCGGAAGGACACGGTGGTTCCCTCCTGGTCGTACTGCCCGAATAGACCCCGGGCCTGGACGGTGAGGGTGTGTTCCCCGGAGGCTACGTCACGCCGGGTCAGGGTGTGGTCGATGGACCACGGACTCCAGGGACCCTGGTCCAGGCGGGACCGGGTCAGGACCTGGTCGGGTCGGATCTCCCCTTCGTAGGGGTGGACCCTCCAGGGCACGTGGACCCTGCCACCTTCCACCAGGGGGGTCAGGGGCACCACCCTGGGCGGAGGGTTGGCGCCCTCGTTCCTGCTGAGCCCAACCACGCCGCCCCCCATCGTCCCCAGGAGGACCTGATCCCGGGTAAAGGCGATGGGCCAGACGGAGGCCGAAGCCAGCCCGAAGCGCTCGTCCAGGGTGTTCCAGAAACCGGAGCGGCGGAAGGCCGCGCCCCGGGGCGTGGTGATCCAGACGCTCCCCTGGTCGTCGAAGGTCACGCCGAGGATCTCGTTGGAGGGGAGTCCGTCGGCCCGGGTCAGGTACTCCACCAGGGTGTCGCTCCTCAGGACTCCCAGCCCGGCGTCGACCTCGGAGCCATGCGTGAACCAGGGCAGGCCGTCGGAGTCCACGGCCAGGTGGAAGACCCGGGGATGGTGGCCCCTCCCGATCCCCTCGTCCATTCCCCAATGGCTCCACTTCCCTTCATGGTATCGGGTCAGGCCGTCCCCGGTCCCGAACCAGAGCGCCCCGTCGGGGCCTTCGGCGAAGGCGTAGGCCGGAGCGTCCAGCCGGCCGTCGGGGTCCACCCACCGGGTGAGGCTGCCGTCGTGGAGGCGGTAGACGCCCCAGCCGCCGGCTCCTCCCCAACCGTTGGCCATGAACCACACTCCGCCCGACCCGTCCACGTGCACGGCGTGAACCGTGCCCGCGTCCAGGCCCCGCCCCCGGTCCCAATGGACCCAGGAGGCCCCGTCCCAGCGAAAGGAACCGGGGAAGCTGAGGCCGCTCACGACCCAGATCCCCCCGGCCGAGTCCCGGGCCATCCCCGTGATGACGGGTTCGGAATACTCCCCGAGCTCCCGGAACCGGGTGTGCCCCTGGGGGGAGTAACGGTCGATTCCCGAGCCGCTCCCCGCCCACACGCTCCCGTCGGGCATGGCTAACAGGGCGTTCACCTGGTTCCGGGGATCGGGGAAGTCGGAGTGCCAGCGCGTCCACCGTTCCAGGCTCGCCCCCCGATGCCAATGAAGCCCCGCGGCCGAGGCCAGCCAGAGGTCCCCGTCGGGAGAGGCGTGGGCGAAATAGAGCCCCTGCCCCCGGGAACTGGGGATGGGCACGGAGCTCCAGGGGCCGCCTGAGGTGTGGCGGAGGTGCCCGCTCTCCCAGACCATGAGGGCGGAGCCGTCCTCCGTGACGTCTCCGCCCAGGAGCTCGTATCTCCCTTCTTCCGCCACCGGGGTCGGGGGCTCGCTCCCCTCCCAGGAAAGAAGACCTCGCTCCTCGAAGGGGTAGCCCCGGAAGGCGAACCCCTTGAGCGCCGTGTTCTCCGCCAGGAAGGTGACCCGGCGTTCCCCGGTCCCGGGGAAGTGCTCTGCCATCACCCAGGCGGCGCCTGTCCACCGGGCCAGGCCCCGATAGGTATGGACCCAGATCCGTCCCGACCGTGTCTGCCAGGCCTGGGCTCCCTTGCCGGTGAGGGAGTCGGGTGGAGGTATCTCCCGGGGCTGGCCCCCTTCCAGGAGGAAGGCCACTCCCCTGTCCCTTCGACCCTCGTAGGCGGTGAAGAAGATCCCCCCGGACGGATTGGCGAACGCCCTCCGGAGGGGGCGCCCCGGGAGGGCTTCCGGTTCCAGGACGGTGCGGAATCCGGCGGAGTCGCCCTGGACGATCCTTCCCCCCACCACGACCAGGACCCCCCCCTCACCATCGGAGGCCAGGGAGGTGACCCCCTCACCGGCCGGAAACCCCCGGGACGAGTCCACCACGACCCACTGGAAGTTGTCGTAGAAGGCCACGGCGGATGCCGTCCGGATCCAGCGGACACCTCCCGACTCCACCATTTCCTCGATGGGCCCGGCCGGCAGGGCGCTGGGGGGGAAGTCCACCCACCGCCATTCCTCGGAGAGGTCCAGGGGGTGCTGCCCCGCGAGGGGCGCGGCCAGGATCCCCTGAAGCAGAATGCACAGGGAGAGCGGCGGGGCCACGCCCCGGGGCATGGGGTCGGGACGCACCCGGCGGGAACGGGAGGTCAGGGGTGCTTCGGGCAAGGGTTCCCGTCCTGAACCGGGAAGAAGGGAATGCCCCTTCTGCCGGCATCGGCCGTCGGAGGGGCTGTTCAGGCGACAAGGGACATTCTAGGGAGGTTGGGCCGGCTGCGAAAGAAAAAGGGGCGGTCCGATTTCCCTTCCTCCGTTCCGGCCCCTATACTGTCCCGGTTCGAAGAAATCCGTGTCCGGGGAATACCCAATGAGCCTCGAAGACGTCCAGGCGGTCATCGACAGCGCCAAGGCCCGGGGGATGGAGCAGCTGGAGGGCTTCATCCGCCGAAAGGCCCCCGCCTTGCCCGAAGCGAAGGTGGAGGAGGCGGCGGAGGTGGCGCTGGAGATCATCGACTCGGTGCCGCTCTTCCTGGCCCGGGCCTCCCAGGAGGCCAGGCAGCGGGGGATGGTCCGGGCGGTGCAACCGATTCTGGAGCACGTGGAGCGGTACTTCCTCCGCCCTGTGGACCTCATCCCGGAGATGACCATGGGGCTGGCGGGCCTCCTGGACGACACCTACCTGGTGCTTCGGATCCTCCAGAACCTGGACCGGGGTCCGCAGAAGTTCCTGGACTGGGACCTGGATTACCCGGTGGCCTTCCTCCGGGGGTTGGTGGGGGAGGAAATCGGCGGAAAGCTGGATGCCCTCTCGGTGGCCGCCATGCAGGACGTATCCCAACACCTCGCCCTGGTGTGGGAGCACGTGGCCCACGAGGCCTGAGGCTACCACCTCCCCCCTCTCCCCTTCAGGTATCCGTCCACCACCCGCACGAACTCCGCGTTGGTGAGATCCTCCCCGGGGCGCCAGGGGCTGGCCCCGATCCAGCAGTGGGGCTTCTTGCGGCCGTACTCGAAGGTGGCCGCGGGAGCCGGGTCGCCGAGCCCCTTCAGCGCCTCCTCCATGCGCTCCACCGCGTTGTTCAGGTAGTAGGAGTCCATGTCTCCCACCGTGACGTGGAGCTTGCCCGTCAGGCTGGGACCCAGCGTGGGCCAGTTCTCGACCAGGTGGTGGGTCAGGTCCCAGTTCTCCCGCCAATACCGGGCCACCTCGGGGTCGATCTCCCCCGTGATGCGGTCCCAGATGGGGGCGGCGTAGCCGTCGGGGCCCACGGGGCTGAAGAGGGCCTCCCAGATGGCCCACTGGCCGCCGGAGCGCCCGTCGGGGCCCACCGCCACCTCGTAGTACATCTCCTGCCGGATGGTGGAGGTCACCGTGCCGTCGGGGCGCCGGGCGTTGGGGCGCTCCACCTTCACCCATTCGCTCCCGATCTGGTAGGCGTTCTCGTCCTCGTAGACGTTCACCATCTGGTAGGCGTGGAAGTCCACCGGGTCGGGGCACCACCCCCAGGCGCCGCCGAAGAAGTCGGGGTTCAGGATCTGCACCGCCAGCGCCTCCCATCCTCCGGTGGAGCCTCCGGCCAGGACCCGGGCCCAGGCATCGGGGACGATGCGGAGTTCCTCCTCCAGGACGGGGATCAACTCACGGATGAAGGCGTCGCCGTAGGGGCCCACGTTGGCGGAGTTCACCGAGTGGCCCGTGTCGTAGAAGGGGTTGGCGTCCCTCACCGAGACCGCGATGAGCTTCGGGCTGTCCGGGGATCGCCAGAACTCGGAAAACCCGGCGTTCCGTCCCCGCCCCTCCCCCGGCTCTTCGGAATACCCGAAGGGGGCGCTTCGGCCGGGGAAGTGGCCGGTGAGGTAGAGGACCGGGTAGCGGCGGGTGGGGTTGGTCCAGTAGTCGGAAGGCAGGAGGACGTTGGCTCCGATGTACATGTCCCGGCCCCAGAAGGCCGAGAGGGCCTCGCTCCGGATCTTCACGAAACGGACGAGCTCCCCCTGGTCGGTGGGATTCCCCTGCTGGAGGGATCCTCCCACCGGGACCGCCTCGATGGGAGGAATCACCTGGGTGATGGCCAGCGCGACGGTGGCGCGGCTCCCAGGGTCCAGACGGACCTTCACGGGCTCGCTGAAGGCGTTTCCCGGGGCCCGCCAGGGACTTTGCCCGGCACCGGAGTTCAGGTGCATCTCCACCCTGTGGCCGTCGGAGCGCCGGAAGGTGGTGAAGGCGTTCAGGAAGGCCTGGACCGTATACTCCCCTGCCGGGATCTGCGAGAAATCCTGGAACGGGTAGCCCCGCACCCCTTCCGCCCCCGCCCGAAGGGTCACCTCTCCGCCCCCCGTCAGACCCCTGACCTCCATCCCCCAGAAGGGTACCCCGCCCACCCCCACCTGCTGCCGGGGCTCCCGCTCCCCGTCGGAGGTCAGGATCACGTAGGCCCGCCCCGTCACCGGGACCTCCAGCCCCAGCGCGGCCATTTCCGCCGCCGCCCCCTCCGTGAGCTGGAGGGTGAAGGCCGGGGAGGGCGCGCCGGCGTCCGGGGCGGCACACGCCGACAGGAAGGCGGCCAGGGCGAGGGAGAGGGGAAGACGTCGCATGGGGCCCGGTCTCTTTCTCTGGGGGGAGGCCGGCCTTCCGGGTGCTGGAGGCGGCGGTTGCTCCCCGACGGTTCGGGGTTAAGCTTGACGCTCCGACGCGCCCTTGCAAGCACCCCCGAAATCCGGAGAGCCTCCCGTGCCCCCCTCCAGCCGGCCTTCGATCCCTTCCCGGGTTCTCGCCACCGCCGCCCTCGGCCTTATCATTCCGGTACTTTCCGGCTGCCAGGATCTGGCAGAGGGAGCCGGCGGGGACGTCCTGCGTTTCCGCCCCGACGGCACCTTCACCATCGTCCAATTCACCGACACCCAGGACGACCAGGAGATCGACCCCAGAACGGTCCGGCTCATGGAAGCGGTGCTGGAGGACCATCGGCCCGACCTGGTGGTCTTCACCGGCGACAACGTCCGCTCCGGGCCCGAGACGGCCGACGACGTACGGCGGGCCATCGACGCCATCGCCGGGCCGGCGGACTCCCGGGGGATCCCCTGGCTCATCACCTTCGGCAACCACGACGAGGATCACACGCCCGAAACCGGCATGGACGAGGCGGCCCAGCTGGCCTACTACATGTCCTTTCCCCACAACCGGAACCGGCCCGGGCCCGCGGGGGTGGACGGCACCGGCAATATGCACCTGCTGGTGTACGGGCCGACGGGGGAAAAGCCGGTCTTCAACGTCTGGGCCCTCGATTCGGGGCGGTACTCCCCCGACACCATCGCCGGGCAGGCTGTGGAAGCCGACGGGCTCCGCACCTACGACTGGATCCGCCCCAGCCAGGTGGCCTGGTACCACCGGACCTCCCGGGAGCTGGAAGCCCGCCACGGCAGGAAGATCCCGGGCCTCATGTTCTTCCACATTCCCCTTCCGGAGTTCGCCCTCCTGTGGGAGCACCGGGAGAACCACGGGGTGGTGGGGGAGAAGAACGAGGATGTGGCCGCGGGAGCCTTCAACAGCGGCCTGTTCGGGGCCATCATGGACCGGGGGGATGTGGCGGGGGTCTTCGTGGGCCATGACCATGTGAACGACTACTCGGGGGACTACTTCGGGGTGCGCCTGGGCTATTCCGCCAACACCGGCTTCGGCACCTACGGCCTGGAGGGCGAGGAGCCCGACCGGATGCGGGGCGCACGGGTGTTCGAGCTCTCCGAGAATGACCCGCGGGCCTTCCGGACGTTCATGGTCTACGCCCGGGATTTCGGCATCCGGTAGGGCCCGAACCCCTTCACCGCGCCGATGCGTACGGCCAGATTGAGGCAACAATAATCCGGGTGCGCGGATCCAAAAACCGCACCCGCGAACTTCATACCCACGAACCTCAGCCGGAGTGGAGTTGCATGCGTGTTCGAGCCGTTCGAGCCCTCAGGGCGGTCCTTGCCCTCGCCTTCCTCCTGGCCGGACCAGGCCGGTCCGGGGCCCAGGAGGAGACCCGCCTCCTTCGCTTCCCCCACATCCACGGCCATACCGTGGTCTTCACCTACGCCGGGGACCTCTACACGGCGCCCCTCGCCGGGGGCGAGGCTCGGCGCCTCACCTCCCACGAGGGGATCGAGCTCTTCGGCCGCTTCAGCCCCGACGGGCGCTGGCTCGCCTTCTCCGGAGAGTACTCCGGGACCCGGCAGGTCTACCTGATGCCCGCCGCCGGGGGAGCGCCCCGGCAGCTCACCTTCTACCCCGACGGCGGACCCATGCCGCCCCGGGGTGGCTACGACAACCTCCCCCTGGACTGGACCCCCGACGGATCGAAGATCCTCGTGCGCACGGCCCGTACCCCCTGGGGGGAGCGGGTGGGGAACTACTACCTGGTGGACCCGGTGAACGGCGGGCTCGAAGTGCCCCTGGAGATCCCCGAAGGGGCCTCGGGGGCCACCTACGACCCCACCGGGACAAAGCTGGCCTTCAACATCAAGAGCCGGGAGTGGCGCCACTGGAAGCGCTACCGGGCCGGGCGCCAGCAGGACGTGTGGCTCTATGACTTCGCCAACCACTCGAGCGAGCGCATCACCACCGAGGCGGCCACCGACAACTTCCCCATGTGGATCGGGAACGAAGTCTACTTCGTCAGCGACCGGGACGAGAACGAGAAGCTGAACCTCTGGGTGCACGACACCCGCACCGGCGCCACCACCCAGGTGACCCGCTTCACCGAGTTCGACGTCATGTGGCCGAGCCGCGGCGAAGGGGGGATCGTCTTCGAGAACGGCGGTTGGCTCTACCACCTGGACCCCGCCACCAAGCAATCCCGCAAGCTCACCATCACCGTTACCGGGGACCGTCCCCACACCGTTCCCTACTTCAAGAACGTGGCGGGGAACGTGGAGTCCTTCGACATCTCCCCCAGTGGCAAGCGGGTGGTGTTCGCGGCCCGGGGAGAGCTCTTCTCCGCCCCGGCGGAGAACGGGAACATCCGCAACCTCACCACCACCCCGGCCCAGCGGGAGCGGGGCGTGGGCTGGTCGCCCGACGGGAAGTGGATCTCCTTCTTCTCCGACGCCGCCGGTGACTACGACCTCTACGTCATGCCGGCGGACGCCTCCGCCGAGCCCACCCGGCTGGTGACCGGGGAGGCGGTCTGGATGGACGGCGTGCAGTGGTCGCCGGACTCGAAGTGGATCGCCTGGTCCGACAACATGAACCGCCTCCGGGCCATGGAGGTGGCGTCCAAGCGCCTGGTGGAGATCGACCGGACAGGTACCGGGGGGCTGAACGACTTCTCCTGGTCGCCGGACGGGAAGTGGATCACCTACGCCAAGAACAGCCCCAACGCCATGTCCGCAGTGTGGATCTACTCCTTCGACTCGGGGAGGACCACCCAGGTCACCAGCGACATGACCACCGGGTTCAGCCCCGTCTTCGACCCCAAGGGACGGTTCCTCTACTTCGTGTCGGCCCGGGACTTCAGCTACGCCGGGGGGCAGAGCACCTTCCAGTCCCGCATCTACGCCCTCACCCTCCGCTCCGACTACGGCCACCCCTTCCCGCCCCGGAGCGACGAGGAGCCGGCGTTGGCCGGCGGCGCTGCCGCGGCCGGCCAGGGGGCCGATTCCACCTTCAGGGTGGACCTCGAAGGCCTGGGGGACCGGATCATGCCCCTTCCGGGGATCAACCCGGGGGGGTACCAGGGGCTGATCCCCCTCGACGATGGGCTTCTCTTCTTCTCCGGCGGCGCTCTCCAGAAGTACACGCTGGAAAGTGAGAAGACCGAGGAGATCATCGCGCGGATCAACGGCTTCGCCATCACCCCGGACCACAAGAAGCTGGTCTACCGCTCGGGGCCCTCCGACTTCGGGATCGTGGACGTGCGCCCGGGCCAGAAGAACGACGCCGGAAGGCTGAAGCTGGAGGGGATGGAGCTGCGCATCGATCCCAGGGTGGAGTGGGCCCAGATCTACCATGACGCCTGGGTCATCATGCGGGACTGGTTCTACGACCCCGGGATGCACGGAGTGAACTGGGAGGCGATGTACCGGCGCTATGAGCCCCTGCTGCCCCACGTGGCGCATAGGGTAGACCTGGACTACCTCCTCACCGAGCTCATCGCCGAGCTGAACGTGGGGCACGCCTACCTGAACGCCACCCCCGAGCTCCCCAGCGTGGAGCGGGTGCCCGTGGCTCTCCTGGGCGCGGAGTTCCGGGCCGACGGCGCCCACTACCGCTTCGCCAACATCTTTCCCGGGGAGAACTGGCACCCGGAGTATCGCTCTCCCCTCACCGAGCCGGGGATCGAGGTCAGGGAAGGGGACTACCTCATCGCCATCGACGGGGAGGAGGTCACCACCTCCCACAACCCCTACGCCTTCCTGGTGGGCAAGGCCGACCGGATCGTGGAGGTGACGGTGAGCTCCCAGCCCAGCCGGGAGGGAGCCCGGACCTTCAAGATCCGCCCCATCACCAGCGAGCTGGGGCTCCGCTACCAGGAGTGGGTGAGGCGGAACGCCGAGCTGGTGGACTCCCTTTCCGGGGGGAGGATCGGCTACATCCACCTTCCCAACACCAGCCAGCCGGGCTTCCGTGAGCTGTTCGAGGGGTGGCAGCCCCTGCACATGAAGGAAGGCCTGATCCTGGACGACCGCTACAACGGCGGCGGGTTCATTCCCGAGGACATGGCGCTCCTGGTGGGCAAGCCCCTCCTGAACTTCTGGGCCCGGCGCCACCTGGACCTGAACTCGCAGCCGGCGGTGGTCCACACGGGACCCAAGGCCGTCCTCATCAACGGGCAGTCCTCCTCCGGCGGGGACGCCTTCCCCTACTACTTCCGGGAGCTGGGGCTCGGGCCCCTCATCGGGGAGAAGACCTGGGGCGGTTTGGTGGGCTACAGCGGCAACCCGGGATTCGTGGACGGGGGCGGGGTCATCGCTCCCCGCTTCGGGTTCATCGACCTGGAGGGGAACTGGGCCGTGGAGGCCGAGGGCGTGGCCCCGGATCCCGGCTTCGAGGTTCTGGACCGGCCCGAACAGATCGCCGCCGGACGTGAGCCCATGATCGAGCGGGCCGTGGAGTACCTGCTGCGGGAGTTGGAGAACCCGCAGTACCAGCGGCCGCCCAAACCGGCCGGACCCATCCGCCGGGCGCCGGGGGGCGGGGGAGGTATGTGAGCCCCGAGCCGGACGAGTTGGAACCGAAAGCCCCACCCCCGCCGGGTCGGCTGTGCACCCACCTCGTGCTCGACCTGACCCTGGGGTGCCCGCTACGCTGCTCGCACTGCTGTTACGGGGCGGGGGTGGGGGTTTCGGGATCCATGTCGCAGGGAGACATGGTACGGACCATCCGGGAAGCCGCCACCTTCGGCTCCGTGCGGACGGTCCACTTCAGTGGCGGGGACCCCTTCCTGCTTCCCGATCTCATGATCGCCGGGATCCGCCTCGCCACCGAGCTCGGGATGAGAACCGCCGCGGTCACCAGCGGCTATTGGGGGAAGACGCCGAAGCGGGCATTGGCCACCCTTGAGCCCATGGCGGCGGCAGGGCTGTCGGAGCTCTCCGTCAGCTACGACGACATGCACGCCGCCTTCCTGCCGGCGGCGCACCTGGTGAACGCGGTCCGGGCGGCCCGGGAGCTCGACCTGATGGTGTACGTGTCGGTCACGGTGGAGCCGGGATCCCGCATTGATGGGGAAGAGGTGCGCCGGCTCCTGGGGCCCGAGCTGGACGAAGCGAGGGTCCGGATCAACGAGGTGGGGATCAACACCACAGGGCGGGCGGCGGAGCTGGCGGACGAGGCGGCCCGCAGGGCCCGGGCCGCTGCCGACCTGGTCTACCGGGGCTCCTGCCGCATGGTACTGCGTGTCATCGAGGTGACCCAGGACGGCCGGGTGCTTCCCTGCTGCGGGGTACTCCCCCATGCCGACAGGATGGTGATCGGGCGGGCCGACAGGCCCCAGGGGTTGGCGGACGCTCTGCGGAACGCCGCCCGGGACCCCCTGTGGGAACGCATCGCTTCGGTGGGGCCGGTGGAGCTCCTGGTGGAAGCCACCGCGGACACGGACCGTCCACTGGGACCCCAGGAGTTCGACGGCATCTGCACCGCCTGTGACCGGCTGTTCAACGATGCGGAGCTGTTGGAGCTTGTGCGCTGGAAGGCCGGGGGCCAGGTGCCCCCGCCCGCGGGACCGTGAGGGGCGGTCCCAGCGCTGGTCACCTCCCTTCGAACACCCGCGCGACCCCTGCGGGGTTCTCCTTCTGCACCCTGGAGATGAAATAGAGGTCGATGAGCACCTTCTGGCGCACGAAGGCGCAGGAGGCGTCGTCCATCGGCTCCAGCTTTCCGCTCAGGTCGTAGCTGGTGGCGTAACACCCGCCCCCGCAGAAGCGCTTCGCGAAGCAGGCGGAGCACCTGGGGGCGTCGATGCGGTGTTGGCCCTTCTCCAGAAGCCAGCGGGCCAGGGTGGAGTGTTTCTCCGGATCGATCCCCTGCGTCACCGTCCCTATGGCCGTCTGAGGGTGGGGGAGGAAGGCGTCACAGGGGAAGATCCGCCCCTCCACATCGATGGCGGCTCCCTCGTCCCCGGCGGAGCACCCCAGACGTCGGGAGGAAGCGTAGTCCAGCCGATCGGAGGATTCCCGAAGAAGGGTGACCCGGTCGTTGTGGACGACCTCCCCCGGGGGGAGGAGGCCGCCCCGCTCCAGGCACCACTCGGTATAGGCCAGGTACTTCCCGCGCCACTCCTCAAAATCGGTGCGCAGGACGTCGGGTGTCTTCGAGGAGCCGTAGATGTGGGGAATGACAAGCTTGATCTCCAGGCGTCTCACACCAGTGGCATGGAGCTCCCGAGCCCGGTCGATGTAGTCGTAAGGAGCAGGCACGACGCAGGTGGCGGAGACCCGGACCCCCCTCTCAACCAGCCGCCGGACGGTTTCGAGGGCGGCCGCCCAAGACGACTCACCCTTTCCGGACGCGAAGGGACGGTTCCTGTCGTGGCTCTCCCGGCCCCCGTCGATGCTGATGGCCACGCTGAAAGCGTCGGCGTTTTCGGCAAAGGTGCGAAAGAGAGCTTCGTCCCAGACCGTCCCGTTCGTGCACAACAACGCTCCCGTCCGCTTTCCGCTCCTGCGTCGGGCCTCCAGGAGCCCCTCCACCACGATCCGGGTGGATTCCCGGGCCAGGAGGGGTTCGCCTCCGAAGAGGACGGCCGAGAGCCTGGGGCAGTCATCCCTCGTGAGCTGCTGGTGGAAGAAATCGACGCAGGCCCGTGCAGTGGCCGGCTTCATCAGTCGGGCCGGACCGCCGTAGGAGCCCCGCTGGTTCACGCAGTAGGTGCAGGCCAGGTTGCAAGCCTGAGCGAGGCAGACTACGTAACTTCCGGGGGGGCCGTTCTCCAGAAACCCCTTCTGTCGCTCCTCCGGGTCCAGGTCCGGGTGTTCGCCCTTCCGATACGACTCCAGCCAATCCCACCAACCGGACCGGCGCAGGACCCCGGCCCACGAGGATGAGTCACCATCCCGGGCGAGGATCTCCGCGACCTCGGGAGGGATGTCGTCCAGGAAGAGGCCGTTGTGCCCATTGAAGACGAAAGATCGGCTCCCCACGGAGAAGAAGACGGCTTTCCCCTGGGGGTCCAGGGCGTGGGGGGTGCCCAAGGAAGAAGAAACTCCGGCCACGGGTGCCCGATCCGGTGGAATCGTAGTGCCGGAGAGCGAGGGAATACCCTTACCCTACCCGGGTCTGGCCTCGGCTCAGGCAGGAGGTCCGTGGCTCGCCGGCCCCAGCGTGACCGGCGAGCACACGACCCTCCACGAGGTGACGATCAACCCGGATCGGACGGCATGTTGGAGCACTTGCACTCGGGGATTTCATTCCTCATCCTGCCGCCCGAAACCCCCTTCAACTCCTTGTCCTCGAGTTCCCGGCTCTTGCTCGGGTTGACGGAGACGCCCTTGGCCGGGGCCTTGGGCGCGGTGGGCTTCTTCTTCTTCTCCATTCCCCCTCCTTTCAGTAACGCCACGACAACGGGTTCGTCCCCGTGACGCTTCCCACGCTGGCGTGGTAAACGTGGCCACGAGAAAGGGAATCGGATTCAACCATTGCGGGGGGGGAGAACCCGGCGCAATGAAGACGACGGCGCGTAAGGTACGATTGCCCCGGGGCCTCTCCCCCTGCCTGGCCCTGGAATGGCGGATTTGCGCGGAAAGGAGGGGTGGAGAGAACCTCTCCACTCCTCCTTTCGCAGAGTCCGTGCGTCCGCCAGGCACTCCACCGACGCCCCTCGGGACCACCCTTCGCCCTACTTGATGAACAGCATCTCCCGGTACGTCGGGAAGGGCCACAAGTCGTCGGGCACCACCCGCTCCAGGCGGTCCACCACGTCCCGGACGTCTCCCAGCGCCGGTATGATGTTGTTGCGCATGTGGTGAGCCTTGGAGACCACGTCCTCCCCGCCCAGCTCCTGGTTCTGGGCGGCCAGGACATCCAGCTTCTCCACCAGCCGGTCGATGAGGTCACCCACGTGGCGGGCGGTGGCCAGGACCCCTTCGGCCTTCAGCCCCAGCTCCTTGGCGCGCTCGGCGGTCTTCACCAGGTCCGCCAGGTACCGGGTGGCCGCGGGGAGCACCATGGTCTGGGCCATGTACTGCCCCGTCTCACCCTCGATGTTCACGGTCTTGAAGTACCGGTCCACGTAGATCTCATAGCGGGATTCCAGCTCCCTGTGGGACAGCACTCCGTACTTCTCGAAGAGGGCGGCGTTCTTCTCGGCCACGATGGCGGGAAGGGCGTCCATGGTGCTGCGCAGGTTCAGGAGCCCGCGCCGCTCCGCCTCCTTGGCCCATTCCGCGGAGTAGTTGTCCCCATTGAAGATGATGTGCTTGAACTCCTTCGTCTCGGCCGCCAGGAGCGTGCGCAGGGCGTCATCGAAAGCCGTCCCGTTCCTCAGGTCGGCCTCCATCTTCCCGCACATTTCGTCGATGGCCTCGGCCACGATGGTGTTCAGGACCGTGGCCGGGAAGGAGATGCTCTGGGAGGCGCCCAGGGCCCGGAACTCCCACTTGTTTCCCGTGAAGGCGAAGGGGGAGGTCCGGTTGCGGTCCCCGGCGTGCACGGGAAGGCGGGGCAGGACGTCCACCCCCAGCCCCATGAGGCCGGAGGCCTTGCTCGACTCGGCCCTCCCCGCCTGCTCGATCTGCTCGAAGATGTCCCAGAGCTGATCGCCCACGAAGGCCGAGATGATGGCCGGAGGGGCCTCGTTCGCCCCCAAACGGTGGTCGTTCCCGGCGTGGGCCACCGCGGCCCGGATGAGGTCCTGGTGGCGGGCCACCGCCTTCAGCACCGCGGAGCAGAAGAAGAGGAACTGCCGGTTGTCGTGGGGCGTCTCGCCGGGCTCCAGGAGGTTGGCGGTGGCGGTGCCGAACGACCAGTTCAGGTGCTTCCCGCTCCCGTTCACCCCCTGGAAGGGTTTCTCGTGGAGGAGGCACACGAGTCCGTACTTCCGGGCCACCCGCCTCAATGTCGACATGGTGAGCTGCTGGTGGTCGGCGGCCTGGTTGGCGTCCTCGTACACCGGCGCCATCTCGAACTGCCCGGGTGCCACCTCGTTGTGCCGGGTCTTGAGCGGAACGCCGAGCTTGTAGAGCTCCAGCTCCACCTCGTTCATGTACTCCAGGATGCGCTCGGGGATGGAGCCGAAGTAATGGTCCTCCATCTCCTGGCCCTTGGGCGGCCTGGTGCCGAAGAGGGTGCGTCCGCAGGTGACCAGGTCGGGGCGGCGGAAGTAGAACTCCTCGTCCACCAGGAAGAACTCCTGCTCGGGCCCCAGGGTGGCCCGGACCGGGGTCTGGGGGGAGCCGAAGAGGCCCAGGGCCCGCCGGGCCTGCTTGTCCAGGGCGTGGATGGAGCGGAGCAGCGGGGTCTTCTTGTCCAGGGCGTCCCCGGCCCAGGAAGCGAAGGCGGTGGGGATGCACAGGTAGGCCCCGCTGGATCCTTCCATGAGGAAGGCGGGGGAGGTGGGGTCCCAGGCGGTATACCCCCGGGCCTCGAAGGTGGCCCGCAGCCCCCCCGACGGGAAGGAGGACGCGTCGGGCTCCCCCTGCACCAGCTCCCTTCCGCCGAACTCGGTGATGGCGCGGCCGTCCCGGGTGGGGTCCACGAAGGAGTCGTGCTTCTCGGCGGTGAGACCGGTGAGGGGCTGGAACCAGTGGGTATAGTGGGTGGCGCCCCTCTCCAGCGCCCACTCCTTCATGGCCACGGCCACCGCGTCGGCCACGCTGGGGTCCAGTGGCGTGCCGTCCTGGAGGGTGGAGAGGAGGGCTTTGAACTGGGGTTTCGGTAGCCCGGACATCATCTCCCGCAGGCCGAACACGTTCATCCCGAAGACTTCCTGCAGGTCCACGTGCGTCCGCTCCCGGGCGCCGTTGGAGGGGGGACGGTAGCGGGCGGCGGCCAGGGTGTCGAAGCGGGCTCGGCTCATGCCTTGGGATCTCCTGCTGCGGGGGTCGATGGGGGACGGACGGAATGGAGTCTCGCGGGGAAGGGCTGGCGTGGCAACGGGGATGGCGTGTAGATTTGCAAAATAAAGTTTACGCTAAACTTTTCATTTTGATGATCTGGTTATGATTCCTGGGTCCACCTTCCTCGGCCGGAGCCGGGAGCTGGGGCTGCTCCGGGGGACCTATGACCGCCCGGATCCGTCCCTCGGCTGGGTGGTGGGTCTGCCAGGGGTCGGAAAGACGGAGACGGTGCGCCGGGCGGCGGCGGACTTCCGGCTCCTCTACCACCGGGCGCCCCCCCTCTCCGAGCCCCGGCAGCGGGCCGCCCTGGCCGCGACGCTGAGAGGCTCCCATCCGGCGGGGCCCGAGGCGCCGGGTGGGGATCTCCCCACCTGGGAATCGCTCTTCCAGGCCGTGGTGGACTCGGCCCCGGAGGGTCGGGTCACGGTCCTGGTGGTGGACGATGCCCACCGCTGGGTGGAGTCCCGGGCCCGCTTCGCTCCGGCCCTCCGGGGCGCCCTGGCCCGGGCGAGGGGGGCGGGGCGGGGCGTGCACGTCACCCTGGTGGCCCCCGAGCTCCCGTCCACCAGGCTCGACACCGAAGCCCTCCTCCCCCCCCTCTCCCTCCGGCCCCTCTCCTTCCGGGCCGCCGGGCCGCTCCTTCCAGGGGCCACCTCTCTGGACCGCCTCAGGGCCTACGCGGTGTTCGGAGGCCTTCCCGGTGTGCTGAGCCTCCTGGACCGGGGGACGCTGGCCTCCAACCTCGGGCGCCTGGTCCTGGAGCGGGACGCACCCCTGCGGGACGCCCCCCTCACCCTCCTGGAGCGTTGCTTCCAGAGGCCCACCCGCTACGCCGCCATCCTTGCCGCCCTGGCCCGGGGGGAGGGGGATTGGGCAGCGGTGCAGGCCGGGGTCGGCGACCTCACCGCCAGCGGGCAGGCGGGACCCTACCTGAAGCGGCTGGAGGAGGTGGGGTTGGTGGAAGCCCGGCGCTCCCTGGACGCGGGCCCGGGCTCCCGGAGCCGCCGCTACCGCATCGTGGACCCGTTCGTGGCGGCCTGGTTCCGGTTCGTCCTCCCCCACCGGGAGGGGCTGGGCGGTGGGGGAGGCGAAGCCGCTTGCGTCCATCACCTGCGGGGGGGACTCGAGGCCCACGTGGCCTCCATCCTCCCGGAGGTGTGCCGGAGCTTCATGGTCCTGGACGCCATGGAGGAGCTGGGGGCCAACGCCCGGGAATGCGGGAGCCTGTGGGGCCCGGGGTACGACCTCCCGGTCGCCGGCGTGCTGGGCACGGGCGCTCCCTTCTACGGCCAGGTGGTGCCGGAGGGGCCGGGGGGCGCCTCCTCGGTTCTGGCGGCGCTGGACGCCCAGATCCGGGAGACCCGCTACGGGTTCGGCCGGGAGCGGCGGCTTCGCCTCCTGTTCGTCCGGGGGAAGGCGTCCGCGCCCCTTCTGCGGGCGGTGGCCCGCCGGGACGACGCCGTGGTGGTGGGGCTGGAGGCCGTGGCGGGTACGGCCGGGCCCGGCCGGGAGGGGTAGCAGAGGCCGGCGGCCCGGTGGGGAACCCCCCGGACCACCCCGGCCGACCTACCTGATCCCGTACTGCTTCAGCTTCTCGTACAGCGTCCTCTCCCCGATCCCCAGCGCCTCGGCGGCTTTCCTCCGGTGTCCCCCCGCCGCCTCCAGGGCCCTGCGGATCGCGCCTTCCTCCATCTCGGCCATGGTACCGGAAGGCCTCGGGTCGGACCGGGCGGCGGCCCCGCCGGAGGAGGGGGAAAGATCCTCGGCGCTCAGGCGCTCCCCCTCCGCCAGGATGGCGGCCCGTTCCAGGGCATTGGCCAGCTCCCGCACGTTCCCGTACCATGGGGCTCTGTGCAGGAGCGCCCCCACCGAATCGTCCAGCCGAAGGGGGGACCGCCCCAGCTCCCGGCAGATCCGCACCAGGAGACTCTCGGCCAGGGGGAGGAGGTCCTCCTTCCGCTCCCGGAGGGGAGGGAGGGTCAGGGGGAAGACGGCCAGCCGGTGATAGAGATCCTCCCGGAACGAGCCCTCCCGGATCATGGCCCCCAGGTCCCGGTTGCTGGCGGCGATCCAGCGCACGTCCACCTGGATGGTCCGGGTCCCTCCCACCCGCTCGAACCGCCGTTCCTGGAGCACCCGAAGGAGCTTGGCCTGGAGCTCCAGCTTGAGCTCTCCGATCTCGTCCAGAAAGAGGCTGCCGCCGTCGGCCAGCTCCAGACGGCCCCGCCGTGAGCCGGTTGCCCCGGTGAAGGCGCCGGCCTCGTGGCCGAAGATCTCGCTCTCCATGAGGGTGTCGGTGATGGCCGCGCAGTTCACGGGAACGAAGGGGCCGTCCTTCCGGGCGCTGAGGCGGTGGACCATGCGGGCCGCCACCTCCTTGCCGGTGCCGCTCTCCCCCAGGAGGAGGACCGTGGCGTTGGTGGGCGCGACCTTCTCGATGGCGCTCACCACGGGAGCCATCACGGGGTCTCCGAAGGTGAGAGGCGGGATCGCCTCCACGTCCCGTCGCGACTGGTCTTTCAAGGCCAGGAGCCTGCGGCGCTCCATGGCACGGCCCAGGAGGATGCGAAGCTCCGCCGGACTCCCCACCGGCTTCTGGAGGTAGTCGAAGGCGCCCAGCTTCATGGCCTCCACCGCCGTATCCACGGAACCGTGGGCGGTGAGAACGATGACCTCCATCTCGGGGCTTTCGGCCCGGGCCTTCCGGAGGAGGTCGATCCCGTCCAGGGCGCCGGGCATGCGCAGGTCGGTGATCATCACGTCGAAGGAGCGTCTGGCCAGGTGCCCCAGCGCCTCCACCCCGTCAGCGGCCTGGACGATGGTGTTCCCCTGGCCGGAGAGGGCGTCCGCGAGGTACTCCCGGATCCCTTCCTCGTCGTCCACGATGAGAATGGCGGCCATGTCAGCTCCCTCGCGGAGGCAGAATCACGCGAAACTCCGCTCCCCCCTCGGGGTGGTTGCGGGCGGTGAGGGTCCCGCCGTGCAGCTCCACGATGCGGCGGGCCACGGCCAGCCCCAGTCCGGTTCCCCGGGTCCGGGTGGTGAAGAAGGGCTCGAAGATCCGCTCCAGGCTCTCCTCGGGAATGCCGCCGCCGTGATCGCGCAGGAGGAGGGTCAGGTTGGCGCCCTCCGCCGCGGCCCTCAACCCGATGGCGGCCTCTGCCGGGGATGCCTCCACCGCGTTCCTGAGGAGGTTGTGCAGGACCTGGTTCATCCGCTGGGGGTCCATCTCCCATCGTTCCGGGGCGCCCGAGGTCTCCACCTCCACGGTCCTTCCCCCCGCTTCCGCCACCGCCCTGTGGAGAAGCTCCTCCACCCCCACCGGCTGAAGGTCCAGAGGGCCCGTCCGGACGAAGTCCAGCAGATCGGTGGTGAGGGCTTCCAGGCGCTGGGCCTCCCGCACGATGCGGTCCACCTTGGCCCGCTCCGGGCCGTCCTCGGGGATGCGCTCGGCCAGGAGCTGGGCGTGGCCCTTCAGGGAGGCCAGGGGGTTGCGGATCTCGTGGGCCAGGACGGCGGACAGCTCCCCCAGGGTGCTCAGCCTCTTCCGCTCCTCCAGGACCCGGGCTTCGGCTTCCCGGCGGAGGGAGGCTCTCCAGAAGAGGAGGGCCATGGCCATGAGGAGGCCCGCCGCCAGGGCGCCCAGGAGCAGGGAGCGGAACGCCCGGTTCACGAGCTGGCCGGCCACGAGAGGCTCGAACTCCATCACCAGGTGAACCCGGGGGCCGCTGCGTCCCCCGCTGCGGATGGGAGGCCCCGGGAGGAAGGTCCGGATCCGGTCTCCGACCTCCACGAGGCCGGGTCCCTCGGCCTGCACCGGGTCTTCGAACGGCTGGGCCGACGGGACTCCGCCCAGGGTGACCAGCCCCTCCTCCCGGGAGAAGAGCCCCACGAAGCGGAGTCCCGCGTCGGCGTGGGCCGCCACCAGGCTGTCGAGCTCGCGGGGTTCCGGCGAGCCCCGCCCCAGGTCTCTGAGGGCGCTCATCACGGCCCCTTCGAACACCCCGGCCTGTCCCAGGTGGAGCGTGGAGACGGCGTCGCGGGCACTCCGGTAGTTGGCCCAGGACGCGAACCCCAGGGCCACGCCCAGGGCCAGGGTGGTGAGGAGCCAACCCCACCGGGCCCCGGACATGCTCCTTCTCAGCTCGGCCGCCATCACCTCTCCGCTTCAGCGGGATTCGTGGGCCTTCCCCGATAATACTCTGGCGCCCGCCCCC
Source organism: Gemmatimonadales bacterium (assembly GCA_041309685.1). Taxonomy (GTDB): domain Bacteria; phylum Gemmatimonadota; class Gemmatimonadetes; order Longimicrobiales; family Gaopeijiaceae; genus JBFYZD01. Next base: position 1,854 of record JBFYZD010000217.1, on the reverse strand, counting down.
GAAAGGCCAGCGTCAGGGCGCATCACTCGTACCGGAGGGCTTCGATGGGGTCCAGCGCCGCGGCGCGACGGGCAGGGTAGAACCCGAAGAACACCCCCACCCCGGCGGCGAACCCCAGGGCCAGGAAGACGATCTGGGGGGAGATCATCGTGTTCCATCCGGTGACGGCCCTCACCACCTCGCTTCCCGTGAATCCCAGGGCCACGCCCACGACGCCCCCGGCGAGGCTCATCACCACGGCCTCCACCAGGAACTGGGTCAGGACGTCGGCGCCCCGGGCTCCCACGGCGAGCCTGAGGCCGATCTCCCGGGTTCGCTCGGTGACGGACACCAGCATGATGTTCATGATCCCGATCCCCCCCACCAGGAGGGAGATCCCGGCGATGGCCGAGAGGAGGAGGGTCATGATCTCGGCGGTCTCCGACGCCGTCTCCGTGAGCTCGCTCTGGTTGCGGACCGCGAAATCGTCCTCTTCGTTGGGGGACAGGCCGTGAAGGTCCCGCAGGATGGCCCGGATTTCCTCCTGGGCGCCGGGAATGTCCTCGGGGTTGTAGGTGGCGGCCAGGATCTGGGGGATGAACTGGCGCCCGGACAGGCGGGTCTGGGCGGTGGTGTAGGGGACCAGGACCACGTCGTCCAGGTCCCGTCCGTCCGCGGTCTGGCCCTTGGAGCCCAACACCCCGAGAACGGAAAAGGGCACGTCCCGGATGCGGATCTGCTGGCCTTCGGGATCCTCGCCGGGAAAGAGAGCCCCGGCCACCGTGCTGCCCAGGACCACCACCTTCCGGTTGCCGGCGATGTCCTCCTCCTGGAAGAAGGAGCCGCTGGCCATGGGCCAGTCCCGGATGGTGGGGTAGTCGTGGTCCACGCCCTCGGCGGACGCGACCCAGTTGCCCGCGCCCCCCACGATCTGGGCCCGGGACACGATGATGGGGGACACGGCGGCCAGCAGGTACGCCTGGTCGTCCAGCGCCTGGACGTCCTCCAGGGTGAGGCGGGTGAAGCTCTGGGCCCCCTGGCTCACCCCTCCCTGGGTGGCGGAACCCGCGGTGATGACGATGAGGTTCGTCCCCAGATTCCGGATCTGATCCTCGATCTGGGACTTGGCGCCGGTGCCCACGGCGGCCATGACGCTCACCGCCGCCACCCCGATGATCACGCCCAGCATGGTGAGGAGGGTCCGCATCTTGTTCTTCAGGATGCTCCGGCCCGCGACCTTGAGGAGGATCTGCTTCTTCATGACACACCCGCCATGTCCGGTTCCCGAAAGCGCGCCGCGTCCTCGGCGGCCCGCCGGGAAGTGAGAAGGGCCTCGTCCCGGATCACCCGGCCGTCCCGGAGCTCCACGATCCTGTGGGCGTAGGCGGCGATGTCCAGCTCATGGGTGACCAGGAGAATGGTGGCCCCCTCCCCGTTCAGCTTCTGGAAGAGGCTCATGATCTCCAGGGAGGTCAGCGTGTCCAGGTTTCCCGTGGGCTCGTCGGCCAGGATCACCGCCGGCTCGGTGACCAGCGCCCGGGCGATGGCCACCCGCTGCTGCTGGCCCCCGGACATCTCGCTGGGCTCGTGGTCCATGCGGTCGCCCAGACCGACCCGCTCCAGGGCGGCCGCGGCCAGTGCCCTGGTGTCCCGCTTCCGGTGGGTCCGGTCATAGAGGAGGGGGAGCTCGACGTTCTCGAGGGCCGAGGTCCGAGGGAGGAGGTTGAACCCCTGGAAGACGAACCCGAGCTTCAGGTTCCGGATGTCGGCCAGCTCGTTCTTCCCCAGGGAATCCACCCGGATCCCCTCCAGCGTGTACGCCCCGCCGGAGGGGCGGTCCAGGCACCCCAGGATGTTCATGAGAGTGCTCTTCCC
>JBFYZD010000216.1:0-3290 GCA_041309685.1 Gemmatimonadales bacterium | reverse complement strand
CGTCCCCGAAGGCGGGCAGCATGCGCTCCCGGGGCAGCGCGTCCATCTGGTCCCGGGGGGTGGGGAACCGGGTCCCGTCGTTCGGAGCCCTCGAAGGCGGCCTCCTTTCCTCTGCCGCCTGGGCCGAATCCAGCCAGCGCTCCCGCATCACCGTCGTGACGGGACGGAGCGGCGCGTCCCGGCGCCGCACCAGCAGGCGTGGTGTGCCGTCGTACCCCACCCGCCGGAGCTCGTAGCGGTCCTGGTAGGCGCTCAGGAAGCCATCTCCCCAGGCAAGCAGGAAGTACCGATAGGCGAAGGGCAGGCCGAGCATCACCCGTCCGCCGTCGTTCTGGACGCGATTGACCCACTCGAACCCCGGCATCAGGAGGAGGGTGTCGACGGTCCTGCCGTGGTCCGGTGCCACCAGCGCGAGGGCCACGGTGTCCCGAACATAGCCGTCGGCGGGGGCGAGGGGCTCGGTGAAGAAGTGCAGGGCGAGGGCGCCTTCCGTGGCTTTCCCCACCAGGCTCAGCCCACGGCGGGGGAGGGGGATTTCGGCAAGGGCGGAGGTCCACAAGTGGTTTCCGGCCCCATCGAACCGGGTCACGCGCCGGACATCGCTGTCGAAGACCAGCAACGAATCCCCTCGCTCGAGACGGACGGCTGCGAACCTGCGGAACTCCCCCGGCCCCGAGCCCCGCCCCCCGACCGTGCGCAGGTGCCGCCCCAGGGGATCGAAGTAGCGAAGCTCCAGCGTTCCGCCGTTGGCCACCACGACACGCCCGTCGCTCAACCGGAAGGCGGCGGCGACGCGGTCGAGGGTGTCGTTGTAGACGATCCGGACGCCTGCGCTGTCCCGGGTGGCGATGGGGTCGGAGGGCTCTGCCTCCCCGGCGCAGGCCGCCAGGGAGATAGCGAGGAGAAGTGCGTGGACACCCCGCGCCGTCCGGGTCATGGCGTCGATCTCCTGCCTGAGGGCCCCGGCACGGCCGGCCCCTGGGAATCGATCACAGGGATGGCCTGCGGAAGCGCCTCGCCAACATAGAGGACACGGCCCCCGGAGGCGAGCCCGCCGGTGGGAGACCCTCCTCAGGCCCCGGGCCCGGGGCCCCTGCCCCTCACCACGATCGGTGCCAGGGGAATCGGCGTCTGCCGCAGGGTAAACGCCACCTCGGCGCTCGCCTCAGGCCTTACGGTCACCGATTGGAGGACCCGGCCGTACCCGACGAGCTCGGCCACCACCTCCCGCTCCCCGGCCGGGACGTGCCCGATGACGAACCGCCCCTCCGGGTCCGACAGCGTCCCCCGCCCCGTCCCCGGGACGTACAGCTGGACCAAGCCGATGGGCTGCCCGGACCCGGCCTCCACCACGGTGCCCGCGATCTCCCCGGTCGGCGGCGGGGCCTGGCCTGGGAGGCTTGGAGCGTTGCGGCCCGCGGCCGCCACCGGGTCCCCGGCCGCGCCCGCTTCTGCTGCGGGGGCGGCTTCCGGCTCGGGGGCCTCGCCCGTGACGAAGACGATGGGGAGGGTGACCCACACCGCCCTCCGCTGGTCGCGGTTGAGCGCCGGGTTGAACTCGATGACCTCAGCGATTCGCAGCGCGAGGTCGTCCAGGGCTTTCTGCCTCGACGTACGGTTGACCAGGACGCGGTCCACCCGGCCCTGCTCGTCGACCCGGTACATGACCTCCACCGTGCCGCCCGCCCCCGCCGCCCGTAGCTCGGCCGGGTACCCGCGCTCCAGGGCCTGGATCACGGCATCGCGGTTCCGGATGTCTGGGAACACCGTATACGGCGTGAAGAGCCCCGGCGAGGCGCGGACCTCCTGGGGCGGCGAGGAGGTGGCCGCTCCCTCCGGGAAGCGGACTCCGCTGGGCTGGGCGTCCGCGGGCGCCGGCATCCACCCGGCCAGGGCGACCAGGGCACCCCCCGCCCCCACCAGGAACCCCGCCCGGATGAGCGGTCTGTTTGGACGTGGCATGGTCATGATCCGTATCCTCCGCTTGAGGGATTGGTAGGGCTCGGAGAGCATAGCCGCCAGAGGGCGGCCCCGCGCCGACCTCTCTCCCACCTGCAGGAGGAGGTCCACGTAGGGCCGAATCCGCCCCGGGTTCCGTCCCAGCACCCGCAGGTCGCAGTCCCCTTCCACGGCGGTTCGCAGACGGGCCAGCTGCCACCAGACGGGGAGATGCCAGGGAAGGAGGATGGGGAGGAGCCCCGCCAGGAAGAGCATCCGCAGGTCCCCCGCCCGCACGTGCTCGAGCTCGTGGTCGAGGATGAGGCGGAGCGCCCAGTCGTCCAGCTCCCGGCACCAGTCCGGGAGGACGACCTGGGGCCGGCGGAGGCCCACCACCGCGGGTCCCCACGCATCGGAGAAGAGCACCGTCTCCCCCCCCGCCACCCCCTTCCGCCACCCCCGTCGGAGGTAACGCGTCCGGAGCAGCAGCGAGGTGAGGAGAAGGAGGAGGACCGAGGTGGCCAGGGCCCACGCCACCAGGATCGGTCCGTCGAGGCGCCGGAGCACCGACCCGGGGGGTACCTCCACGGTCAGGGGGTCGAAGGAGGGCACCGTGGCGGGGGCCTCCTCCGCGGCCGGCGCCGCGAGCGGCGTCACGGCCGGCGGCGCGGACTCCGTCACGGGCCGGCTCTCCCAGGCCCACTGCCCCACCGGCCAAGCCACCGAGAGGAGGATGGCTCCCACCCAGACCCACCGGGAGGGGAGGCCATGGCCGCGCAGGCCGTGCTCCAGGGCCAAGGCCGCGCCCCCCAGCAGGGTGCCCACGACGAGGGCGTAGAGGATCCAGGCCGTGATCATCTCTTTCCCCTTTCCTTCAGCCTCTCGTCCAGGAGCGCCCGCAGCTCCCGGAGCTGCCGGTCCGTGAGCCTCCCCTTGCGCAGGAGCCGGCTCATGAGCAGCTCCGGGGAGTCGCCGAAGAGCTTGCGGGTCAGGCGTTGGAGGGCGCTGTCCTGGGCCTCCTCCCGCCCGACCAGCGCGACGTAGCGGTGGGCCTTGCCGTCGGGTTGGTGCCGGACATGGCCCTTCTCCTCCAGGCGGCGGAGGATGGTGAGGACGGTGGTGTAGGCAAGCTCGTCCTGGAGGTCCTCTCGCACCTCGGCCACCGTGGCCGAGCCGCGCTCCCACAGGACGTTCAGGACGTCCAGCTCCCGGCCCGAGAGGATCATGGAGGGTGCCTCGGCGTGGGAGTGTACTACAGGCGTAGTATGATCATATCCGCTCGTGCTTTCTCTGTCAACTACACCGGTAGTATGTGGAAGGAGTATCCGCCTGCGGCGCCTCGTCGGAGGCCG
>JBFYZD010000215.1:0-54323 GCA_041309685.1 Gemmatimonadales bacterium | reverse complement strand
CGGGTCACCCACGGCCTGGTGGTGCAGAACCTCCGTGCCCTGGGGTTCCTCCGGGTCCTGGCCGGGGGGGAGATCGTCGACCTCGGGGGAGGGGAGGGGGGGGCTCCCGAGACCCCCCCTCAGGACCTCACCCGGGCGGCGGAGCTCCTGGTGGTGGTGGATCGCCTCAAGGTGGGTTCCGGAATGCGGGACCGGTTGGCCGATTCCCTGGGGACGGCTTTCGCGGAGGGGGAGGGGGAGGCCGTGGTGGTGGTGGATGGGGGCGGAGAGCGCCTGGAGTTCACGGAGCACTTCCGCTGTCCCCGGCACCCCCAACTGGCCTTCCCCGATCCGTCGCCGCAGCTCTTTTCCTTCAACAACCCCTATGGGTCCTGCCCCGTGTGCACCGGGTTCGGCGCGACATTGGAGTATGATCCGGGGTTGATCGTTCCCAACCCCCTGCGCTCCATCCAGGAAGGGGCCGTGGACCCCTGGACGAAACCCCGGTACGTCCGGGAGCAGGACCGGCTCCGGGCGTTCACACAGCAGCAGGGGCTCTCCCTCTTCACTCCCTGGCGGGAGCTGCCGGAACCCTTCAAGGAATGGGTGGTGCAGGGAGGGGAGGGTTTCCGGGGTGTCATTCCCTTCCTCAGGTCCAAGGAGAGGAAGCGCTACAAGCGCTACATCCGGGTGTTTCTTCGCCAGTACCAGAGTCCTCTCCCCTGCCGGGCGTGTGGTGGAGCCCGGCTCCGTCCCGAGGCCCTCTGGATCCGGGTGGGAGGGCGAACCATCGGGGAGGTCTCGGCCGAGCCCATCGAGGAGCTGCGGGCCTGGGTGGAGGGGCTGGTGCTCCCGGAGATGGAATCCCGCATTGCCGAGACGATCCTCCGGGAGCTTCGTTCCCGCCTGGGGTTCCTGGTGGAGGTGGGCCTGGGGTACCTGAGCCTGGAGCGCCAGACCCGGACCCTCTCGGGGGGTGAGGCCCAGCGGATCAACCTGGCCAACTCCCTGGGGTCGCGCCTGGTGGATGCTCTCTACGTTCTGGATGAGCCCACCATCGGTCTCCATCCCCGGGACACCCGTGCCCTCCTCGAGCTCCTGGGCCGCCTTCGGGACGGCGGGAACACGGTGGTGGTCGTCGAGCATGATCCCATGGCCATCCGGGCCGCGGACCATGTGGTGGAGCTGGGCCCCGGGTCCGGGGAAAAGGGAGGGGAGATCGTCTACCAGGGGGGTCCCGCCGGGCTGGAGAAAGCGGACACCGTGACAGGACGGTACCTCTCAGGCCGGACCGAGATCCCCGTCCCCCGGAAGCGCCGCCGCGTGGACGGGAGCCGGCTGGTGTTGAAAGGGGCCCGTTTGAACAACCTCAGGGACGTGGACGTGGAGATACCCCTGGGGGCAATGACGGTGGTGACGGGGGTGAGCGGGTCAGGAAAGTCCTCCCTGGTGCACGATATCCTCTACAGAGCTCTGGAGAAGGAGCTGGGGAGAGGGGAGACCTCGGCCAAGGAGCACCTGGGGGAGGTGGTGGGAGAGTATCGGTCCCTGGAAGGGGCCGGTCTGGTGGAAGCGGTGGTCCTGGTCGATCAGTCTCCCATCGGTAGGACGCCCCGCTCCAACCCCGTGACCTACATCAAGGCCTGGGACGAGGTCCGCCGGCTCTTTGCCTCCCTCCCGGAAGCCAGGAAGGGGGGCCTGGGCCCGGGCGCCTTCTCCTTCAACGTGGACGGGGGGCGCTGCGACGCCTGCAAGGGCGCCGGGAGGGTTGAGGTGGAGATGATCTTCATGGCCGACGTCTTCGTGCCCTGCGAGATCTGCGGAGGGGCCCGTTACAAACCCAGGGTCCTGGAGGTGGCCTACCGGGGGCTCAACGTGGCCCAGGTCCTGGAGCTCACCGTGGACGAGGCCATCCGTTTCTTCATTCGGGAGGACCGACTGGGGCAGACCCTGTGGCACCTGCAGCAGGTGGGTTTGGGGTATCTTCGCCTGGGTCAGCCGGGGCCGACCCTCTCGGGAGGAGAGGCCCAGAGGCTCAAGATCGCCCGGGAACTGGCGACGGGTGCAGGGAAGCCGGGGCGGAAGCTCTACGTCATGGACGAGCCCACGACGGGACTGGCGGGGGAGGACATTCGGAAGCTCCTGGCGGTGTTGGCGCGTCTCCTTGAGGCTGGCCACACGGTGGTGGTCGTTGAACACAACCTTGAGCTGGTCAAGACCGCGGATTGGGTGATCGACCTGGGTCCCGGTGCCGGGGCCCGGGGGGGGGAGGTCGTGGCCATGGGTCGCCCGGAGGACATCCTGAGAGTTCCGGAGAGTGTCACCGGGGTGTTCCTGGCCCCTCTCCTGAACCCCTCCGGTGATGGGAGAGGACCTTCCCCGCCATGAGCGCTCCCCCTCCGCTTTCCGTTCTCCTTCCGGTCAGGAACGGCGAGCCCCACCTCCAGGAGGCCTTGGATTCCCTGGCCGCCCAGACCTTCCCGGATTTCGAGGTCCTGGCCGTGGACGACGGGTCCACCGATGGGACGGGGGAGATCCTACGGGAGATGGCCCGGGTGGATTCCCGTGTGAAGGTCCTGACCCAGGAGCCCCGGGGGATCGTGGTGGCCCTGGAGCTCGCCCGCTCCCGTGCCCGGGGGCGCTACCTGGCCCGCATGGATGCCGACGACCGGTCCCTTCCGGAGCGCTTCCGGCGGCAGATGGCCATGGTGACGGCCCATGGGGGACCCCTGGCATGCGGCGCGGGGGTGGCCTGTTTCCCCCGGGAAACGCTCCGGGAGGGTGCCCTTCGGTACGAGGGGTGGGTAAACGGCCTGGTGACACAGGAGGAGATCGAGCGGGACCTCTTCGTGGAGTGCCCGATCCCCCACCCCACGCTCCTGGCACGGGCCGAGGCCCTGGATCTCGCGGGAGGCTACCGGGACCGGGGGTGGCCCGAGGACTATGATCTGGTCCTCCGCCTCTGGGAGGCGGGTGGGCGGCTCGGAAAGGTCGGGGAGGTTCTCCTCCAGTGGAGGGAGGGGGGAAACCGCCTTTCCCGGAGTCACCCGGCCTACTCCGAGGAGAGCTTCAGGAGGTGCAAGGTACACTTCCTCCTCCGCTCCCACCTGTGCTCCCGGAGGGGGGTGGTGGTCTGGGGGAGCGGTCCCGTGGGAAAGGCCTTCGCCCGGGAGCTCCTGACCCAGGGGGGAACCCTCCGAGCGTTCGTGGATCGGGACCCTCGGAAGATCGGGCAGGAGATCCATGGAGCTCCGGTGGTTCCGCCGGAGCAGATCCAGCGGTACAGGGGAGCGTTCTGCGCGGTGGCGGTAGGGCAGGTGGGCGCCCGGGAGGAGATCCGGGGTGTGCTCTCGGCGGCAGGGTGGGTGGAGTTGGAGGACTTCCTGGCGGTGGCCTAGGGGGCGACGAAACAGCTCGGAGCGACCCTTCCGGACCCCCTTCGGAGCAGCCGGAGGCCGAACCCGGACCCGGCGCTTTCCACCCCGGCCAAAAGCCCTGGCCCCACCTTGCCGGAAATGGCCGTTTCTCGTTATTTTGCAACAACTTCACGGTGATCCCCCGCCTCGGTTTCACGGGGCTGGAACCCGGCCCCGTCGGGGGGCAGGTTGAGCGGCGTTCGCGCCCCTCATCCCGAGCTCCTGCCCAACCCCCACTCGGGGTTCTCACAAAGCCAACGGAGCCTTTGTGAAGCGTGTTCTGCAGATCCTCGCCCTGAGCCTGCTGGTGGTGGGGGTGGAGGTGGCCACGGGTGCGATCTCCGTTGCCCTGAATCGGGTGACCCGGGTGTACCTGGAGCTGACGGAGGGCAGGGATCCCGGCGTATCCCTGGGCCGGTTCCTCACGGGGGTGGGGATGTTCGTGGCTGGGGCCGGCCTCCTCGCGCTCGACCTTTGGGCCCGGGCCTACGGCAGCTTTGTGGTGAAGGGGAAGACCTGCCCCGACTGTGGAGCGGAGACGGAGCGGGTGAAGCGCCGGGTACGCCACCGTATCCTGGGGTTTGTGAGGGGGGAGCGGGTCACCCGGAGGAAGTGCAAGAGCTGTGGATGGAGCGGACTCGCCTCCTGACCTCGCCTTTCAAGGAGGAACGAGGTTTCGGGAAGAGTGGGCTTGAACAGACGACCGGCAAGGGACGGCATGGACAACGTGGAAAAGAACGTTGCGGAGTTGGGAAATGGGGATGGAACGGGGCCGAAGGTGCTCCCCCGGCTTCTCGAAGACGAGATGCGGGAGTCGTTCATCGACTATTCCATGAGCGTAATCGTCCAACGTGCCCTGCCGGACGTGCGGGACGGGTTGAAGCCGGTCCATCGCCGGATTCTCTTCGCCATGCAGGAGTTGGGTCTCTCGCCGAGCCGGCCGTACAAGAAATGCGCCACCGTGGTGGGGGACGTGCTGGGGAAGTATCACCCCCACGGCGACATGGCCGTCTACGACTCCCTCGTCCGGATGGTCCAGGACTTCTCCCTCCGTTACCCGCTGGTGGACGGGCAAGGGAATTTCGGGTCGGTGGACGGAGACTCCGCCGCGGCCTACCGGTACACCGAGGCCCGCCTGGCCCCCATCGCCCTGGAACTTCTGGAGGACATCGACAAGGAAACCGTCTCCTTCTCTCCCAACTTCGATGGGAGGATCCTGGAGCCCAACGTCCTCCCGGCGAAGCTTCCCAACCTCCTGATCAACGGCAGCTCCGGGATCGCGGTGGGGATGGCCACCAACATACCCCCCCACAACCTCCGGGAGGTGGTGGACGCCGCTGTCGCCCTTATCCGTAATCCCGACCTGACCCTGGAGGAGCTGGAGGGGATCGTGCTGGGGCCGGATTTCCCCACCGGGGGCTTCATCTGCGGGCGGGAGGGGATCCGGGACGCACACCGCACCGGGCGGGGCCGAATCCTGGTCCGGGCCAGGGCCGAGATCGAGGAAACCTCCGCCGGCGGGGAGCGCATCGTCGTCACCGAGATCCCCTTCATGGTGAACAAGTCCCGCCTCATCGAGCAGATAGCCCAACTCGTGAGGGATAAGAAGATCACCGACATCCGGGACCTCAGAGACGAGTCGGACCGGGATGGGATGAGGGTGGTCATAGAGCTCAAGCGTGATGCCATCCCCAGGGTGGTTCTCAATCGGCTCTACAAGCACACCCAGATGCAGACCACCTTCGGGGCCATCCTCCTCGCCCTGGTGGATGGGGTACCCAGGGTCATGAGTCTCCGGGAGATGCTCCAGCACTTCCTGGATCACCGGCACACGGTGGTGGTTCGCCGGAGCGAGTTCGACCTCCGGAAGGCCAGGGAGCGGGAGCATATCCTGGAGGGCCTCAAGATCGCCGTCGACAGCATCGACGAGGTGATCCGGGTCATTCGGAGCTCACAGGACACCGAGTCGGCCGCCCTCTCCCTTAGGGGGGTCTTCGGCCTTTCGGAGAAGCAGGCCGAGGCCATTCTGAACATGCGCCTGGCCCGTCTCACCGGGCTGGAGATGGAGAAGCTGGAAAAGGAGTTGGTGGAGGTGAGGGCGAGCATTTCCGAGCTGGAGTCCCTCCTGGCCAGCCGGGAAAGGCGAATGCAGCTGATCGTGGACGAGCTCACGGAGCTGGCCCGGAAGTACGGGGACGACCGGCGGACCGAAATCCTGTCGGGCAACGTGTCCTTGAACGAGGAGGACCTGATCGCCGACGAGGACATGGTCATCACCGTGTCCCACCAGGGTTACGTGAAGCGGATCGAGATGGACACCTACCGGGCCCAGCGCCGGGGTGGTCGGGGCCTGATGGGGATGGAAACGAAGGAGGAGGACTGGGTGGAACACCTCTTCGTGGCTTCCACCCACGACTACCTCATGGTGTTCACCCGAGCGGGGCAGTGCTACTGGCTCAAGGTCTGGGAGATCCCTGTGGGAGGGCGTCACTCCAGGGGGAAGCCCATGGTGAACCTCCTGAACATGATTCCCGGGGACGAGATCGCCTCCGTGGTCCCTGTGAGGGAGTTCAGCCACGACCGCTTCCTCTTCTTCGCCACGCGGCAGGGCCAGGTGAAGAAGACCCCCCTTTCGGCCTACGGGAACATCCGGTCCGTGGGACTCATCGCCATCAACATCAGGGAGGGGGACGAGCTCATCGCGGTGAAGGTCACCGGCGGCCGGGACGAGGTGATCCTGGGTACCCGGGAGGGGATGGCGATCCGATTCAACGAGGAGGACGCCCGGCCCCTGGGTCGCGACACCTCGGGTGTCAGGGGAATCAGCCTCTCGTCGGGGGACGAGGTGGTGGGGGTGGTGGTGGTTTCCCGTCCCGAGACCACCCTCCTGGTGGTGACGGAGGAGGGGATGGGTAAGCGGACGGAGGTGGGGGCCTACCGCCACCAGCAGCGGGGAGGCAAGGGCGTCATCAACGTGAAGACCAATGAGAAGACCGGAAAGGTGGTGGCCATCAAGGCCGTGGAGGATGACGACGAGCTCATGTTCATCACTCGCAAGGGGGTGGTGAACCGCCAGAGGGTGGCGGAGATCCGGGCGATAGGCCGGGCCACCCAGGGGGTGCGTCTGGTCAATCTGGACGAAGGGGACCAGGTGGTGGACGTGGCCCGGGTGGTGGGGGAGAACGGGGACGGCGAGGGTGAGGATGAGGTGGTGGAGGGGGGGATGGGGACGCCGGCGGCGGAGGAGACCCCTGAAGCAGCCGCGGAGGCATTACCGGTGGGAGATGAGATCCAACCTGGGGAGGAGTGAGTGGAAGAGGTGAAGGCGGTTTCCGGCGAGCTGGTGACCCTGGAGGAGATCGAGGCTGCAGCCTCCCGCATCGAAGGCGTGGCGGTCCGCACGCCGCTTCTTCCCTTTGCCGAGTTGTCGGAGGAGATGGGGGGGGAGGTCCGGCTCAAGTGCGAGTCCCTTCAAAGGACAGGCTCCTTCAAGATGCGGGGGGCCTACAACTTCCTGTGCCTTCTCCCCCCGGAGGAGCTGGCACGGGGGGTCATCACCTATTCCTCCGGGAACCACGCCCAGGCGGTAGCCATGGCTGCCCGCTTGAAGGGAGTCCGGGCGGTCGTGGTCATGCCGACCACCGCGCCTGCGGTGAAGGTGGAGGGGGCCAGACGGTTGGGGGCCGAGGTCCACTTCGAGGGGACCACCTCCCTGGAGCGGAAGGCCAGGGCCGAGGCCATTGCCGCCGCCGAGGGGTTGGCCATGGTTCCCCCCTTCGACCATCCCCACATCATCGCCGGGCAGGGGACTGCGGGAAGGGAGATCGCCCAGGATTGGCCGGAAGTGGACCTGGTTCTGGTCCCCATCGGGGGGGGAGGGTTGGTCAGCGGGGTCGCGGCTGCCCTCAAGGGCATGCTCCCCGACGTGCAGGTGGTGGGGGTGGAGCCCACCGGCGCCCCTGCCATGCGGGCCGCCCTGGACGCAGGCAGGCCCGTGACGCTGGAGAAGGTCGCTACCATCGCCGACGGGCTCATGCCGGTTCGGACCGGTGACCTGACCTTCGCCCACGGCCGGGCCCTCCTGGACGATGTGGTCCTGGTGGACGATGAGGCCATGCGTTGCGCCGCGTCCCTCCTCCTCTCCCGTCGCAAGCTGGTGGTGGAGTTCTCGGGTGCGGCCACCGTGGGGGCCCTCCTGTCCAAGGTCGTGGACGCCCGGGGAAGGAAGGTGGCCGCGGTGCTCAGCGGCGGGAACCTCGATCCCTCTCTCCTGACCCCGTTGGCTGCCGTCGCCTCCGGTGCGGATGGCTCGGGGGCATGAGCCCGGCCGTGACGATCCACAAGGACCCGGGCGGGGGAGGGATGGTGTGACGCTTTCCTCGGTGCCCGGGGTCAGGGTGGGACACGGGGAGGTCCCGGGGGGCGGGAGCGGGTGTACGGTGGTCCTGGGTCCCTTCCGCGGGGCCGTGGAGGTGAGAGGCCTGGCCACAGGGAGCCGGGAGTTGGACGTCCTTTCCCCGTACCACCTCGTGGAGGAGGTTCAGGCCGTTCTTCTCACGGGAGGGTCCGCCTTCGGGCTGGCCGCGGCCGAGGGGGTCATGGCCTGGTTGGCGGAGCGGGGGGAGGGGTTCGACACCGGGGTCGCTCCCGTGCCGCTGGTTCCCACCGCGGTGCTCTTCGACCTGGCCCCCGGTGTGTCCCGGCCCGGAGCCGGGGAGGGACGCCAGGCGTGCGAAGCAGCCTCCCGCGGTCCTGTTCAGGAAGGCCGGGTCGGGGCCGGAGCCGGAGCGACGGTCGGGAAGATCCTCGGGCCCTCGTATGCCGCTCCGGGGGGGGTGGGTAGCGCATCCCGGACCTGGGGTGGTGGCACGGTGGGGGCGCTGGCAGTGGTGAATGCCCTGGGGGACGTCCTGGCTCCCGGCGGGGAGATCCTTGCCGGCGCAAGAAGTCCGACGGGAGGGTTCCTGGGTACCGACGCCTATCTCCAGGGGGGGCAGGGGATGGAGGGGTTCGGCGAGATGGGTGTACGGGGAGTCGGGAGGGGTGGGGAGGGTCCCCGGCCGGGGCAGAACACCACCCTGGCGGTGGTGGCCACCGATCTGCCCCTTTCCCGGGTGGATCTCGGCCGGTTGGCGAGGATGGCCGCCAATGCTCTCCCCCGGGCTATCTCCCCGGTGGGCACCCCCTTCGACGGGGACGTGCTCTTCGCCCTCTCGACGGGGGATGGGGGTGGGGTGCGGTCCGCCGGTTGGATCACGGCGCTGGGCGTTGTGGCCCGTCGGCTTCTGGAGGAGGCGATTCGACGGGGGGTCACCCGATGAAGGGAGGGTCCGTGAGGCGGCTGGTCCTGTTCGACATCGATGGTACCCTTCTGAAGGGAGGCCCTGCCAAGGTTGCCTTCGCACTGGCCATGAGGGAGGTTTTTGGCACCGCGGGCCCTATCGACGGTCACGATTTCTCCGGAAAGACGGATCCCCAGATCGCCCGGGAGCTCCTCCGGTTCGCAGGGATGACCGACGGTGACATCGACGCTGGGTTCCCCACCCTGTGGGAGGTTTACCTGGCCGAGCTGGAAGCCCGGCTTCCCGGGAAGCCCATGAACGTCCTTCCGGGTGTTCGGGCGGTGCTGTCCCGCCTGGGGGGGGACCGGGAGGTGGCTTTGGGGCTCCTGACGGGCAATATCGTCGACGGGGCTCGACTCAAGCTGGGTTCAGCGGGGCTTCTGGAGCATTTCCCGGTAGGAGGGTTCGGGTCGGACAGCGAGACCCGGGAGGAGCTGACGGCGGTGGCCATGGAAAGGGCCGCCAGGCATTGGGGTCGGGAGTTTCCGCCGGCCTCCGTGGTGGTGGTGGGGGATACGCCCAGGGACGTTGCCTGCGGGCGCCATGGCGGGACCCGCACGGTTGCCGTGGCAACGGGGCGCCACGATGCGGGGTCCCTGGCTGCGGCAGGGGCGGATCGGGTCCTCCCGGACATGGGGGACCTTCCAGCTGCCCTGGAGGCCATCCTGGGCTAGCTCCTGCCGTCCGGCTCAGGAGGAGGCGGACCCTCCAGGATCCATCCGGCGACCACGGGGGTAGGAGGGTCTTTCCGAATCACCTGTAGGGAGAGGGGACGACGCCATGAGCAACGGAAACGCCGGAGGGGGCCTCCGACGCTTCTACCTCATCTTCGCCATCGTGGCGTTGGTGGGAATCGGGAGCCTGGGGTATGCGGTGGGCTCCAAGGTACTGGGTGGGGCTGTTACCGAGCCGGTGATCCTCGAGGGGACGGACGACCTCAGGCGGTTGACCGAGCTCGCAGTTCCCGTGGTGAGCGGGGAGGAGGACGCTCCGGTCACCATCATCGTCTTCGGCGATTTCCTTTGCGGGCACTGCGCCACCTTCTCACTCCGGATCCGGCCCCTGGTGGAGGCCGAATTCGTGGAAACCGGCCAGGCCAAGCTGGCGTTCTACGACTTCCCGCTGAATCCCGAGACCGGGACCTTCCTGGCGGCCCGGGCTGCCCGGTGCGCCGGGGACCAGGGGAAGTATTGGGAGTATCACGACCACCTGTACCGGACCCAGTACACGTGGGCCATGGAGAGGGACAAGCTGGGCTTCTTTCAGAGCTACGCTGAGGACCTGGACCTGGACAGTGGGGAGTTCCGGGGCTGCCTGAACAGTGACAGGCACGCCCCCGAGGTTTCGGCCAACCGGGAGCTGGCCCATGCCCTGGGTCTGGGTGGCACACCTTCCGTCTTGGTGGGCTCTGGTGGTGGGATGAACCGGCGCCTCGCCGACTATTCCTTCGAGACCATCCAGGCGGCTGTCCATGCGCTTCTTGGCAGATAACCGGAGGGGGCTCTGGGTTCGGGGGGATCCCGAGCTACCGGCGCCCCGGGGGAAGGACCATCCATGACCGAGGCAGCAGGCGGGGGATCGGCCCAACAGCCCCCCATGAACCGGATGGTGGTGGCTGTCCTGGCCCTGCTGGGCCTCCTGGTGTCCCTCTACATGCTGGCCCATGCCATGGGCCTTACGGGCGAGGTGATCTGCGGTCTGGGCGATTGTGAGACCGTCCAGAACAGCCGCTTCGCCTGGGTCGGCCCCGTCCCGACGGCGGCCGTGGGAACGGTGGGGTATCTCGCTCTCATGGCGTTGGCCATCCTGGGGCTCCAGCCGTCCATCCAGGGTTCCCGCATCGTGCCCCTGGGTCTCCTCCTGGGTGGGGTCATCGGAGTTGCCTTCAGTGCCTACCTGACCTACCTGGAGGCGTTCGTCATCCACGCCTGGTGCCAGTGGTGCGTGGCCTCCGCCCTGCTCATTCTCCTGGCGTTCCTGGCTTCCCTTCCCGAGCTTCGGCGGATCGGAGGGTCCCCATGAACGGAAAGAAAGTCGTGGTGCAGCTCCTCTTCGTGGACAACGGGTCCTTCCACCAGACTCGCATCACGGTGCCGGCCCCCCTCCTGGAGCCGCACCCTCGCCTCATCGATGCTTTCCGGGAAGACCCCGACCTTCAGAAGAAGGTCTATCTGGACCTGGGGCGCCTTGCGGCGGCCTGGATCTCCACTGCGGAGAAGTGACTCCGGGCCCGGTCCAGCGTCCATTCCCCCACCACCGGCGGAGGCCATCGGCCCGCCGCGAATTCCCGCCTGATCCAGGCGGCCTCCCGGCGGGCCCGATCTGCCGAATCCCGTGAAACCTCCTCCCGCTCCAGGGCCTCCACCAGTTGGTCCTCATCCAGCACGGAAAGACGGCCCCGGGGATCGACCCACACGTCCAGGAAGAGATCCGTCGTCTCCCAGACTCCTTCTGGGAAGAACCTCGGAGGTGTGAGGATGTTGGCGTAGAGCCCGGTGTAGGTGCCGTCGGCACGGTGGAAGAGGCCAATATCGTGCCAGAGTCCGGGGAAGGTGAACCAGACGGCATCCGAGCCCGTTTCCAGGGCGACCGCTCCCCGGATCATGATGGGAGGATCGAAAGAGACACTCCGGGCGAGGGTGACCTTCACCTCGGGGGTGTCCAGGAGGAGGTGCTGGGTGAAGATCTCCTTCCGGTCGGGTGGGCGGAGGTAGTGGATGTGTACGACGGGGGGAGGCGACGTCACGGCCTCTCCGGATCGGTGGACTCCACGAAGACCTCCAGCACCCCTCCGCACACCGACCCCGTCCAGGAGAGGGGGTCGTCGGTGAGATCGACCTTCACGATAAGGGGTTTCCCGGTTCGGAGGACCTCATGGGCGGCCCGGATCACCTCCGCCTCGCCGCACCCTCCGCCGACGGTGCCTACCAGTCCCTTGACGGGGTCCACCACCATCTTGGTGCCGTTCTTCCGGGGGGTGGACCCTCGGGTGGACACTACGGTGGCCAGGGCACAGGGACGCCCCTTCGCCCGGGCTTCCAGAATGGCCTCGTAGACCGCTCGCTCCTCATTCGTCATCCGCCGCTCCCTTCGGACTGGGGGTACAGCAGGGGACGGCCGGCCCGGGTCCCCTCCCCCGTCGCCCCTTGCTCCTCAACCGCCGTCCGGGAGGAGTCGGTCCAGGACCGCCTCCGTTTCCGACAGGGGCCGGGCCGTTCCCCCGCGCCAGTGATGTACGACCTCCGCCGCCACCGCCACGGCGATCTCGGCAGGAGTCTCACCCCGGATGTCCAGGCCAATGGGTGCGTGGATGCGCCTCAAGGCCTCCCTCGGAACCCCCTCCTCCAGGAGGGCCTGGAAGGTGGCCCTCACCCGGCGCCGGCTCCCGATCATCCCGATGTAGCCGGGCAGGGTATCCCGGAGGAGCACCTGCCTGAGGCATTCGAAGTCGTATCGGTGTCCCCTGGTCACCAGCACCACGTGGCTCCAGGGGTGGAGGGCCAACCCTGCGAAGGCGTCGGAGAAGTCCACCTTCCTCACCTCCTCGGCCTCCGGGAACCGCTCTGCGGTGGCGAAGAGGGGGCGATCGTCCAGGACCCGGATGCGAAGTCCCAGAAGGGAACCCAGCGTGCAGAGGGGTTGGGCGACATGTCCCGCTCCCACGATGACCATCTCGGGCTGGGGGTGGTGGAGCTCCAGGAAGACGTCCATCTCCCCTCCCTCCCGGAGGGGTAGGGTCCGGGAAGCTGATACGGCTCCCGGACCCGCCAGGGCCTCCCGGGCGAGGTTCCGGGCTGCGGCGTCGGCGGTGGGGTCCAGGAAGGAGCCCCAGATCTCCTCTCCCACGACGAGAATGCGGGCTCCCACCCGCTCAGGGACGGGGTGGGTGAGGGCACACAGGACCACAGCGTTTCTCCCTTCCTCCAGGGTCCGGAGGAGGAGTGGGACGAGGCCCGCGACGGTGAGGATTCCGGATTCGGCCATCCCCATCAGGGAAAGTGCCTCCGGTAATCCTGGGGGGTGTCTATGTCCCCAAGGACACCGGGGTCGTCTACCGGGAGTTGAAGCCGACCCTGAAGATAACGCCGGACGACCGTTCGGGCTCCCTCGGGAAGCCCCTCCTCCAGGAGCTCGGGGAAGAGGGTTCGGCCGAAAAGGACGGGGTGGCCCCGCCGCCCTCCGAATGCGGGCACCACGATGGGGGGCCGGGTCTCCCGGAAGGCACGAATCAGGGCGGCCACCGTTCCCGGGGCGAAGAGGGGGTGGTCCACCGGGGCGAGCAACACCCCCTCGGCATCCGGAGGGAGGGCGAGGATGCCGGCCTGAAGGGAGGAGATGGGGCCCGGGGAAGGATCGGGGTTCAGGACTAACGTCCCGCCCTGGTCCCCCGCCTCCAGGGCCACCGCACCCTCCAGGTCCCTCACGACCACCAGGAGAGGCCCGGCGCCGCCGGCACGAAGGGAAAGGAGGATCCGCGCCAGAAACGACGACCCTCCGGCGTCCAGGAGGGCTTTGGGAGATCCCATCCGAAGGGATCGGCCGGCGGCAGGCACGATGGCCGGAATCGGGCCGTTCACGGGCGGACCCCGCCCTTCCCTCCCCTTCCCATGGCCAGGGCCAGGTGCGGTGAGGCGGCGAAAAGTGCGAGGCCCAGAAGCAGGCCAGCGAAGGCATCGGTGGCGTAGTGGAAGCCGGAATAGACCGCTCCTACCGCGAGGCCGGTGCTGAGGAGGAGGAGGAGCGGAGCGGCCCTTCGGAGGACAAGGAAGCCCATGGCCGCCTGGGTGAACGCCACGCCCACGTGGGAGGAGGGGAAGGCCGCACCGCGGCTGGATCCGCCCTCGAGGATTGCCCGTGCCAGGTGAAACATGGGACCCTGGGAGGGTTCCCCTACCGGTGGGGGGAAGAGATACCATGGGCCCTGGACCGGGAAGAAGATGAAGAAGAGGTAGTGGGCGAAGAAGGTCACCATGAGTGTGAAGACCATCCGCTGCTGGTCCGGCGTGCGACCCCGGGCGTAGAGATACAGAGGCGGCAGGTAGATGAT
The DNA here is from genome assembly GCA_041309685.1 of Gemmatimonadales bacterium. Lineage (GTDB taxonomy): Bacteria > Gemmatimonadota > Gemmatimonadetes > Longimicrobiales > Gaopeijiaceae > JBFYZD01. Next base: position 40,539 of record JBFYZD010000215.1, on the reverse strand, counting down.
GAAGTAGTAGGACAGATAGAAGAAATGGAGGGTCTCCGACAGGGGGAGGGCGGAAAAGGTGACCGCCAGCTCCTGGCTGGGCTGTCCACCGAAGAGCCCTCCCTCCCAGGCCAGGATCAGGTCGTCGAAGTAGCGCCCGTTGTGTACGGCGGTGTTGAGGACCCGGATCTCGACATAGAGGAAGGGCATGATGATCAGGGCATACCAATCTGCCAGGATCATGCCGGCGCGGGGCCAGCGCGCAGCCCATCCTCGGGCGAGAACCCGCGCCGGACCCACCGGGAGCAGCAGGAGCACGCCCATGAGGTGAAGAAGGGCGATCGGGATCCAGAAACCGGAGCGGTAGGGGAAGAGAAGAGCGCAGGCCGAGACGGTCAGGTAGCCGGCGAACAGTCGCCGCAGGGCCAGGCGTGTGGTTGCCTCAGAGATTCGATGCCACACGGGGATCGGACGGGAGGGGAGTCGGGTGTCTCGTGGATGCGCGCCGCTTCAATGGCCACCCATGGCAAGGACCAGGCCGGGGTCTCGTGCGCGCCGGGTCACCGGCTGCCCAAGCTCCTTCGCACGGTGGCGAACACACCGAGGGCAAGGTCGATCTGCTCGTCGGTGTGGGTGGCCATGAGGGAAACGCGAAGCCGGCAGGAGTTCTCCGGCACGGCGGGCGGCGTTACGGGGTTGACGAACACTCCGGCCTCGAACACCTCCTTCCAGACCGCCAGCATTTGGTCGAGGCCCCCGATCACCACAGGAATGATGGGTGTCTCACTCCCGCCGATCTCGAAGCCCAGGCTTCGCAATCCGTCCTGCATCCGCCGGGTGTTTTGCCACAGCCGCTTTCGGCGGTCCGGTTCCTCCTCGATGACGTCCAGAGCGGCGAGCACGGTGGCGATGGAGGCGGGAGGCATGCTGGCACTGAAGATCAGGGATCGGGCATGGTGTTTCAGGTAGTGGATGACCACCTCGGCGCCGGCGATCACACCGCCGATGGAAGCCAGGGACTTCGAGAAGGTCGCCATGATCAAGGGCACGTCTTCATCCAGGCCGAAATGCTGGGCGGTGCCGCCTCCCCGTTCCCCCAGGACACCGAAGGAGTGGGCGTCGTCCACCAGCAACTCCGCATGATGGGCCTGGGCCAGCGCCACGATGTCGGGGAGGCGGGCGATGGTACCCTCCATCGAGAACACACCGTCGGTGACGATGAGCTTCCCGCAGTCGTGCGGAACGCTCTCGAGTTCCCGCTCCAGAACCTGGAAGTCGTTGTGGGGGTAACGGTGTGCGACGCCGAACGAAAGACGGCATCCGTCCACGATGCTGGCATGGTTCAACTTGTCGGAGAAGACGTGGTCTCCGTGGCCGACGAGCGTGGCGATGACCCCGAGGTTGGTCTGGAAGCCGGTGCTGTAGATCAGGGCGGCCTCCTTGCCCAGGAAGCGGGCAAGGCGCTCCTCGAGCTCTTCGTGGAGGTCCAGGGTTCCGTTCAGGAAACGACTCCCGGTGCAGCCACTCCCGTACCGCTCCAGGGCAGCCGCGGCAGCGGCAAGCACCTTCGGGTGGTGGGTCAACCCCAGGTAGTTGTTCGAGCCGAACATCAGCTTCTTCCTGCCCCGGATGACCACCTCGGTATCCTGAGACGCCTCGATCGGCTGGAAGTAGGGGTAGAACCCGGAGGCCATGACTTCCCGGGCCTGAGTGAACCGATGACACTTCTCGAACAATCCCATGGGTTCTCCGGGAGTCCTCTAAAGCCAGCCGTGGTCCCTGTACCAGGCAGCGGTCCCGCTCAGCCCAACGGCCAGGGGGATCTCCGCTTCAAAGCCCAGGTCGCGGCGGGCCAGGCTGGTCTCACACAGCCAGGCGGGTGCGAGCAATTCCCTCACCTTGTCCCGATTGAAGATCGTGCTTCTTCCCACGAGGCCAGACAAGGTCTCGCTCATCAGACCGGCTATCAGGACCATCCGCGGTGGCACTCGTAGGATGTGTGCCTCACGTCCCACCGCCGACGCGATCAGGCGGGCCACCTCTTCCCATGCATAAGAGCGGGCCTCCGCAATATGATAGGTGCCTCCGGCCCCCTGGGTGGTCGCCGCCAGCAGGAGCGCACGGGCAAGGTCCGAGGCATGGACCATCTGGAGGGTCCGCACGGGCCCGGCCGGAAGGAGCAAGACCCCCTTTCTGGCCATACGAAAGAACCGGAGGACATCCCGATCCCTGGGGCCGTAGACTGCGGGTGCCCGGAGGATCACGATCTCCATCTCCCCGGCGGCCGCTTCGCATACCCTTTCACCCGCCAGCTTGGTACGGCCGTAGGCCGTCAGGGGTTTCGGCGGGTCATCGGGGGTGATCGGCCGCCCGTCGGCGCTGGGGCCCGCCGCCGCAAGGGAACTCAGGTAGACCAGCCGCCTCGGCCGGGCCCGGACAGAGAGCATGGCCTCCACGACGGCCCTGGTGCCGGTGGCATTGGTCCGGGCGTAGCCCTCCAGGGAGCGGGCCCTGGTGGCGGCAGCCAGGTGGAGCACCCCGTCCACCCCCTGGATGGCCCCTTCGAGCGCCTCCCGATCCTCCAGGGAGCCCCGGACGCAGGAAACCCCGAGGCGTTCCAAACGGGCCACGTCCTCGGGCCGGCGCACCAGGGCCCGAAGCCTGAGGCCACCGGCGGAGCAGGCTTCCACCACGTGAGAGCCGACGAAGCCGCTCGCCCCGGTGACCAGGAGTGTTTCCACGGCCATGGATTGCATCCGCGGTGGGTTTGGACCCGCATTCGCACCGGGGAAGACCCCCAACCGGATCGGGGAAGAGCCCGTTGCCTCCAGGAATTGTCAGACCCCCCCGCACCGTGGTGACCGTGTGGGTTCGGCCGGTGGCGAGGGTGACCGCCGAATGGGGCCCGGTGCCAGGCTCCCGGGGGAAAGCCGGCCGGCCCCTGCCCGCGGGAGGGTCCGACCGGCCCTGCCGGGTAGGACTAGAGCTTCGGGCGAACCCGGGCCGTTTCCCGGGTCAGTCGCACCTGGACAGGGTCACCCCGCCCGACCGTGATGGGGATGTTCCAGTAGAGCTCGTCGAAGGGGAGGTCGTAGCGGGCATGCACCCACCACTGCCCCACGGGGACATCGATGGGGCCGGCGATCCCTTCGGCGTTGGTGGTGTCGGCCAGAATCTCCCGGCCGGTCTCCCGAGCCTTCCGGGCGAATACGTCCCCCGCGGCCGCGAAGGCCTCGTCGGCCCAGCGCTCGCGAATGATGCGCATGGAATCGGCACGCTGGATGTATCCCTGCTGTAGACCGTCGAACCGGCGGAAGGCCTCGTCCTTGGCCCTTTCGGCGCGGATCACCTGGGCTTCCACGTCCTGGAATTCCCGGAAGAGAACCGCGTACCGGGCCTCTCCCCTGGCCAGCCCCCCCATCTCTTCATTGATCTGCTGGAGGCGGTCCCGGCCGGTTCCCCAGGTGGCCTCGGCCGTCCGCCACTCCTCCTGGGCGGTAGCGATCTGGTCCTGGAGGGCCAGAAGGTCCTCGGGGATGGGAGGCTCGGGGGTTGCGAAGGCGCCGGAAAGGGAGTCGAAGACCAGGTCCCGGTCGAAGGGGAAGAACTGGATCTCCGCGGAGGTGATGGCGGCCATCATGGTCGCCCCCTCGTTCTCGGGATCCGGGACATCGATTTCGGCGGTCACGATGACCTGGCCTGGACCGCATGCCGACACGGCCAGGGAGCCGAACAACAGCAGAGCGAGCCAACTGTGCTTCATAGGACACTCCGAGGTTCACAGTGGGTGAAGGGCCGGAAAGTACGTCGTGCCGGGCCCACCATCAAGGTCAGGGCCCCGTCTTCCCTCCAGCCGAAGGGGACCTCGAAAAGAAACGGGGGCGCCGAACAGGACACCCCACGCGGGATTCCGGAAAGCCTGAAAGGTCAGGGGATGATGCTCCCGATGACATAGTTCATGGGGTTCACCGCCTTCCCCCCCAACCGGACCTCGTAGTGGAGATGGGGGGACGTGGAGATCCCCGTGCTCCCCACCTGGGCGATGGGATTCCCCCGCCGCACCTGATCTCCCCGCCGGACCAGGAGCTTCGAGGCATGGCCATACCGGGTCACAAACCCGTACCCGTGGTCGATCTCCACCGTGTTCCCGAGGCCGGCAATCCAACCGGCGTAGGTGACGGTTCCCTTCGCGGCAGCCAGGATGGGAGTACCGAACGGAGCCGAGATATCGATACCCTCGTGGGGGAGGGCCCGATGGTGGATGGGGTGGTCCCTGGCGGTGGAGAATCGGCTGGAAAGAACGCCGGCGGCGGGGAAGATCGATGGGGTCGACTCAAGCAGGTCCTGGTGGGCGAGGAGGCTACCGGAGGCCTCGACCAGGCTCTCCCTGAGCAACCGGGCCCTGCGTTCCAACGCGTTCAGGTCGTAGTCCACGGCGAACGCGGACTTGCTGGCGGTGGAATCCAGCGACCAGAGGGGGTGAGCCTCAGGGGTGGAGAGGCCCGGTCCCCCGATTCCGACCTCCATGATCTCGGTGCTGGTTGTGTCCAATCCGGCCAGGAGGCGGATCCGATTGTCCTGCTCCCCCAGGTGGCCCAGAGCGGCTTCGAGGTCGGAGATGCGTTCCTGGAACCGGCCGAGCTCCTGGGCCAGGAGCCGGTTCTCCTGATCGAGGTGCCGGACCCGGAGGTGGGCCGCCCCGTTCAGGGCCAGGAGGGAGAGAAGCGCCACGAGCACGAACGCCAGAATGCCCAGGCCGCCCGCAACGGCCCGAACGGTTCGCAGAGAGAGGGTGAACTGACGAATCCCCTCCGGCCGGTCTCCCAGGAGCAGGAGAGTCCACTTCTTCTGGGTCATTTGCCGATCGCCGGGCTCCCAGAGTATGAAAAACCGCCCGGGGCGTTTTCTCGCCCCAGCAACGACGTTCGATTCTCGCCTGCGAAAGTGCCCCAAGGTAGGGAGCGATCAGGAACCTTGTCAACCAGGGGGGGAAAAGGGGGCCCGGGCTAGCCGGGTTGGAGGTCCGGGCGGGGGAAGAGGGGCTCGCCTCGTGCCACCTTGCGGCCGGCGAGGGGGAGGGTCATGGCTTGGCCCAGGGCCGGTACCGCATCCACGCCCAGGCGCCGGGCAAGCTCCTCCATCTTCCCGGGAAGGATGGGGTGGAGAAGGGTGGCCAGGACCAGGAGGGACCGGGCCAGGGAGGCCAGGGTGGCATCCAGCTCGGCGCCACTCCCCGGATCCTTCACCAGGGACCATGGGGCCTGCTCCTCCACGAACCCATTGGCGTGGGAGGCCAACTCCAGGGCGGCGGCGATCCCCAGGTGGAGGAGGTTGGCGTCCATCGCTTCCTGGTAACGATCCAGGGCATTCCGGCAGGCCGCGTCCAGGGACCGGGGTTCCCCATGGGGGATCACCCCCCCCCGGTACTTGTGGACCATGGCGAGGGTTCGGCTGGCCAGGTTTCCGAAATCGTTGGCCAGCTCGGTGGTGTAACGTTCGTCAAAGCGCTCCCGGGTGATGTCCCCGTCGCCGCTCCAGGGGACTTCCCTCAGGAGGTAATAGCGCAGGGCCTCGGGTCCGTGGCGGTCCATGGCCTCGGTGAGCTCAAAAGACACGCCGTCCGATTTGGAGAGCTTCCGGCCCCCATAGGTCACGAAGCCGTGGGCCCAGACGGACCGGGGAAGCTCGACCCCGGCACTCATGAGGAAGGCGGGCCAGTAGATGCAGTGAAACCGGGTGATGTCCTTGCCGATGACGTGGACGTCCGCCGGCCAATGCTCCAGGTAGACTTCCTCCGGAAACCCCACCGCCGTGAGGTAGTTGGTGAGGGCGTCCAGCCAGACGTACACGATGTGGTCCGGGTCCCCGGGCCAGGGGACCCCCCAAGGCAGGCGGGAGCGTGAGACCGAGATGTCCTCCAACCCCCCTTCCAGGACCTTTCGGATCTCGTTCCGGCGGATCTCCGGCTGGATGAAATCCGGGCGCTCATCCAGGAGCCGAAGCAGGGGCTCGGCGTAGGAGGAGAGGCGGAAGAACCAGTTCTCCTCCTCCATCCACTGGACGTCCAGGGTGGGGTGGATCGGGCAGCGGAGTGTCTCCCCCTCGGACTGCGTGAGCTCCTCCCGGGTCTTGTACCCCTCGCAGCCCACGCAGTAGTAGCCGGCGTAGGTCCCCAGGAAGAGATCCCCCTTGGCTTCGATGCGCCGGATCATCTCCTGAACGCCCCTGTGGTGCCGCTCCTGGGTGGTCCGGATGAAGTCGTCGTACCGGATACCCAGCTTCTCCCAGGCTTGCAGGAATTCCCCGGCGACCCTGTCCACCCAGGCCTGGGGGCTTATTCCCGCCTTCTCGGCGCTCTGAAGCACCTTCTGCCCGTGCTCGTCCATTCCGATGACGAAATGGACCGCCTCCCCCTTTCTCCGGTGGTACCTGGCCATCACGTCTGCGCCGATCTTCTCCACGGCGTGCCCCATGTGGGGGGAGCCGTTGGCGTAGTCGATGGCGGTCGTGAGGTAGTACTTTCTATTCGGATCCACGTCGCTTCCGCCCCCCTGATCGCTTCGGGTCCCTCGAGTCTCCTTCCGTCGGCTCATCCTCCCCGACACCGGCCACTTCCCCCCTGAGCTGCCGGAGGGTGAGTATCCTGCGGTTCCCCTCCCCGTCCTTCAGCGTTACCCTCTCTCCCCAGATATCCACCGCCACCACCTTCTCCTCGCCCACGGTCGTCCGGAGGGATTTGCCCTCCCTGGGAAAGCGTCTCCGGGCCTCGACATAGGTCTGGTGCTCATACATGAGGCAGCACATGAGGCGCCCGCAGCACCCGGAGATCTGAGCCGGATTGAGGGAAAGACGCTGGTCCTTCGCCAGTTGGAGGCTCACCGGCTTGAGCTCCGGAAGCCAGGTGGAGCAGCAGAGCTCCCGGCCACACCTCCCCACTCCTCCGAGCAGAGCCGCCTCGTCCCTGACCCCGATCTGCTTCAGCTCGATGCGCGTGCGAAAGGCGCGGGCCAGGTCCCGGACCAGTTCGCGGAAGTCCACCCGGCGCTCAGCGGTGAAGTAGATGATGAGTCGCTTGCGGTCGAATTGCCACTCCGCCTCGGAGACCTTCATCTTCAGGTTGTGCCGGGCTACCAGTGCGCTGGTTTCTCCCCGCACCCGCTCTTCGTCAGTTCGAAGCTCGAGGAGACGTTGCACCTCCGACGGGTCAGCGAGCCTGAGGACCCGCCGTTCGGGGGTGGGGGTGGGACAGCCCTCGGCGCTGGCGGAGCACTTTCGCTCGGCGATGCTCCCGATCGCGGTTACCTCTCCCAAGTCTTCCCCCCGATCGGCTTCCACGACCACCATGGCGCCCGGACGAACCGTAAGGCCACGAAAGGAGAAGTACTCCTTCCGTGTGGTCTTGAAGCGGACCTCGGCGAAACCTCCCATGTCGGCTCTACTCCTTCCCCTCCCATTCGCCGATGGCCTCGTACTTTCCCTGGCGGGACCTGACCAGGGATTCCGTGTCCAGGGACCTGAGCTCCGCCAGGTGTCGGAGGAGGGCCTCCTTCACCCGGAGCGCCGTCTCGTCCCAATCCGAGTGAGCGCCCCCCGCCGGCTCAGGGATGATCTCGTCCGCGATGCCTCGGCGGAAGATCTCGGTGGAGGTGAGCTTGAGGGCACGGGCGGCTTTCTCCCGTTCCGACGCGGTACGCCAGAGGATGGCGGCGCACCCTTCGGGGGAGATGACGGAGTAGATGGAGTGCTCCAGCATGAGGACCCGATCGGTGACCCCCAGGGCCAGGGCTCCGCCGGATCCTCCCTCCCCGATGACGAGGGAGACGGTGGGGACCCGGAGCCGGGCCATTTCCCTCAGGTTCCTCGCGATGGCCTCCGCCTGTCCCCGCTCCTCCGCCCCTACCCCCGGATAGGCCCCGGGGGTGTCGATGAAGGTGACCACCGGGCGCCGGAACTTCTCCGCCATGTACATCAGGCGCAGAGCCTTCCTGTAGCCCTCCGGGTGGGGGGAACCGAAGTTCCGCCAGAGGTTCTGCTTCATGTCCCGGCCCTTCTGGTGGCCGATGACCATGAGGGATTCCCCCTCCAGACGAGCCCAACCTCCCACCACCGCCCCGTCGTCCCGGTAGTAGCGATCCCCGAAGATCTCGATCCAGTCGGTGAAGAGACGATCGATGTAGTCCAGGGTGTAGGGGCGCCGCGGATGCCGGGCCACCTGCACCTGCTCGATGGGACTCAGGTTCCGGAAGGTCTCTTCCCTGAGGACATCCAGCTTTCGGCGGAGGATCCGCACCTCGTCCGAAACGTCGACCCCCTTCTTCTCGGCGGCTTCCAGGAGGCTGTCGATCTGTCCCTGGATGTCGATGAGGTCCTTCTCGAACTCCAGATGAAGTCGAGTGGCCAAAGCACGCTCCACGAAGAGAAATGCTGCCGGAAGGTGATTCGGGTATTCTAACGGTTGGTCGGGGGCGGGGAGAAGGTTTGCTTCTTCCCGGGAAGGCCGTGGCAGGGAGGGAGCGGCCCACCGGTTCCCGACCTGGGCTCCTCTTCCCCTGCTGTTCCCTCGGCTAGAGCCCGTGCCGAAACGCCTCCAGGGGCTCGACTTCGCCGTACCCCAGGAACCTCCCCCAGTACCGGGCGGAGGCCCGGGCCAGCTCCGGGTCGAGGTGGGGCCGCCCCCTGACCTGGGCCTCGAAATGGGAAAGGGCGGCCATCTTCTGGTCCAGAAAATCGGAGATGTCCTCGAACACCGTGGGGTGGAAATCCAGCGTGGTCGTGGCAGCCTGGTAGCAGTAGAAGCCCGGAACCTTGGAGCCGGCGATGTCGGTGGCCTGGAAGGTGTGTTGGCGGCTTTCCCGGACGTCGTTCACCGAAGGGGTGAAGACAATCTCGGGCCGAAGGTCATGAATGGCGTCCTGGATGGACACCACCATGAAATCCAGGTCCGGGAGGTCGGGTGCCATCAGGGACGGAGGGATGAGCTGGGCCCGGAGGACCTGGGAAGCCCTCTTGGAGGCGGCACGCCGATCATCCCCCTCCTTGCCTCCCGCCCCAGCCGTGAGGATCAGGATGGTGACCTCGTCCCCGGCGGCGGCATGCTTCAGGAGGATCCCACCGCACCCCGCCTCCACGTCTCCCGGAAGGGCCCCAATGGCCAGGATCTTCCGTGGCCGGCCCACGGAGAGAGCCTTGGCGGTGAGGAGATCCATGATCGTCCGGACGAACTCCGGTCCGTCCAGGGGCTTCTTCATGACTTCGTTGGCCCCGCTTCGGTAGGCCCCTTCCTGGTAGCTGGGGGAGGAATAGGCCGAAGTGGCCACGATGGGAGTATCGGGCTGGTGGGCCTTGCACCGGTGGATGACCTGGAAGCCGTCCTTCCCCGGCAGGTTGATGTCGGTGATGACCAGGTCCCACTTCTGGTGCTCCACCATCTGACATCCCCGGATGCCGTCCTGGGCCAGGGTGACGCGGATGGACTCGTCCTGTTCCAGGAGAGCGCGGATGAGGATGGCATCCGTGAGGCTGTCCTCCACCAGGAGGATCTGGGTCCTTTTCGAGTCGCTGTCGCTCATGGGTCCCAAACGATGGCGTTCAGGGTAGGTCTCGGCCGAATTCCTTCATGGTAACCATTCTCGGGAGACGGGGCACGAATCTCAAGCGCCGGGTTCCTCTGCCTCCCGGGGCTCCGGGACCAACTGCCAGACGATGAGGCCCATTCCGAGCACCGATACCGCCCCGACGATGGTGTTGCTCCCATACCCGAGGGTGGAATAGAAGAGGCCGGCGAGGGCGCCCCCCAAGCCGAAACCCACCTGCCCCAGGGCGACCGCCAGGCTCATGAGGGATCCCCGGTTCCGACTGGGTACCAGGGCCGTGAGGAGGGCGGAAAAGGGGCTGATTCGCATGGCCATCAGGATCATGGTGAGGAAGAAGAGGAGGTAGGCCGTCCACAAGGACCGGACCACCAGGGTGGTGGCAAGCATGACGACGAAGAGGCCGAGGCAGGAAAGGAGGACGATGGACTTCCTCCCGACCCTATCCGAAAGACGCCCGGCCTGGGGTCCCGTGACGACGTTGGCCACCCCTCCCACCATGAAGAGGGTTGCGATCTGGTTGGCGGAGAACCCGGCCGACTGCTCCAGCCAGGTTGGGAAGTAGACCACGTAGAGGGAGAGGCCCAGGAACATGAGGAAGTAGGCCAGGGCGGCGGCGGCGATCTCCCTTCGGCGGAGCATGGCCCAGTAGTCCCTCACGGCGCTGCGCAACGTCAAACGCCCCTCCCGTTTCCCGATGGGGGGCTGGGGAAGGCGGAACCAGATGAGGACGAAGGTGAGAGCGGTGGTCAGGGCGAAGAGATAGAACGGAGCCCGGAAGCCGAAACGCCCCGCCAGGACCACTCCGAGGGGGATGCCGACGATCTGACCGAAGGCCGATCCGCTCATGACCCATCCTACCGCCCATCCCCGCCGGTTGTAGGGGAAGTAATCCCCGATGTAGGAGACCGCGGCCCCGCTCAGGATCCCGCCGGCCATCCCGGCGAAAACCCTTACAGCCAGGAAGGAGACGTAACCGATGACGAAGTAGTGGGAGAGGAGGGCCACCGTCATGACCCCCGTCCCCAGGACCAGCATCCGCCTGCGCCCGAAGCGGTCGGAGATGGGGCCGGAGATGACCGCGAAGACCCCCACCATGAGGGAGTATGCTGTCACCAGCGTACCGAGGAGGGCCTCCGGGATCTGCAGGTCCCGCCCGATCTGAGGGAGGATGGGGGAGATGATCATGATCTGGCTGCTGGCGGAGAACACCAGCAGCCAGAGGGAGAAGACGATGAGGAGGGGGGAAGGCGGGCGGATCTTCAATTCGGGGTGTCTCGCATCCTCCGGAGGAAATCGGTTTTCAGGGGTGCGGGAGCCCCGCCGAACCCACCTCTTCTCACGGTGCCGGTTCCTTGTGGACCACGTGAGCGCTGCGTTGCGCAGTGGGAAGGACCACCAGGTCCAACACATTCACGTGGTCGGGGGTATTCACCACGAAAGCCAGGATCTCTGCGATGTCGTTCGCCTGAAGGGGTTTGTACCCCTGATAGACTGTCTTCGCGCGGTCCGAATCCCCGTGGAAGCGCACCCGCGAGAACTCTGTCTCCACCAGGCCGGGGTCGATGCTGGAGACCTTGATGTTGGTTCCCAGCAGGTCCAGGGCCATCCCTTCATTCAGGGCCCGCACCGCGAACTTGGAGGCGTTGTACACGGCGCCCTTCTGGTATACCTGGTGTCCGGCGATGCTCCCGATGTTCACCACGTGGCCCGAGTTCCGCTCCACCATCAGGGGGAGCATGGCCCGCGTCATGTAGAGGAGACCCTTGACATTGGTGTCCATCATCTCCTCCCAGTCTTCGACCTCCCCTTCGTGGAGGAGGTGCAGCCCCAGGGCTTTCCCTGCGTTGTTGACCAGGATGTCGGGGACCATCCCGTCGGCCTTCAGGATCGAGACGAAGCCCTCCACCGCGGACCGGTCGCGGACGTCCAGGGCCTGGATGCGAACCCGGATCTCGTGCTTCTGTTCCAACTCCCCCTTGAGGGCCGCGAGCCGGTCCGTGCGCCGGGCGCAGAGAATCAGGTGCGTACCGTGGGCGGCGAGGAGGCGGGCTGTGGCCTCTCCGATACCGGCGGACGCCCCGGTGATGAGGGCGGTCTTTCCTTGGATCCGGTTCATGATCGTCGGGCTTGGGATGGGTGTGGGTTGGGAATCCGGCTCCCCCGCTGCGTTTTCGCGGAGGGCCGGGGTCGACGGCTCCAATGTCCGACGGGGAGGCGGATACCACAAGGACGGCGGGGAGGCCCTCAAGGCGACGGAGCGCCGGTCCCCTTCATCTGGCCGGGAATGCGCCGGAGGTGGATCTTCTCCTCCAGGGAGACTTCCGCATGCGCTACCTCCTGCTGGCCGACATCCTTGTCCTGCTCCACCTGACCTTCGTCGCCTTCGTGGTGACGGGGGGGCTCCTGGTGGTCCGATGGCCTCGCCTGGCCTGGGTTCACCTGTCCGTTGCGGCCTGGGGAGCCCTGGTTGAGTTGGGCGGGTGGGTCTGTCCCGTCACGCCTTTCGAGGTTCGGCTCAGGATCCTGGGAGGGCAGGCCGGCTACTCCGGTGGGTTCGTGGAGCATTATCTGCTCCCGATTCTCTATCCATCCGGTCTGACCCGAGGCCACCAGGTGGCTCTGGGGCTCCTGGTGGTGCTTGGGAACGTGGGGGTCTACGGGTGGGCCTGGCGCAGGTGGAATCGACCCCGCCAGGGGCGGGAAGGGGTCAATCCCGCAGGAGGAGTCCCGGATGAAGAGAGACACAGGTGAGGATGGGGGCCAGCGCATCCCGGGGGTGGGCTTCCCAGGGGTAGTGGTCCAGGAAGTGGTGATGGATCCTCTGGACCCGATGGACCCAGACCCCCTGGGCCTGCAGACCGATGGCGGCGGTGAGGTTGGTGATGGCCAGGCGGTTGGCCCGTACCGGGCCGCTCCAGGGCTCCGGCAGGTTCCTCCGGAAGTACCCGGGGGGATCGACCCACCGGGCATCCAGGGCCGCGAGGGCACGCTCCCGCAGGAGAAGGGACCATGGCTCAGCGGGGAAGAAATGGGTGATCCAGAGGAGAAGCCCAAGGTCCACCCCATGATCCGGAGCCAGGGCCTGGTACGTCTCCTGGACCAGACCTTCCAGCTCATCGATCTCGGGTCTCAATGCCTCCAACCCGACCTGCCGGTAGACGGCCAGGGCAAGAAAGACCTCCAGCTTTCCCGGGCCCGAGTCCGGAAAGGGCCGTTTGAGCTCCTCATCCATCCTGGCGATGATCCCCACCCCGGGGCGCACGAAGGGGGCATGGATTTCCCGGATCAGCGCCAGCGCCCGGTTCCGGAACGGAGGGCGGATCTGCCCCAGGCGGTGGAGGGCGAAAACCCAGAGGGCCTGAGAGCGGAAGTACTGCCCCTGGGCGTCGGCGCTCTCACCCATGCGGATGCCCCGCCGCCTTCCCAGGACCCGATCCACTTCCTGCGCCACCCATTCGGCTTCCGCCAGGAGCCGCTCCTGCCCCGTTTCCTTGTAGAGGGAAAGCAGGCAAAGGACCCCCAGGGCGTCGGTCCAGAGGTCCCGTCCCCCGAGGGGCCAGAGCCCCTGCTCCCGGATCCGTCCGAGACGATCCAGGAGGACCCCGGGGGCCTCACCTGCAGGTACTAACTGGGCGGACACGGGCTCTCCAGTGGGCTCCTGCCTCCTTGGAGGTCCGGTCCCAAGCGGACGCCCGAGGGATAATTTCCCAATCGGGCTGTCTCACCACGAGACAGAGTGGCGCCCGGGGCCGTTGGCAGCAGGGGTTTCCTCTCCATGATTCAAACGTTACCGCAACTCCCGTACCGCTCCGGGCCCCGGGAGCGGGGGTTGCGGGAGAGGGTCCCGCCTCCCCTATTCAGTGCCCCGGCGTTGCAAGCACTCTCGCTCACAAGGAGGTCCCATGGCCGAGAAGCCTGCGGTGAGGCACTTTCGCTGGGAATCGATGGAGAAGGAGAAGGTCACCGACGCGATCTCCCGCAGGGTCATCACCGGAGATGGCGTCATGTTGGCGCAGATGCACCTCCGGAAGGGGGGGGTGGTCCCCATGCACTCCCATCCCAATGAGCAGGTCACCTATCTGCTTGAGGGGGCGTTGAGGTTCTGGATCGGTGAGGAGCGGGAGGAGAGGACGCTCCGGGCGGGGGAGGTGCTGCACACTCCATCCAACCTTCCCCACGCCGCCGAGGCCCTGGAGGATTGTCTGGTCCTGGATGTGTTCTGCCCGCCCCGGGAGGACTGGTTGAAGGGGACGGATGACTATTTCCGACGGAAATAGAATCCAAAGGAGGCCCACGGCGGCCAGGCGGGTGCGCCCCGCTGAGGGTGATCGCTGATGGAGGATGCATGGACCTGGGACTGAAGGGGAAGGTGGCCCTGGCGGCGGCCTCCAGCGAGGGAATCGGCCGGGCCGTGGCCGAGGCCCTGGCGAGAGAAGGGGCCGACCTGGTGATCTGCTCCCGGCGGGAAGGCCCCCTGGAGCGGGCCCGGGGGGAGTTGGCGCTCCAGGGGGGTCGGGTGGTGGCCGTTCCGGCCGACCTCACCGACCCTGCCGGGGTGAGAGGGGTGGTGGCGGCGGCGGCGGCGGCCTTCGGCCGGGTGGACGTTCTGGTGACCAACACCGGCGGCCCTCCCGCGGGACCCTTCGAGGCCCACTCTCCGGAGGTGTGGGAGCAGGCGGTCCGGCAGAACCTGTTCAGCGTCCTGAACGTGGTGCGGGAGGTCCTGCCCGGGATGCGGGCCCGGAAATGGGGGCGCATCATCAACATCACCTCCATCGCCGTGAAACAGCCTTCCGACAACCTTATCCTCTCCAATTCCATCCGGGCCGCGGTGACAGGGTTCGCCCGCACCCTGGCAACGGAGACGGCGAAGGACGGGATCACGGTGAACAACGTGATGCCGGGCTTCACCAGGACGGACCGCCTCACGGAGCTGGCCCGGAAACGGGCCCAGATCAGGGGGTGCGCACCGGAGGACGTCTGGGGGGTCTGGCACAACGAGATCCCCATGGGCCGTGTGGGGGAGCCCCGGGAGGTGGCGGCCCTGGTGGCCTTTCTGGCGTCGGAGCAGGCCAGCTACATCACCGCCCAATCCATTGCCGTGGACGGGGGATGGATCAAGGCGCTCCTGTAGGCGGCCGGCGATGGGGGGTGTTCCCGGGGCCGATCCGACGAGTCGGAAGGACGGAGAAAGGGAGGAGGGTGGACCCGATCGGCGGGACCCAGGCGCGCCCACCGGATCCGGGATGAGGCATGAGATCGTCCCCCACCTTCAGTCGCTTGAACGAACGGATCCGGCGATCCAAGCGTTCCGGGAGGATCGTCCTGGGAGCGGTTCTCCTGGTCTCCCTCGTGTTCGCCGTGGTTCTCGTCCAGGCGCTTCTGCTGGCTGCGGAGGCCTCCCGCCCCGACCTGGCGGTGCGGGCGTTCCTGGGGCTGATCCTGCTCGGGGGGCTGGACTTCTTCTCCTTGCTGGCCATCCGACGGCAACACCGGATGTTGAACGAGGCCAGGGAGGAGTTGGAGGAGATGGTGAGGTCCATCGCCCGGGATTAGGTCCCGAGGGATCGGATCACCGTCGGGGGTGCCGCCGTGGGCTTGTCCTTCCCGGTCGCACCCTGCCTCACCGTCCCTTGGGCGGCCAGGGTACGAAGGCGCTGGTACGCTCCATGTACTTCCGGTACCCCACTCTCCGACTGGCCAGGGCTTCCTCCAGGAGGGGTACCCCAGAGATCTTCACCAGGAAGAGGGTCATGAGGAGGGGACTGAACACCGTCACCCACCCCCACGGCGTCCCTGCCGCCACCAGGAAGATCCCCCACCAGATGACGGAATCTCCGAAGTAGTTGGGGTGCCGGGAATACCGCCAGAGTCCCCGGTCCATGACCGCTCCCTTGTTCGCGGGATCGGCCAGGAACGACCGGAGCTGCCGGTCCGCGAGCGACTCGAAGGCGAAGCCCACCGTCCACACGCAGAGCCCGAGGAGATCCAGAAGGGTGAGGGTGGAGGGCTCGTCCGCGACCTGGCCGATCTGGACCGGCATGGCGATGAGCCAGATGAGAAGAGCCTGGAAGAGGAAGACGGTGAAGAGGCTCCGAAGGGGAAAGGCGTCGCCGTGACCCGCCCGCATGGCGGCGTAACGAAAGTCCTCCGCCTCCCCCCACTTCCGCCGGCCGATGTGGAGGGCCAGGCGCAATCCCCATAGAGCCGTCATGCCCGTGAGAAGGACCCTCCGGGGGTAGGCTCCGTCCGCCAGGAGGAAGGTGACCAGGGCGATGAGAGCACCGGCGGCCCCCCAGGCGATGTCCACGATGCTCACGTCCCGCATCCGGAGGCTCACCAACCAGAGGAGGATCATTCCCCCGGCGACGAGGGCCAGGTTCAAACCCAGGATTGAGAGGAGGGGATCCATGGGCCGGGACTCCAGGCTCGGGGGGACCTTGATGGCGGCGGAACGGAAAGAAGGATGAAGGAGACACGCGTTTCCGGAAAGGGCCGGACCTTGCCTTCTCCTCCCCTTCCTCCAACTTCCCCTCATTCCGACGTCCAGGATCCGAGCTCAGGAAGGGAGGTCCCCATGACCAGGAAGATGACCCGCCGGGAGTTCATGACCACGTCCGCGGCTCTGGGGGTGGGGGCAGCCATCCCTGTGGGAGGTGGGGTGCTGGAGGTGCCGGGCCGGGAGGCCGGATCCTCAAGAGGGGCTCTCGTAGCCCCCTTCGTCCAGACCGGCCAGAGGGTGCGACCCCTGGTGATCTCGGACATCAGCGGGTACCGCTACCGCAACGGCGGCCCCGAGTGTTCAGTGGAGCGGGCCTTCCGGGGGATCACGGAAGGGGAAGACGTGCTGGATGCCCTGGTGGCGGGGGTGAACATACCGGAACTGGACCCGGAGGAATCGGGGATCGGCTTCGGCGGACTCCCCAACGCCGATGGGGTGGTGCAGCTCGACGCCTGCTGCATGCACGGCCCCAGAAAGCAGGCCGGAGGGGTGGCCGCCCTGGAGGGGGTCCGGACTCCTTCCCTGGTGGCCAGGGCGGTCATGGAGAACACCGATCACCACCTCCTGGTGGGGAAGGGAGCCCAGGACTTCGCCCGCCATCTGGGATTCGGCATCGAGGAGGACCTGAACACCCCCCATTCCAGGGAACGGTGGTTGGAGTGGAAGCGCCGAGTCGACCCGGAGCACTTCCTGGACCCGGCCAAACGAGCCCGGATCGGCTACGAGGTGGGGCTCCAGATGGCCAGGGAGGGGCTGATCGACGCCGAATCCTTCTGGGGAACCACCAACTGCAATGGGATCAACGCCGCGGGTGAGATCTGTGGGGTGACCACCACCAGCGGGCTGGCCTGGAAGATCCCGGGACGGGTGGGGGACTCCCCCATCCTGGGGGCGGGGCTCTACGTGGACGGGGAGGTGGGGGCCGCGGGGTCCACGGGCCGGGGCGAGGCGAACCTCTACAACCTCACCTCCTTCCTCATCGTCGAGCTCATGAGGCAGGGGATGCACCCGAAGGACGCGGGGCTCGAGGCCCTGGGGCGTATCAGGGCGAATACGGTGGAAACGCGACTTCTGAACGAACGAGGCCTTCCCAACTTCGACATCCGCTTCTTCGTGCTGAACAAGAAGGGGGAGTACGCCGGGGTGGCCATGTACGGGGCGGGGGAGGGCCGCTTCTCCCTCTGCACCGAGAACGGCGCCGAGACTCCGACCTTCGAGGGGCTCCTGGAGGGGTCGCCGGAGGGGAATTGAGGGGAGACCGGTCCCGGGAGGGGCCGGTGGAGAGGTCTGCCCCGGCGCCTCCCCGAGGGATGGGCGCCTTGCCACTTCACCCCATCCCTTCTCGTAGGTAGGAGCATGGAGGATCCCAAACCCATCCATCGTTGCCTCTTCTGCCATGTGCCCTTCGACGAGGGGTGGCGGTTCGGAGGGCTTCCACCGGCGTGGCGCATCGCCTTCGACCCCGGCCGGGACCGGATCTGGATCGTCTGCGACTCATGCTACCGCTGGAACCTCTGGCCTCCCGAGGAGCAGGGCGGGGCCATGGCCGCTCTCGACCGGGTGGCCACGAGCCGTGGTCAGATTCTGGCACGTACGGAGAACATCGCTCTGATGGCGGTGGGGGATGTCATCCTGATCCGGGTGGGGAAGGCCTCCCTCCACGAGCGGGCGTGGTGGCGCTACGGCCGGGAGATCCAGACGCGGGAGATGGCCTTCCGGAGCACCGGAGCCAGGATCAGCGCCTACGCCTATGGAGCCCTGGCGGCGGTGGCGGAGAGCGTGGGCTTGGGAGACCGGAACTTCAAGGTCCGGTTCGAGGAGGGCATCACGGCGGAGGTGCTCCGCTGGCGCCGTTTCGGGTGGGCGGCCTGGTTCGGCCGCCTCCGCTGTCCTTCCTGCGGGAGTTACCTGAGGGCGGCGCGCTTCGATCTGTCCTGGTGGTTCTACCCCATGTTGGACGAGGAAGGACGCCTGGCCCTGGGCGTCCCCTGCCCCCGCTGCGACCCCTGGACCCCTGAGAAGATCTACCACCTTCAGGGTTATGAGGCCGAGAGCGTGCTCCGGAGGGTCCTGGCCTACCAGAACATCACCGGGGCCGACGAGAAGGCCCTGGAGGACGCGGTGAGGGAGGTGGAGGGGGCCGGCTCCCCCGAAGATTTCTTGAGGTCCGTGGCCCGTGAGGCTCCCTTCCTTCGGGAGCTCGGCTTTCCCCGGGCGGTGGGGCTGGAGATCGCGCTGAACGAGGGGGTGGAAAGGCGGGCCCTGGAAGCGGAGGCCCGGGGGCTGGAGTTCATGTGGCGCCGGGAGGAGGAGCTGGCCCGGATCATGGATGAGGAGCTGGATCCCAGGGGGCTCCGCTCCCGGTGGCGGGCCCGTGCGGAGGGGAGCCCCCCGAAGGGGCCGGGAGGCTAGCTCCGGGTGGGGGGTGCCGCCGGAACCAGGGCCGCCACCCCCGGGGCACCCGGGGGAGCGTGGGTGCTACCCGCCGTACTTCCTCACCAGGTCCATCCCGATCTTCACCAGGAGCAGGAGGAGGGGTGTGGCGTGGAGAAAGAGGTCGAAGATGTCGAGCGGCCGGGACAGCTCCCCCCTGGAGAGCATCCTGACCTTCTCCACCAGGTGGGGTTCCGGGAAGAAGGGTGCCAGGGCCAGGAGGATGGCCACCGGGGCCAGGATCGAGTAGGGGGGAAGCTGCATCGTTCAGGGCTCTCGCGTGGTTTCGATCCGAAGGGTGTGGTGCCCAGCCGGCAGGGGGACTCGCCGGGCCCGGGCGGGCATTTCCTCCCCGTCCATCTCCACCCGGGTGGGCGCCGCCGGGTGCTCCGCCCGGAGGCTCAAGGGGGTGGCGGCGTGAATCCGGCAGGATAGGGACCCCTCCTCCACCAGGAGGTTCCTGAGAACCGCGGGGGCGTCGGTGGCCAGGAGGGTTCGCCCGTCGGCGTCGAGCCGGAGCCCTTCGGGTCCCATGGCCACCGTCCAGTTCCGCCCCAGGGCCTCGATGTGGCGGAGGGTGGTGGCCCCCGGAGGGGCGAGGGAGCCGACTGTGAGACCGGCCCAGGGGGTCACGTCCAGGAACTCCTCCACCCCGATGAGGGCGAAGAGCGGTCCCCAGCTCTGGTAGCGTTGCCCACCCCCCTCCCCGGTCCGGCTGTCGTAGTTCTCCCGGCAGAGCTGGTAGTCCTTCCAGCTCCGGAGGAAGAGGGCCACGCTCCGCTGCGCCAGCTCCCCCGCCGTGTGGTCGAAGGCGTAGCGCTTGATCCCCTGGTAGACCAGGTAGTTCATGGGGGGCCAGATCGTCCCCCTCCAGTACTGCTGGGCGGGGAAGGCCGGGTCGTTCCGCGAGATGGTGGGGAGCACGAAATCCCCCCAGAACCACTCGGGGTCGGTGAGGGTCTCCATCATCCTCCGGGCCCGGGTCTCGTCGGGGACGCCCGCCGCCAGGGGGAGGAAGTTGGAGGCCGCTACCCGGGGGGACCACGCCCCGCTCCACTTCCGGTCCAGATAGAGCCCCCTCTCCTCGTTCCAGAGGTGCTCATTCATCCGGTCCCTCAGGCGGCGCCACATTTCCCGGTAGCGGGTGGCCTTCTCCGCCTCCCCCAGCTCCCCCGCCAGCCACCCCAGCGCCTCCAGGTCCATGGCCAGATAGGAGTTGAGGTCCACGCACGCGAGGTCGAAGGTCTCGGCTTCGTCCACCCAGAGGGCCTCGTCCCAGTTGGGGAGGTCGTCCTGCCCTGACTCCCAGGCCGCCCGCTGCCAGCCGCTGGCCTCTACCTCCCAGGGGGGTGGGGTGGGGGAGATGTCGGCGGCGTCGGAGCCCCACTCG
The DNA here is from genome assembly GCA_041309685.1 of Gemmatimonadales bacterium. Classification (GTDB taxonomy): domain Bacteria; phylum Gemmatimonadota; class Gemmatimonadetes; order Longimicrobiales; family Gaopeijiaceae; genus JBFYZD01. The sequence continues at coordinate 20,642 of JBFYZD010000215.1, read as the reverse complement.
AAGAGCCCGTCGCCGTCGCCGTCGCGGCGGGGGTGTCCGTTCTTCTCCGCCCTCCAGAAGGCCGACCATCGTTCCAGGGCCGGGAGGGACTCCTCCGCCATCTCCCGGCTCCGGAAGCGGGCGAGGAGCTTGGCCACGGCGAACGCCCCCACCGGGGGCTGCGACCGGTCGGGAGTCCCCCCGAAGCGACCCCTCCAGTTGGGGATGCACCCGGTGTCATACTGGGTGGCGAGGCCTGCCCGGACTGCGGCGGCGGCCAGCTCCTCGCTCTCCACCGCCAGCTCCAGGGCGTTGAAGTAGGAATCCCACCCGAAGACGGTCCAGTGGTCCGGGGTCTCGTCAGGGGCGGGGAAGATCCATCGCCGCCCCGCGGGGACGTAGAGCTCCCCGGTTTCGGGCTTGAGGAGGACCATCCAATGGAGGTTGTTGGTGATGGATGCCGCCAGCCCCTCCCAGGCGCCGTCCACATGGACCCGGTTGGCCTCGTAGCTCTCCCTGGCCCAGGCCAGCCAGGAGCCGGTTCCTCCCTGGAGGGCCGCCCGGGCCAGGATTTCGGCCCGGGTGGGATCGGGGCCCAGGGCGGCGGCGAACTCCACGCGGGTTCCCGCGGTGCATGGGAAGCGCCGGGGCGCCCCAGCGTCGCCCGTCTTGGGCGCGGGCGTCATGGCGATGGCCAGGGCGTGGTCCTCGGACTCCGTAAGGCCCAGGAGGACCCCCGGGGCGCCCGCGGGTGAGGGAGGGTCGGGGTTCAGCCACCGCCCCCTCCACTCCCAGGGGAAGAAGGGGACCAGCTCCAGGAACCCCCTGAAGTCGGTGGTGACCCTCCCCACCACGACGGTTTCTTCCTTCCGGCTCCATTCCAGGGTGAGGGAGGGGGTCCGCTCGGGCTTCACCACCAGGGGGGTCTCCCGCTCCAGCCCGAAGGGGAGCGCCAGGTCGAAGGCCACCCGGGCGTAGCTCCCGTCGGGGGCGTGGGAGCCCACCTCGTGGACGAGCCAGAAGAGATCCATCTCGTCGGCCCGGGTCCCGTCGGCCAGCTCGGCGGCGAAGCGGAAGGCGAATCCCACCCCGGGGGCGGGGGAAAGGACCAGCCCGGACCAGCTCTGGGCGTGGAGGGCGCCGATGTGAGGGGGGTGCTGGCGGGTCTTCATGGATGACGCTCCGGGGTGCGGGGGCGGAGGTGAAGGGTCCGGACGACCCGGGACGCGGTGTCCGGGAACGCCACGGTCAGCAGATAGCCGTCGGGCACGGTTCCTTCCGGGGTGACCGTCCCACCCTCGGCCACGACCGCCTCCCCCCGGAGGAATACCAGGCCCTGGCCTCCCCCGTCCCCCTCCAGGGTAAGGACCCATGCCTGTCCATCCCGGGTGAAGTCCAGGATCCTCACGCCGCCGCTCTTGCTTCCGGGCCGGAGGGGGGTGGGGAGGAAGGGGAGGACCTCCAGGCCGCCCTCCCACCGGAAGTGGAGCCGGACCGGACCTCCCACTCCCGAGAGCGGGACGGTGATCTCGTGCTGGAGGTCATGAGGTCCCTGGGACTGGCGGCTCCGGCTCCCTTGGGGGGAGCCCTCCACCTGCACGTTGCGAGCACCCAGGGGAACGGGTTGGACGTAGGTGAGCTCGACCTCCGGGCCCCCGGCCCGGAGTTCCACCACGGCGGAACCAGGGCCGCGGTGATAGACCATGGCGATTCGGGTCCGGCCCACCTGGAGGTTCTCGACGCTGAGCTCCGGCCAATCGGGTGGGGGCTGGGGGGCGAGGTGCGCCCGTCCCTTCGGGGCGTCGGGATCCCACCCCAGAAGTCCACGGGCCAGAGGCGTCACCAGCATGGAGGTGGCGAAGAACTGATGGGGGACGGTGGCGTCCATGGGCTGGTAGAACGCACCGGAAAGGTTCTCCGGGTGGCGCCCAAGCGCCCAGTCCCCGTTCAGCCCCCAGAGGGCCCGAAGGAGTGGGTAGCCGGCCCATGGCCTCCGGTACCGGTATTGCCCCCAGGCCACGAAACCCGTCATGAAGGGCCACACCGCCCCGTTGTTGTAATGGAGGGGGTCGTAGAGCTCGCTCCCTGTGGAGAGCAGGCGGGCTCCCCAGCTGGAGGAGATGGCGTCCGCCGCCAGCCGCCTGAGGGTCCCCTCCGCCTCGCCGGGGTCCAGCAGGCCGAAGGAGAGGGCGGTCCCCGGCCACGCCGTGAGGTTGTCATTGGTGCCGCCTCCCTGGAGGATCCCGAAGGCGTGGTACCCCTCCTCGGGGCGCCAGTAGGCCCGGTTGAGGCTGCCACGGGCCTTCCGGAAGAGCGCCTCTGCTTCATCAGCCAGAGCGGTCTCCCCCATGGCCGCCGCCACCTCCCCCGTGCCCTGGAGGGCCGTGATCCAGACCGCCGCCAGATAGATGTCCTGGTGGAGCCCCTCCCCCAGCCCCCCCACTTCAATGGCGCCGAGCCCCCCGGTGGTGTTTTCGATGATCCCGTCCCCATCGGTCTCCACCGTCAGACACCATCGGTAGGCCTTCAGGAGGGCCGGCCAGAGCTCCCTCAGGAGGGTGTCGTCCCCGCTGGCCCGCCAATAGTGCCAGAGCGCCAGCATCCAGAAAGGTGTGGTGTCGGCGTGGTAGTACCCGTAGGGGAAGGCCTCGAACCAGGGGATGCGGCCGGCGGACTGGCTGATCTCGTGGGGGATCTTCCCGTCCTCCCGCTGGTAGCGGGCCAGGAAGCGCAGCGCCTCGGCCACGTCCGCCCACTGCCCCGTGGCGTCCATGGCCAGGGAGTTGATGGCGGCGTCCCCCCCGAAGTACCAGCCGAAGCCGGGGCGGAAGCTCCCACCCGAGGGGCCCCACCCCGCCACGGACCCGCACCCCAGATCGGGGTTGCAGACGCGCTGCTCCGCCAGGTTGACCTTGGCCCATTCCAGAGCCATCCCGGGCCCCGACGGGGCGGAGGACGGGGGATTGCCGATCCGCAGGCCGTCGCCGGCCAGGGCCGCCGCCCAGTCCCCGATCCCCCGAGCCACGGCCGGGGCCTCCTCCAGGAGCCGGCGGTAGATGGCCAGCACCTCCTCCCTGGGGGCGATCCCTCCGGCGATGGCGATGGGGATGTACTCCCCTCGGGCTCGCACGGGGTCCACCGGGATCACGAACACCGAGGGAGCGTCGGCCAGGCGGTGGGCAGGGTGGGCGGAGGCTTCCGTAGCCCAGGGGGAGCCGATGACGGCGTTTCTTTCCCTGAGGCTCTCGGAAAGGACGAACACCCGGTTGGCTTCGTCCCAGAAGAGGTACTGCCCCCCGAAACCGCCCGGCCAGGCGTACTGCAGGACCGGCTCGAACTCCACGTGGATTTCCAGCTCCCCTACCGGGTCCGCTTCCAGCAGGATGAGGATCCCTGGGATCTCCCGGGGGGCCAGGATGTGCTCCCGGACCACGAAGGCCCCCTGGCTATAGGTGACGGTGACGTGCCCCGGCCGCACGTCCACCTCCCGGGCCACCTGGGCTCCCGGAATGGGCTCCGGGTATTCGGGGATCTTGAAGGCCAGCCGGATCTGGCGGGCCACCTTGAGGGGGTGCACCCAGACCTCCCCCTCCCCCGTCTCCGAGCCCAGCCACCCCGACCGGGTACCCACCACCCCAAGGTACTCCCCGGCCCGGGCCGGCCCGGTGAGGTGCAGGGGGGAGGGGGGGAGGGAGAAGCGGTCCACCGCGATTCCCGGGATGGGACGGTCCCTCCCGCCGGCCTGGGCCGAGCCCGGGGCCGGGAGGAGGAAGAGGACCGCCAGGATCGCCAGGAGGAGGGTGGGGGCCTGGGCGTGGTCCGGGCCCGGGGAGCGCAGGGCCGGCGGGAGGGGGAGGGGATGGGACATGGGAGTCCTTGCTGCAGCGGGGTCGCCGGGTCGGGAGAGTCCCCCTAATTTGCCGTCACGACCCGAACCGGGCCACCACCCGATCCGAGTCCGCCGAAGATCATCCCGGGCCCACATTCAGCGTGTTCTCCAGAGGGAAGAGCCCGCCATGCCCATTCGAACCGACATCCAGTACCTCCAACGCAGGCGCACCAAGATCGTGGCGACCCTGGGGCCGGCCTCCGCGGGCCGGGCCGTCATCGACGATTTGATCCGGGCCGGGGTCAGCGTCTTTCGCCTCAACCTCTCCCATGGCGATCGCGCCAGCCATGGAGATCTCTTCGAGCGGGTTCGGGAGGCGGCCGCGGAGCTGGATCGCCCCATCGGGATCCTGGCGGATCTCTCCGGCCCGAAGATCCGCACGGGCCGCTTCCAGAACGGAGCCATCCTCCTCTCCCCTTTCGAGGAAGTGACCGTGACCACCGAGGACGTCCTGGGGGTTCCAGGGCTCATTCCGTCCCAGTACGAGGCCCTGGCCAGGGACGTGTCCCCCGGGGACAGGATCCTCCTGGACGACGGGAACCTGGAGCTGGAGGTCCTGGAGGCGTCCGATCCCGAGATCCGGTGCCGGGTGATCATCGGGGGAATTCTCAAGGACCGGAAGGGAATGAACCTGCCGGGGGTGAAGGTCTCGGCCCCTGCCCTCACGGAGAAGGACCGGGAGGACGCCCGGTTCGCCCTTGGGATGGGGGTGGACTTCCTGGCTCTCTCCTTTGTGCGGGAGGCCTCCGACATGGTGGCGCTTCGGGCCATCCGGGCGGAAGTGGGAAGCTCGGCCTTGCTCGTGGCCAAGATCGAGAAGCCGGAGGCATTGGAGAGGATCGAGGAGATCCTGGACGTGTCCGATGGGATCATGGTGGCCCGAGGGGACCTGGGGGTGGAGCTGCGTCCGGAGAAGGTGCCCATGGTCCAGGGGCAACTTGTGGAGCTGGCCAGGGCCAGGGAGAAACCCGTCATCGTGGCCACCCAGATGATGGAGTCCATGATCCAGAGCCCGAGGCCCACCCGGGCGGAGGTCATGGACGTGTCCCAGGCGGTCCAGACCGGGGCGGACGCCGTCATGCTCTCCGGTGAGACCGCGAGCGGGGAATACCCGGTGCGGGCCGTGGCCATGATGGACCGGGTGATCCGCGAAACCGAGGGGTATCTGTGGGCCCGGGGGAAGTTCGGGAAGTTCGGCCAGGAGGACTGGGGGAAGCCGCCCCCCCTGGCCCTGGAGGATGCCGTGGGCCGGGCCACGGCCCAGCTCTCCCGGGACCTCGCCGTCCGGGCCATTGTCGTCTTCACCGCCAGCGGCTGGACGGCCGGGAAGGTGAGCGCGGGCCGCCCTCAGGCCCCCATCCTCTCCGCGACCCCCGATCCGGATGCCCGCGGGCGAACCTCCCTCTTCTGGGGCGTGGAGCCGGTAGGCGTGGAGAGCCTCGATCCGGGCCTGGGCCATGAGGTCACCCGGCGGCTGGCTCTGGAGCAGGATCTGGCCGCAGAGGGAGAATATGTACTGGAGGTCCGGGGGTTCAACGCGGACCCTGAGCTGAATCTCCCGACCATCACCGTGTGCCGGGTTTAGAAGCCGTGCGAACCAATCGGCGCCGCGGCGGTATTGATGGAATGCCGATGCTCGGCCGGCTCAACCCCTTCATCCCCCCTCCGGGGCACATGGGAACAAAGACTAGACGATGACGCCCTGGGTCCTGCGCCTTCTCATCGCGAACGTGGCGGTGTTCCTCATCACCGCCTCCAACCCGCGGTTGTTCAACCTCCTGGCCCTGGTTCCGTGGGCCGTACTCCTGCGGCCCTGGACGCTGGTGACCTACATGTTCGTCCACGGGGGCCTGGGGCACATCTTCTTCAACATGCTTGGGCTCTTCTTCTTCGGACCTCGCCTGGAGCAACAGCTCGGGGGGAAGCAATTCCTGTGGCTCTACTTCCTGAGCGGGCTCGGAGGAGCTGCCTTCTCCTTCATCTTCGCTCCCCATGCCGCCGTGGTGGGGGCCTCGGGCGCGGTCTTTGGCGTGCTGCTGGGGTTTGCCTACTTCTGGCCCCGGGAGCCGATCTACATCTGGGGCGTCCTACCGGTGGAAGCTCGCTGGTTGGTGGGGGTTCTGGCTGCCATGGCCCTGTGGAGCGGGATGTCCGGCGCCCAGGCGGGGGTGGCCCACTTCGCCCACCTGGGAGGGTTCGCCTTCGGTTGGGCCTTCCTGCGCTGGCGGCGGCACAAGTACTTCAAGCAGTGGCGGCCCGTGCCCACCCCCAAGGCGGAGCTGGCCAGGACCGCCCCCCGGGGGGACGATGGGGAGGCCATGCGCCGTTGGCGCTCCATCCACGTGGACGGGCTCCACGAGCTGAACAGGGAAGAGGTTCAGCGGCTGCTGGCAAAGGCCGCGGAGAGCGGCGCCGGGTCCCTGACGCCCGATGAGCGGGCCATGCTGGACCGCTTCGCCTCCCGGAGCTAGGGACACGACAGGCCGGGGGGGAGCGCGGGCGCGCGCTAGACCGGCTGTCTCGGGGGCCGGCGCCCGGTGCGGTGCTCGTCGCCGATCGGCCGTTCTTGACCAGCGCCGGGCCTCAGGCGGCGCCGGTCTCCGGATCTCGTCCCCCTGATCAAGCCACCACCTGCCACTCCACGTCCTGGAGGTACATCTCGATCTCCCCGAGCACGTCCTCCGTGAGGAGGGCATTGCCTTCGCACGCCGCGTCGTAGAGGCTCCGCCCCAGGTTCCTCAGCGGATCGAACCCGAACGTGCCTGCCGTTCCCGCCAGGTTGTGCCCCAGGTGCGCGGCATCCCGCAGATCTCCCCGCTCCATCTTCTGGTGGGCCTTGGCCACCTCCACCCTCTGAGGCTCCAGGAACTGCGTGGCCAGGTCGGCCAGGTCCGCCGGGACCGACGCGGACGGGATGGCCCGGCCCCCGGAGGGAGGGAGAGGTGGAGACGCACCGTTCGTCTTCCTTCCCTCCTCCAGGAACCGGTCCTGCATTTCCACCAGTTCGCCCCAGCGCACCGGCTTTTCCATGAAGCCCGTGCACTCTGCCTCCTGACATCGGGCCTTCTCCGCACCCTCGGAGACGCGGGTCAAGTTCGAGCTCGAAGACCCCCGATCGCTTGCGCTTCATCACTCGAGCCTGCTTGATGAGCTCCACGGCAGGGTGAGAGCGCTCCGCTTTGAGAACGGAAGGCGACTCAACCGAAGGGAGTACTGCGGGTTGTTGGAAGCGTTTGTCCTTGGGAAGAGGGACCAAGGATTCCCGTTCAGAGGGTGGGAGGACCTGCCCGAGAGGGTCAAGATGGATCGGCTTGGCGACGGGGTTTGCAGGATCAGCTTGAGCGGAAAAGACCCTGTTGGGGGTTCCGGACACCGCGGGAAGTCCGGTGTGCCAATTCCGACTGCCGGCTCTTGGACCCCTGTGGATTGGGTGGACAGCAGCTTAGCTGAACCGGAAGACTGGTCCTCGGAGGATTTCGAGGGCCCTTCCGCGACGGATTTTGGGGGGGCCTGGGATGATGCTGTGCTTGAAGCCGCCAGCACTCTCGAATCCTTGAGCAGCCCGACGGTTGCGGAAATCAAGGCAGCATTCATCGCGGCCATCGGTGCGCTTACCACCAACCCGGAGTTGAGTGAACTCGTGGCGGTTGTGGCAGGCCACGGAGTTGCCTCGGCGCAGTATTGGGAGCAGAATTGGACTTCATGGTATGAGGATTTCTGTTATGACGACGGCGGGGGAGGCCCAGCGAACGCCGCGGGCTTCCTTCTGACTGAGGGAGGAGATGATCTTTGCGAGCCGGATCCTCCACACGTCTCGTTTGAGCCAACAAGCTCGGACCAGGCGCGACCGGTGGGTCCCGAGGATGTTCCCTTGGTGATCCTCGCCGGGCAGGACGTAATGGGTTGTCTCGGGCTTTCAGGTCTCCTTGCTGCGTTCGCGGATGGCATGGACCGCCTCGAAAACGCTGGAAAGCACGCTGGCGACGTGGCCGACGAATCCGGTAGAGAGTTGAGAGAGCAGGTGAGAAGGGATGTGGTGCGGGCGGACGGCCGGCGTGGAGTGATCCTCAAGTTGGGTGTGAAATTCGCGAAACGGTTGTCGATTGGGTTGATGCTGTTGGACGGTTTCCTCGCCTCTGCTGGGGCATTCTATGGCGTGAATTGACGCAGAGGGACAAGAGGGAAATATGAAGCGCAACCTGGCGCGAGTCTGGGTTAGACTCTTCTTCATCTTCGGATGCCTGCGGGGGGTGGCTTCTTTGGTTCTTGCCCATGCCGGGCATCGATCGGTCCTTGGCGACCCGCTCTTCGGTGCCAGGGTGTTCATGGGGTCCTTTCTTGTGGCAGGGGTGTACACCCTCGGCGCGATCGGGCTGGTGACCTGGTATCTGAGGTGGTCGCGTCCATCCCTGGGGTTCGCGATGGCCTGTGGCGTTGTGGGAGCACTGACGGGGATCCTCCCGGAAGACCTCATCGTCTTTGGTACGCCCGATCCGGTTTGGATTCCGGCGGTTTGGGCGAAGGCAACCAGTTTCGGCGTCGCCGGGTTTCTCCTGAGTGCCCTGCACCCTTGGATGGGGATGAAGGTGATCGAGGTGGAGGAGTAATCTCGAACCGCCTGGCGGACTCCCCTCTGCCATTCTCCTCCATTTCCCGTCCTGCCCACGCTCCTTGCGTCTGTTGCCCGCCCGGCATGACGGAAGTGGCTCGGCTGGGGACTGCAGGTTGGGACCCTCGGCCGCGGGCAACCGCCCCTGGACCTCCCGCGCCCGCGGGGCCAGAATGAAGGACCCCGTCCCCACCCTGTTGCACTCCGGATGCACACCCATGGAGGCCGACGTGAGCGCGTTGAGACTGCTTTTCCGAAGTGCCCTGCCGGTTCTGGCCACGGTGCTGGTTCCCCTCCTGGGGTGCCAGCCCGCTCCCAACCCCGACGCGGCGGACCTGGTCCTGATCAACGGGAAGGTGGTGACGGTGGACGCGGGCCTCCCCGCGGCCCAGGCCATCGCCGTGAAGGGCTACCTCATCCAGGCGGTGGGGAGCGACGAGGAGATCGAGGCTCTCATCGGCCCGCTCACCCGGGTCATCGACGCTCAGGGCCAGCTGGTCGTCCCGGGGTTCATCGATTCCCACGGCCACTACATGGGGCTGGGAGAGTCCAAGATGATCCTGGACCTGACCCGTGCCCGGACCTGGGAGGAGATCGTGGCGATGGTGGCGGCGGCGGTGGCCCAGGCCGAGCCGGGGGCCTGGATCCAGGGACGGGGGTGGCACCAGGAGAAGTGGGACGAGGTGCCCGTGCCCAACGTGGACGGGGTGCCCACCCACGCCGGCCTGAGCGCCGTGTCTCCGGACCACCCGGTCTACCTTACCCATGCCAGCGGCCACGCCAGTATCGGGAATGCCCGGGCGCTGGAGCTTGCGGGGATCGATGCCGCCACGGCGGACCCCGCCGGTGGGACCATCGTGAAAGACGCTGCCGGGAACCCCACGGGGCTCCTCAGGGAAACCGCTCAGCGGATCGTGGGCGCGGCCATGGCCCATGCCCAGGAGGGCCGCAGCCCGGAGGAGGTGGAGGGCCGGATGCGGGAAGCGGTCCGGTTGGCGGGAGAGGACGCCCTTTCCAAGGGGGTCACCTCCTTCCACGACGCCGGCTCCAACTTCGCCACCATCGACTTCTTCAGGAGGCTGGAGGGAGAGGGGGTTCTCCCGGTGCGCCTGTACGTGATGGTTCGGAGGGAGTCCAACGAGGAGATGGACCGGAGGCTCCCGGAATACAAGATGCTGCCGGAAGGGAACGACTTCCTTACGGTGCGGTCGATCAAACGCCAGGTGGATGGAGCCCTGGGAGCCCACGGGGCCTGGCTCCTTCAGCCCTATGAGGACCACCCCAGCACGGGTCTGAACCTGGAGCCGGTGGAGGACATCATGGGCACGGCCCGGGTGGCCCTGAAGCACGGGTTCCAGGTGAACACCCACGCCATCGGGGACCGGGGCAACCGCGAGACGCTGGACCTCTACCAGGCCGCTTTCGAGGAGGCGGGGGTGAACGGTCGGGAACTCCGTTGGCGAGTCGAGCACGCCCAGCACCTCCACCCCGATGACGTGGGGCGCTTCGCCGAGCTGGGGGTGATCCCGTCCATGCAGGCGATCCACTGCACCAGCGATGGGCCCTGGGTCTACCAGCGCCTGGGGGCGGAGCGGGCCGGAAGCGGGGCCTACCTCTGGCGGGACCTCATCGATTCCGGGGCCGTGGTGAACAACGGCACCGACACGCCCGTCGAGGATGTGGATCCCCTGCCCGGGTTCTACGCCTCCGTCACCCGGATGATGTCCAACGGGGAGCTGTTCTTCCCCGACCAGGCCATGACCCGGGAGGAGGCGCTGGCTTCCTACACCATCAACGGGGCCTACTCGGCCTTCGAGGAGGACGTGAAGGGGTCCCTGACGCCGGGGAAGTACGCCGACATCACGGTTCTGTCGAAGGACATCCTGACCATCCCCGCCCAGGAGATCCTCACGACCCACGTGGTCTACACCATCGTGGGGGGTGAGGTGAGGTACAGCCGGGGGAACTGAGGAAGGGCGCCTAGAAAGGCTTGTAGCTGGCCAGGTATCCTCCCAGGAGGCCCAGGAGGGGGAGGGCGAAGAGGAGGGCCCGGGCAAGGGCCTGGTTCCGGTAGGGAAGGGCGATCAACCCTCCCAACAGGATCCAGAGGGCGAGCTTGCTCCAGACCCACCCGGGGAAGAGGTCGCCGTGTTGGACCCCCATCCGGGCCAGGAGCCCGAACCCCCCGGTGAGGGCGATGAGGGCGCCGACGCCGTGGAGGGCCAGAAGGGTCCGGTACCCCTTGTTTTCAGCCTTGGCGTGGCCGGCGGCGGCGTGAGCCGCCATCCCCGCCAGGGCGATCAGGAGGGTGAAGATCCCAAGCAGGTGGATCAGCTTGTACGTGATGTAGGACATGGCTGACGGTGCCTTCAAGGGCCGAGGCCCGGTATGGGATGTGCCGACCCTCCGGAGGGTAGGGATGCGTTGCGCCGAGATACCCGCTTCCGGGCCGGAAGTTCTGGGTTCGAGAAGCCCTGGACCCTCCCGGCCCATTGACCCTCTCGCAGACCTCCGTCGATCTTCCATCCACCGGCCCAGCGCCGGCGGAGCTGCCGGTACCGGGCAGGAGCGCGGGCGGACCGACGACCCCGCCTTTCCATGAGGGTCGGGGTGGGGAGTGGGCCCTCCAGGTGGACAGGACATGGACGAGATGGATGAGGCGAGGGGGGATGTGATCCCCCGGGGTAAGGCACCGGAGCCGCAGGGAGGGAGGTCCCGTCCGGGGGTGGTGCGGGTGCTGGTGTCGTGGGTCGTGGGCTTCCTGCTCCTGGCCCTCCTGGCCTCCCTGCTCTGGTTCGCTCTCCTCCCCTGGCCCATTTCCCTGCGCTTCGGGGATCCGGGGGAGACCTCCTTCATGGCCTTTCGGAGGGAGGAGGCCCGGCGTGCCGGGGAGGTGCTGACCATCCAGCGGAGTTCCGTACCCCTGGGGGAGATCTCGCCCCTCCTTCAGCGGGCGGTCCTGGTGGCGGAAGACGATCGGTTCTACCAGCACCATGGCATCGATTGGCGGGCGCTGGGGGAAGAGGTGAAGTGGCAGGGGGACACTCTCTTCTCCTGGTTTTCCGGAAGGGACCGCCAGGCTCTTCGGGAGGCTGTCCGCTACTACCGCTCCCACCGGGACCAGATCAAGGGAAGGAGCACCATCACCCAACAGCTGGCCAAGAACCTCTACTTCACCCCGAACCGCTCGCTGTTGCGGAAGCTGAACGAGGCGGTGGTGGCGAAACGCCTGGAGTGGTTCCTCCAGAAGGAACGGATCCTGGAGCTCTACCTGAACGTCGTGGAGCTGGGACCGGGGATCTTCGGGGTGGAGGCGGCAGCCCAGGCCTACTTCGGCCACTCGGCCCGGAGCTTGAGCCGGGAGGAGGCAGCGGCTCTGGCGGCCACCCTCCCCCATCCCCTCTCATCCAACCCGGGCTACCGCCCTGCCCAGATGAGGTGGCGAAAAGAGATCATTCTGCAGCGCCTCGGGTCCGGCCTCCCGCTGGGGCCTCCCCCGGTGGAGGTGCCGATCCTGCCCGTGGACTCGGCGGGTGGCGATTCCGTCCCTGGGCGCGGGGAAGGGTGAAACGGAAGATCGAGCCCTTCCCGACCGTGCTCTCGACGGAAACGAATCCGCCGTGGGCCTCCACGATCCGCTTGACGATGGCGAGCCCCAACCCGGTACTGCGCTCCCCTCCCGTGGGGCGAACGGTGGTCCGGCCGAACTCGGTGAACAGCTTTTCCACCTCTTCCCTGGGTATGCCCTGCCCCTGGTCCTCCACGGAGACGCTGACGACGCCCTCCAGGGCGTGAGCCCGAAGCGTTGCCGACCCCCCGGGGTGGGAGTACTTCACGGCGTTCGATAGGAGGTTCGCCAGGATCTGGTCCACTCGGTGGGGATCCGCCAGGACCGGGATCGGCCCTGCCGGGGCTTCGATTCCCAGGCGAATGCCCTTGTCCTCGGCCATGGGCCGGATCGCCTCCAGCCCGTCCTCCAGGAGGGCTCGGAGATCCGTGGGGATGGGGTGGAGCTCGAGGTGGCCCGACTGGATCACGTTCACGTCCAGGAGCTCCTCCACCAACTCCAGCATGGCATGACCCTGTCCCTGGAGCTTCCTGAGAATCTCCCTCTGGGGGGTCGTGACCTCCCCGAAATGCCCCTTCTCCAGAAGGAAGAGATACCCCTGGATGGCGTTGAGGGGGTTCCGGAGGTCGTGGGCGGCCATTCCAAGGAACCGGTTCTTCAGCTCATTCAGCTCCACCAGCTCCTGGTATAGCCGGCTCTTCTCCACGATCAGGGAAAGCTGGCCGGCGATCTCCAGGAAGAGCTCCACGTGCACGTCCCGGTAGGTGTCCTTCTCCATGCTGGAAAAGAACATGAACCCCACCGGCTTCCCGTTCGCGAGGAGGGGACAGGTGAGGGAGGAACGCATCCCTTCCTCCACGATGAGGCGCGTGGCTTCGGACCCGGGGTGAGCATCCAGGTAGGCCTCCAGGTCGTTGAGGACCCGGGGGCGGCCGGTGCGGATCAGGTTCGCCAGGCTGCTCCCGGAAAGGGGTGCCCAGTACCCCACCCCGATCCTGGGTCGCGGCGCCTCGGTCCGGGCCCACCGGGCGCGAACGACAGGGCCTCCGGGTCCCTCCTCGATGAGGGAGAACCCGATGCGGTCATAGGGGAGGATCGCCCGAAAGGACTCGTAGACATGGTGGAGGATCTCGTCCAGGAGGAGGCCGGCATTGACCTTCTCCGTGACCCGGACCAGCTCCTCCATCTCCTGGAAACGCCTCTCCATGTTCGCCGCCAGGTACCGGAGAGCGATCCCGAGCCTCGCCACGTCGTCCTCGGGATGCGGGTCCAGGGGCAGGTCCACGTCGAAACGGCCCGTCGCCATGGCTTGGGCGGCCTCCACGTACGCCGAGATTCGAGCGTCCATCATGCTGTTCACCTGGAGTTCCGGTGCCCCCGTCCGGGGCGGCCCGGGTGAATAGACCCGGTAGCATGGTTGAACAGCTAGGGCCTGAGGAAGGGCGATGCAAGGTTCGGCAAGGGGAGCGCGCTCGATCCTCCGTGCCATTGTGGCCCGCGGGGAGGGTGGTTAGCCTGCCATGCCATGTTCCGGTTCCTGATCCGGTTTCTTCCCGGCGGCGTCACCCTGGCGGCGGCGCTGGCACTGGTCCTGGGCTTCGGATCCCCCGAGCTCAAGGAGACCGTCGCCACGGCCTACCCCTGGGTCGTATTCGCGGCCGCCCTGTTCATGGGGGTCTTCTTCCACCGGAGTCGGGTGGTGGTGGGGGTGCTGGCCCTGTCGGTCACGGCGGGGGTAGCCTCCACCGGGGCCGGGGGGGTGACCGCTCTCCATTTCTTGGGGGGGCTGACCGCGCTCCTTCTCGGGCTCTCTTCCCTCCTGAGGGACTGCGGGGTCTTCTCCACGGCGGGCCTCCTCCAGCTGGGAGCGGTCCTGGTCCCGGGGTTCTTCGGGGGGCTCTTCCTGGCCGTGGCCCCCCAGGACATGGCGGTGTTCCTCGCCGCCATGCCCTTTCCCGGGGCGCTCTCTCTCTGGTCTGGGCTTCCCCAGCCGGTGTTCCTCACGCTGGCTCTGGCCCTCCCGGGAAGCCTGGGGGTGGCGCTCTTCCGGGGAGGGGCGGTGGATCGGGGGCTCTTCTGGACGCTCCTGCTCCTGGCCCTGGCCCTGAGCTTCTCCCACGATGCGGCGGCTGTGGCCATCTTCCTCATGGGGGGCGGGCTGACGCTGGGGCTTTCGGTGGTGGAGACCTCTCACGCCATGGCCTATCGGGATGACCTCACGGGTCTTCCGGCCCGGCGGGCCCTCACGAGGGACATGGAGGGGCTCGGCGGAACCTATTCCGTGGCCATGGTGGATGTGGACCACTTCAAGAGGTTCAACGACCGTCATGGCCATGACGTGGGAGACCAGGTCCTTCGGATGGTTGCCGGGCGGCTGGCCCAGGCCCCCGGCGGGGGCCGGGCTTTCCGCTACGGGGGTGAGGAGTTCACCCTGATCTTTCCTGGCAAGACCCGTCAGGAAGTGGTGCCCCTTCTGGACGTGGTCCGGGAGGACGTGGCCAACTCCACCTTCACCCTGAGGAGCTGGCGCCGCCCGCGGAAGAAGCCGGTGAACCCGGGGGCCTGGAAGTCGCCAGGAGCGGGTCAGCCCCGGGGGCTCTCCGTCACCGTGAGCATCGGCGTGGCGGATTCCACCGGGAAGGATCCCTCCCCCGAAGCGGTCCTGAAGAGGGCCGACGAGGCCTTGTACCGGGCGAAGAAGGGCGGCCGGAACCGGGTGGCCAGGTAGAGGGGGGCACGGCCTCCCCTCCGGGGGCCGAAGGCTCAGAGTCCCAGAAACTCCATCGCCACTCCACAGAGGAGGATTGTCAACCCCGCCAGAGTGTGGGCGTGACGTTCCAGGCCGCCCAGAGGGATGCGCCGCAGCCCCTCCAGGGCGATCGAGACCGTGACCAGCATGGTCGCCACGGTGGCCAGGGCAAACGTCCCCGTCACCATGGCGAGGGTACCGGCGCTATGGGTGGCGGCGGGGAACATCAGGAGGGGGATGAGGGCTTCGCACGGGCCGAAGACGAAGACGACGAAGAGCACCCAGGGAGTCATCTTCCGATCCCCGGTGCCGGGGTGGGGGTGGAGGTGGTCGCCCGCATGGTCGTGGGGGTGCTGGTGGGCGGCCCCATCGGCATGGCCGTGCCAATGGGCATGGGTGCGGCCGCGGGCGGCCCTGCGGAGCCCCCACACCGTATAGAGAAGCCCGAAGACGATCAGGCCCCAAGCGGCGACGGTGCCCCGGGAGGCTTCGAAGGCCTCCAGGCGACCCAGCGAAAGCCCCAGTGCGATGCCCACGGACCCCAACACCACCGACCCTGCCACATGGCCGAATCCGCACAGGGCGGTCACGACCAGAGTCTTGCCCCGGGTCCATCCCCCGGCCCGAGCCAGAGCCACGAAGGGGAGGTAGTGGTCCGGTCCCAGAAGGGTGTGCAGTACCCCGACGGAGGCAGCCGTGGCCATCAGGAGTCCTGTGTCCGTGTTCATGCAGCTTGAGTCTCCCGTTTCCCCAATCCTCGAAGTCAGCCCAAGCGACACCCGCCGGAGGTTCCCCCCAGGAGTGTGCCCAATCCAACGATAGCCCGGAATCCTCCCCCGCGGCCATGGGGTAATCCCAACGGGATCGGGGGCACGGAGCTGAAGGAACCATATCCCTGAAAAGGCAGGAGCGGGGTCCCTCCCGCTGGAGGGCCCCCGCCCGATTTGAGGGGTAGGATTTGCGGCTGGGAAAAAACCCCAGCCTGGGGAAATGGGAAACAGGTCTGGATCGGCTGGATGACCTGAGTCCCGGGGGCTCTATGAAAAACCCGTCGCTGCCTTGAAGACACGCGACGTCATGAAAACGTTATTCCCTCTTCTTGCCCTTCTTCGTCGCCTCCAGCCCCTCTCCCACCGTGGGGAGGGTTTCATGGTCATGGTTGCTGATGGTGTGGTCCCGGTGGAGGTGGAAATAACAGTTCCTCCCCACGCTCTGACGAAGGATGCACCGGTCCCGGAAATGGATCCCGCAACGAAGGCAGATCCCCTCCCGGGTCTTCCCCTCCCTCACGACCCGTGTGGACACCTCGTCCAGGAAGAGGGCCGCGGATTCCATCTTCTCCGGTGGCAGCGTCCCGAAGACCTTCTTCAGGACCTGTGCGGTCGCAGCCTCGTACTGCGCCAGGAGGGTGCGCCCCTCGGTGGTGAGGGACAGCTCCACCGCCCGACGGTCCGAGGCGGACTCGGCACGGCGAAGGAGCCCACGGCGAACCAGGCGGTCCACGGCTTTGCTGGCAGCGGCGTTGCTCACGGCAAGGAACTCGGCCACGTCGCCGATCCGTCTGGCGTTGGTCCGGGCCACCAGCTTGAGAACCTTGAGTTGGGAGGGAGTAATCCGGTCCTTCGTAGCCTCTTTCAGCTCCTCTGCCATCCACTCGTCGATGGTCGTGGAGAGGATCCTGACGCTGCCCAGAAAGTCGTTGACGAGTCCCACGTTCCTCTCCCTTCCGCCGCGGGTCTGATCCCCGGGACCATGCGGGATACGGTAGCGCCCACATTAACAGCCGCGAATATTGCCACTGTTAAGTATGGGGGCAACCCCCCTCCTTTCGCCAGTGTGCAGGAGCAAGCTCCATGCCTTCAGCGTGGGGGTGTGGACAGGTGGGGAAAGCAGAGGGAAGGGGATCTCCCCGGAGGCCGTTTCGCTCCGGACCGGTGCGGCTCCTTGACAAAAGGCAACCAGGTGAGACAATTCTGCCGCCGAGGTTGTCCCGGCCTGGGACAATGAAACCGAGGGAGAAAGGGGAGCGCTCGGTACCCAGCCCTCCAGGACGGAGTTGGATGCATGAGCGAAGGGGCTGAGCGGGTGGTCCTGGTGATCAACCCGGGGTCCACCTCCACGAAGGTTGCCGTCTTCCAGGGGGAGGTGTGCCGGGCTCAGGGGTCGGTACCTGCCCCGGCAGCGGGTACCGTTTCCGACCTCTGGGAGGAGCTTCCTCTTCGCCTGGAAACCCTCCGCGGCTGGTGCCTGGACAACGGAGTCGATCTGTCCGGCGTCTCGGCGGTGGTGGGGCGGGGCGGGCTCCTGCGGCCGATGGAGGGAGGGACCTACCGCGTGGGGGAGCTCATGCTCGCGGACGCCCGCCAGAACCGGCAGGGCGTCCACGCCTCCAACCTGGGGTGCGCCCTGGCCCAGGAGGTGGCGAACGAAGTGGCCCGGGAGCGGGGCCCGGGAGGAGCGGCGGTGCCGGCGTTTGTGGTGGATCCGGTCTCCACCGACGAGTTCGAGGAGTTGGCCCGCTACTCCGGACTTCGGGAGATCCCCAGGAGGAGCCTCAGCCACGCCCTGAGCATCCATGCGCTGGTGCGGGAGGTGTGCCGAAAGGCGGGGCGGGGGGTGGAAGGCTCCCGCTTCGTGGTGGCTCATCTGGGTGGAGGGATCTCCATCTCCCCGGTCCGGGACGGCCGGATCGTGGACGCCAACAACGCCAACAGCGGGGGTCCCTTCTCCCCCTCCCGGGCTGGAGGGCTTCCCGTCCAGGAGCTCCTGGAGATGGCCTTCTCCGGGTCCTACACCGCTTCTCAGCTCAGGGGCATGACCTTGAAGTGGGGGGGGCTCCTGAGCTATCTGGGAACAGACGATGCCCGGGAGGTGGAAGCCCGCATCGCGCAGGGGGACGGGGAAGCCCTGCAGGTCTACCAGGCCATGGCCTACCAGATTGCCAAGGAGGTCGGGTCCATGGCCACGGTGCTGAAGGGAGAGGCGGAAAGGATCCTGCTCACGGGTGGTCTGGCCGCCAGCGACCTCCTCGTCGGCTGGATCCGCGAACGGGTGGCCTTCCTGGCCCCGGTGGAGGTATGGCCCGAGGTGGAGGAGATGAAAGCGCTCGCCCTGGGGGCACTTCGGGTCCTCAGGGGCGAGGACGAAGCCAAGGAGTACTAGAGGACTCATGAACGATGGCCCCGCGACGCTCCCAGGCTCCCTTCCCCCGGGCCCCCTCAGGTCCATGGAGACCCTGTGCCGGAAGGCCAGCTCCCTTCCCACCCGCATCGTGGTCATCGCCGCCGCTCAGGACCTGGTGGCCCTGGAGACCGCGGCCCTGGTGGAGGAGGAGGGGCTGGCCCGCTGCATCCTGGTGGGGGATCCGCACAGGATCGAGGCTCTCCTCTGGGACCTGGGGAGGGACCCGAAGGACTTCCAGGTCGTGGGGCGACCGGAGCTCCATGAGGCGGTGACCACGGCGGTTCAACTGGTGCGGGAGGGGGAGGGGCAGATCCTGCTCAAGGGGAAGGTCACCACCGCGGACCTCATGCGGGAGGTGCTGCACCGGGACCGGGGCCTCCGGGTTGGCCGGCTTCTTTCCGACGTCTTCCTCTTCGATTCTCCCCTTCCGGGAGCACCGCGGTTGATGGGGCTGTCCGATGCGGGCATCAACCTGAACCCGGACGTGGAGGCCAAGGCCCAGATCCTCCGGAACGCCCTGGAGGTATTCTGGCGCCTGGGCTATGAGGAGCCGAAAGTGGCTGTGCTCGCGGCGATCGAGACCGTGAACCCGGAGCTGCCGTCGACGGTGCACGCCGCGGAGCTGACTCGCCGTGCCAGAGAGGGGGCTTTCGGGCGTTGTGTCGTGGAAGGGCCGCTGGCCATGGACATGGCTCTTTCGGCGGCGGCGGCCCTGCGGAAAGGGGTGGACTCCCGGGTGGCCGGAGAGGCGGACGTTCTCCTTTGCCCGACCGTCGAGGCGGGGAACATCGCGGGCAAGGCCCTCCAGTACACCCTGCGGTTCGAGCCGGGCCACGTGGTGGTAGGCGCCGCGGCTCCGGTCCTCATTCCCTCCCGGGCCGAGAGCGCCCGGGCCAAGGCCAATTCGGTGGCGGTGGGGAGGCTGCTGGTGGATTAGGTACCCGCCGGCCCGGCCCACCGCCGTAGAGGTCGGGTCAGCCCTCCAGGGTGGATGTGTCCCCCTCCGGCAGCCCCAGGGCCCGGGCCTTCAGGACCCGGCGCATGATCTTCCCGGACCGGGTCTTCGGGAGGCTGGCCACGAACTCAATGTGGGCCGGCTTGGCGATGGGTCCCACCTCGTGGCCCACGTGCTCTTTCAGCTCCCGCTCCAGTTCCGGGCTCCCCTGCGCCCCCGCCCGGAGAATCACGAAGGCGTGAATGACGTTCCCCTTCATGTCGTCGGGGATCCCGATGGCGGCGGCCTCCGCGACGGCGTCATGGCTCACCAGCCCCGACTCGATCTCCGCCGTCCCCAGGCGGTAGCCCGACACCTTGATGACGTCATCCATGCGGCCGATGATCCAGAAGTACCCGTCCTCATCCACCTTGGCGGAATCGCCGGTGAGGTACTTCCCCGGGTAGGTGGACCAGTACTGCTGCACGTAGCGCTCGGGGTCCTTGTAGATGCCCCGGAGCATGGCGGGCCAGGGGGTGGTGATGACCAGCTTCCCCTCCTCCCCCGGGGCCACGGGTTTCCCCTCCTCGTCCAGGATCTCGGCCCCGATACCGGGAAAGGGCTTCGTGCCTGATCCCGGCTTCAGGGGGAAGGAGGGGACGGGGGTGATCATGAAGGCTCCGGTTTCGGTCTGCCACCAGGTGTCGATGACGGGGCACCTCCCCTTCCCCACCACCTCGTGGTACCAGCGCCATGCCTCCGGGTTGATGGGCTCTCCCACACTCCCCAGGAGGCGGAGGGTGGAGGTGTCCCGCTTGTTCACCCAGGACTCGCCGAAGCGCATCAGCCCCCGGATGGCCGTGGGCGCCGTGTAGAGGATCGTGACCCCGTAACGCTCGACGATCTTCCACCACCGGTCAGGATAGGGGTAGGTGGGCGCGCCCTCGTACATGATGGAGGTGGCTCCCAGGATCAGGGGGCCGTAGACGATGTAGGAGTGCCCCGTGATCCACCCCGGATCGGCCGCGCACCACCACCGGTCCTCGGGCTTCAGGTCGAAGGCGTACTTCAGGGTGGTGGCCACTCCCACCTGGTAGCCGCCGTGGGTATGGAGGATGGCCTTGGGCTTACCCGTGGTCCCGGAGGTGTAGAGGAGAAAGAGGGGATCCTCGGCGTCCATGACCTCCGTCTCGCACCGCTGGCCGTTGGACCGGGCGATGGGAAGGCTCATGAGATCGTCGTAGAAGTAGTCCCGCTCCTGCTCCATGGCGATGGGTTGACCGGTGCGGCGGATCACCACCACGTGCTCCACCGTGCCGCAGCGTTGGAGGGCCTCGTCGGCGATCTCCTTCAAAGGGACGACCCTTCCCCGGAGGTACCCCCCGTCGGCGGTGATGAGGATCCGGGACTCCGAGTCCTCGATGCGCTCCGCCAGCGCCTCCACGGAGAAGCCTCCGTACACCACGGAGTGGACTGCCCCGATCTTCGCGGTGGCCAGCATGGCCATCACCAGCTCCGGAATCCGGGGCAGGTAGATGGTGACCCGGTCTCCCTTCTTCACCCCCATGCTCTTCAGCACGTTGGCGAACTGGCACACCTCCCGGTTCAGGGCGAAGTAGCTGAAGGTCCTGAGGCTCCCGTCCTCCCCCTCCCACACCATGGCGATCTTGTTCCGGGTGGCGTTCTTCTGGTGGCGGTCGAGGGCGTTCAGCACGACGTTGGTCTTCCCCC
>JBFYZD010000214.1:0-6150 GCA_041309685.1 Gemmatimonadales bacterium | reverse complement strand
GGACCCCCCCCACCAGGCTGGACCCCCCAACGATCCAGATCACCACCGGGAGCCACCCGAAGAAGAGCCCCGCCAGGATCGGCCCCACGATGGGGCCGGCGCCGGCGATGGAGCTGAAGTGGTGCCCGAAGAGGACCGGGGTCTTGGCGGGGACGTAGTCGGCTCCGTCGAACATGTACTCCGACGGGACCGCGTGCCGGTCGTCCAGGCCCAGCTTCCCGGCGATCCAGGCGCCGTAGTACCGATAGGCCAGAACGAAGAGGACGATGGAGGTCACCAACAGGAACGCCAGCATGCGGCTGTCTCCCGGCTGGGGGGTGGAGTCACCTTCCTGCTCTATGGAATAGCGGGAGAGAGGGGTTCCCTCAACCGGCCGCCCGCTTCCATCCCGCCGCGGCGGTCGCTGCCCCGGCGCTCCGGGGCCCGAACCCTAGAGCAGGTACCCCCCGTCGATGGGGATCACGGACCCGGTGATATGGCGGGCCCCTTCCGAGCAGAGGAAGAGGACCACGTGGGCCACGTCCTGGGGGTCCCCCAGGCGGCCCAGGACGCTCTTCTCCCTGACCCTGTCCAGGATCTCCGCCGGCACCTGCTCGGTGAGCCGGGTGGTGCGGATGTATCCCGGCGCCACGGCGTTCACGTTGATGTTCTTGGGGCCCAGCTCCACCGCCGCGCTCCGGGTCAGACCGATGAGCCCGGCCTTGGAGGAGGCATAGTTGGCCAGCCCGAACTCCCCCCGGAGGCCATGGACCGACGCCACGTTGACGATCTTCCCCCATTCCTGGGCCCGGAGCACCGGGGCGGCGGCCCGGATGAAGAAGAACGCCCCTCCGAGGTTGGTGTCCAGGACGGCCCTCCACTCCTCGTCGCTCATCCGCCACAGAGCCCGGTCCCGGCCGATTCCGGCGTTGTTCACCAGGAAGTGGAGCCCTCCCAGCTCCCGGACGGCGTCTCCCACGAACCGCCTCACCTCGTCCGGATCCCTGACGTCGCAGGAGCGCCAGAAGACCCTCACCCCATGGTCCCTGAGCTCCCGGGCCACCTCCTCGGCCTCGGCCCGGGCCCCACTTCCCATTTCCAGGTAGTTGAAGGCCACATGGGCCCCGTTGGCGGCGAACTCCAGGGCGATGGCCCTGCCGATACCCCGGGAGGCTCCCGTCACCAGGGCGATCCGCCCCCGGAGGCCTTCCTGGACCTGCGCGGGGGCGGGCTGGGTCTCGGTTCCGACGGACTCCATAAGGCCGTTCAGGGCCTGCCCGGTATCCCAGGGGTCCGAGGGGGCCAGCCGATCGTCTGTCGGATCGGAGTTGAAGCTGCGGGGGGAATCCGACCTCTCGGGCATTCCTCACCGGGAGCTGGGAGCGGGAACTCCACGCCGGAGGGGGTGGTCGTCCCGTCGAGTCCGTGACACCCAAGGGTACCCCCGGGACCCTCCGGAACGCAACGGTGAAGGAGACGGGAAGGAGGAGTCACAACCGGCGGTCAGGCCCCCCGGGACTCCGCGTGGTGCTTGATGGTGCGGCCCTCCACCAGGAACACCACGTCCTCGGCGATGTTCGTGGAGAGGTCCCCGATCCGCTCCAGCTGTTGGGAAACCCGGACGTACTCCAACGCGGGGTTGATCCGCCGGGGGTCCTCCGTCATGTGGGCCACCAGGATCCGGTGGACCGCCTTCCTCATGTCGTCCACCCGGTCGTCCCGGGCGCAGACCTCCCGCGCCAGCGCCGAGTTGCGGGTGCCGAAGGAGGCTAGGGAGTCCTGGAGCATGCGCTGGGAGAGGACGGCCAGCTCGGCCATCTCCGGGATCTCGGGCAAGGGCCGGAGCTCGGCAAGGCGGCGGGCGGCCTTGGCGATGTTGTGGGCGTGATCCCCCACCCGCTCCAGATCGTTGGAGATCTTGAGGGTAGCGAAGATCTGGCGAAGATCGGTTGCCACGGGTTGGTGCCGGGCGATGAGCTCCACCACCCGTTCGTCCAGCTCCACCTCCAGGGCATCGATCCTCTTGTCATCCTCCCGGATGCCGCCCAGAGGCTTCCCGTCCCGCCGCAGGAAGGCCTCCACGGAGCGGTGTACCAGCTCCTCCGCCAAACCGGCCATCTGCATGACCCGGTCCTGAAGGAGGTCCAACTCCCCGTGGAAGTGCCGCTTCGCCGGAGGGGCCTTCATCCGAGCCTTCCCGTCACGTAGGACTCTGTCCGCTCCTCCCGGGGCTTGGTGAAGACGGCGTCCGTGGGGCCATACTCCACCAGCTCCCCGTCCTGGAGGAAGGCGGTGAAATCCGAGACGCGCGCCGCCTGCTGCATGTTGTGGGTCACGATGATCACGGTATAGTGGTCCTTCAGGCGAATGGCCAGCTCTTCGATGCGCAGCGCGGCGCCGGGATCCAGATCGGAAGTGGGCTCGTCCATGAGGAGGATCCGGGGCCCCACCGCCAGGGCCCGGGCGACGCAGAGGCGCTGCTGCTGCCCCGCTGAGAGGCCCCCGGCCGACTCGAAGAGGCGGTCACTCACCTCATCCCAGAGGGCCGCCTTCCTCAAGCTCTCCTCCACCACACGGCTCAGGTCCCCCCCATGGCTCCCCGTCACGCGTAGCCCGAAGGCCACGTTCTCGAATATACTCCCGGGAAAGGGGTTGGCCTTCTGGAACACCATCCCGATGAGCTGCCTGACCTGTGCGGGATCCACGCCGGGATCGTAGATGTTCCGGCCCTGAAAGAGCACCTCTCCGGTGATTCGCGCCCCCGCTGTGAGATCGTTCATCCGGTTCAGGGAACGGAGGAGCGCGCTCTTGCCGCACCCCGAAGGCCCCACCAGCGCCACGATCCGGTGGGAGGGAACCACCAGGGAGATCTCCCGGACCGCCGGGCGGGAGCCATAGTGGACCGAGAGGCTTCTTACCTCCAGGGCGGGGAGCATTCCCCCCGTGTCGATGCCATAGGTGGTGGACAAGCTTCTCTTTCCTCCTCAGGCCCGGGGCCGGAGCCGGTTCCGGATGACGATGGCCAGGACGTTCATGGCGAAGATCAGCCCGAGCAGAACGATGATGGCGGCAGCCGCCAGCCCCTGGAACTCCTCCCGGGGCCGGGACACCCAGGTGAACACCTGGATGGGAAGAACGGTGAACGGGTCTCCCGGACTTTCGGGGGTGAAGGCGATGAAGGAGAGGACTCCGATCATCAGGAGGGGGGCCGCTTCCCCCGCGGCCCGGGACAGCGCCCGCACGGAGCCGGACAGGATTCCCGGGAGGGCCAGGGGAAGGACCTGGTGGCGCACGACCTGCCAACGGCTGGCCCCCAGTGCATAGGCTCCCTCCCTGAGCCCCGGAGGAACGGACCGAAGGGCCTCCTGGGCCTCCAGGATGATGACGGGCATGATGAGGATGGAGAGGGTGAGCGCCCCGGCCAGGACACTGCGCCCCAGGTCCAGCGCCTGGACGAAGAGGGCCAGCCCCAGGATCCCGTAGACGATGGAGGGGATGCCGGCCAGGTTGGCGATGTTGGCCTGGATCATCCGGCTGACACGGGTCCTGGGCGCGTACTCCTCCAGGTAGACCGCCGCACCCACGGAAACGGGGATGGAGAGGATCCCCGTCAACCCCAACGTCCAGAGGGTACCGAGGAGGGGAGCCCGGATCCCTGCCCGCTCAGGGAAACGCGAGGCGTAGTTGGTGAAGAAGTGCCCTGAGATATACCCCATGCCGTCCACCAGCACATCGGCCAGAAGGACCACCGGAGCGAAGAGGACCAGGAAGGCGGCGCCCCCCACCAGGAGCCGAAAGGCGCGGTCCATGAGCCGTCTGCGGACATCCCTTGGAGATGCCGGCCAGCCCCGTCCCGGACCCAGCTCCGGGCCCCGTTCCCCGGTCACGAGGCACCCCCCCGGAACCGGGTTCTTATCCACTGGCCCAGGAGGTTCATGCCGAGGGTGAAAACGAATAACGTCGTCCCGACGGCGAAGAGGGTCCGGTAGGCGAGCGAGCCGCTGGTGATCCCCCCCTGGGTCACCTGCACGATGTAGGCGGTGAGGGTCTGGATGGTGTCCAGGGGGTTCAGGGTGAGGCGCGGTGAGTTCCCGGCGGCGATGCTCACCACCATGGTCTCGCCGAACGCCCGGGAGAGGGCCAGGACGAAGGAAGCGAGCACACCGGAGAGTCCTGCCGGAACCACCACTCTGGTGGTCACCTCCATCCGGTTGGCTCCCAGGGCATACGCCCCTTCCCTGAGACGCTGGGGCACGGCCCTCAGGGCATCTTCCGAGAGGGACGACACCATGGGGAGGATCATCACCCCCACCACCAGGGCCGCGGAGGCCGCGTTGAAGATCCCCGTTCCGGGTAAGAAGGACCTCAGGAGGGGGGTCACGAACGTCAGCGCGAAATAGCCGTAGGCCACCGTGGGGATACCCGCCAGCACCTCCAGCACCGGCTTCAAGGCCGCCCGAAGGCCCGGTCCGGCGTATTCGCTCAGGAAGATGGCGGTGAGGAGCCCGGCGGGGAGGGCCACGATCCCGGCGCCCACGGTCACAAGCACCGACCCCGTGAGGAGGGGGAGGATCCCGAAGTGCTTCTCCTGGAAGAGCGGCGTCCACCTCGTCTCGGTGAGGTACTCCCACAGGGATACCTGGGAGAAGAAGGCTACGGTCTCGGAGAGGAGGATCAGGACGATCCCCACGGTGACCAGTGCGGAGATTCCGGCACAGAGTCCCAGGAGCCCGGCCATGGCCCGCTCCCCCCTCTGGCCGGCCCTGCGGGGGGCGAGCGCCGGGAAGGGAACGCCGGAAGGGGGGGAGCGGTCAGGCATCGGGGGAGACCGCCCCTCCCTCCGGCTGGGAGGGGGAGGCCGCCGGATCGCGGGCGGCATCCAGCGCCTTCCGGTTCTCGTCGTACACCGAGTCCATCAGAGGCATCAACCCGGTGGGGGGGATCAGGGAGGCGGCGTTGGACATGAAGAAGTCCATGAACGCCCCCATCCCCCGTCGCTGGAGGGAGGACCGGCTCACGTACAGGTAGAGCTCCCGGCTCAGGGGGGAGTAGCTCCCGTTCCGTATCGTCTCCCGGCTGGGGACCACACACCCCTCCCCTCCATCCACCGCCAGGACCTTGAGGCCCTCCCGGTTCTCCTCCAGGTAGGCATAGCCGAAATAGGCCAGGGCGAAGTGGTCGCCCATCACCCCCTGGACCAGGAGGTTGTCGTCCTCGCTGGCCTGGTAGTCGGTCCGGCTGGCGCCCACGGTCCCGATGACCGATTCGGTGAAGATGTCGAAGGTCCCCGATCCGGTGCCCGGCCCGTAGAGCCGGATGGGCTCCGCGGGGAGCTCGGGCCGCACGTCCCGCCAGGTCCGCACAGGGCTTCCCGCCCGCCAGATCCTCCGAAGCTCCTCAACGGTCACACAATCGAGGAAGGCGTTGGCCGGGTTCACGACGATGGAAAGGCCATCTTGGGCCACGGGCAGCTCCAGGTAGGCCACCCCGTTGGCGCGGCACCGGAGCACCTCGGCTTCCTGGATGGGGCGGGAGGCGGTGGCCACATCGGTTTCTCCCCGGCAGAAGCGCTCCAGCCCACCTCCGGTCCCGGAGTGGCCCACGGTCACCATGACCCGAGGGTTCAGGAGCTGGAACTCCTCCGACACCGCTTCCGCGATGGGGTACGCGGTGGAGGATCCGTCCACGGTCACGTGCCCCCGGAGCGCGTTAGCCCCTTCTCCCCCGCAGGCCCACGAGAGCCCCGCCAGCACCGGGAGCGCACGCCTCCACCCGGTCCCCCGGACCAGTGCCGGAGCCATCAGACCGCGCTCCCCCCGGGCGCCGGAAGAAGGGTGAAGAACACGGTGGTGCCCTGCCCGAGCTCGCTCTCGGCCCAGACCTCTCCCCCCATGGCATGGACGAGATGGCGCACGATGGCCAGCCCCAGCCCCGTTCCACCTTCGGCCCTGGACCTGGCCGGATCCACCCGGTAGAAGCGCTCGAAGATCCTGGGGAGGGCGGAGGTGGGGATCCCGATCCCCGTGTCCCGGACCGCCACCAGCGCCACAGGGTCCCGCTCCTGGATCTCCACCACCACCCGGCCCCCCTCCGGAGTGTATCGGATCGCGTTGTCCACCAGGTTCTTGATGACCTGTTACATCCCCTGGGGATCGGCCAGAACCAGGGACG
>JBFYZD010000213.1:0-3738 GCA_041309685.1 Gemmatimonadales bacterium | reverse complement strand
GACGGGCCATCGAGGGGGCCCAGGTGGCTCTCGTCGCGGACGACGGCGGGACCGTGGCCGAGGCCATCACGGGACGGGAAGGCACCTTTCAGCTCCTGGCGAGGCAGTCGGGAGAGTACCGGATCCGGGCGAGCCACCTCGCTTTCCTCACGGTGACCTCCCAGCTGTTCCGGATCGAGCCGGGGGAGGAGGTGGTGGTGGACGTCTCCCTCCCCACCACTCCCATCCCCCTGGAGCCCCTGACCATCACTGCCCGGCGGGTGGATCCCCGCCTCGGCCCGGCCATCGAAGGGTTCTATGCCCGGCAGAAGATGGCCGGGGAGGGTCTGGGGTTCGGCCGCGTGGTGAGGCGCATCGACCCCGAGATGCTGAACGCCAGCAATGCCCGGGACGTGCTGCTCTGGCTGGAGCCGCCCAACCGGGGCGGGATCATCACCCAGGCGGGGTGCCTGGTCGTCTACTGGGACGGGCGCCTGGTCCTGTCCCAGGACATTGCCGATCAGTGGCTGGATACCCCGGCCTCCTTCTTCGAGGGGGTCGAGTACTACCGCAATCCGGCCGATGCCCCGGCGTCCTTCCGGGAGATCCCCCTCTACCTGGCCGACCGGGTGTTCTGCAGCGTGGTGGCCCTCTGGCCGAAGACGGGGTATTTCGGGGAGCTGCCCGTGGATCTCTCCCCCCCCCAGGAACGGGCCAACGCCGCCCTCTACCTGTACGACCTGTCCGGGAAGATGGCTCCCGGGATCGGGGTTGGCCTGGAGGTGGCCGGGCACGTTCCGGTCCACCGCAACGTCGCCCTGGGGGTGTATCTGCGCCGCACCTCCCACCACGTCTCCGCCGACGTCGTGGACGGGACCATGGAGGTGCTGGAGGACCCGGCGTTCCTCCTGGACCAGGGGCGGCGTCCGATCGCCCTCTGGGTGCTGGGGTCCGAGGCCCGCCTCACGCTGCGGGAGGCGGAGCGGGTGCGGCCCGTGGTGGCCGGGCGCTTCCAGGTGGCCCGGCGAGCCCTCACGCTGGTGTCCAACCGCTCCGGCAATCCCGAGGACAGGCTCTCGTCGCTGGGTTGGGGGGTGGGGGTGACCGTGGGGGTGGAGGCCCGCTTTGCCGAACGGATTGCCGTGCAGCTCGCGGTGGGGCATGACCGGCTCCGCTTCGATCCGTACCAGGAGTTGGAGCGGCCCTGGTACACCACCGGGGCCACGTGGGGGGGAACGAGCCTTCGGTTCGGCGTGGGCTACGCGCTGGGGCGCTAGGCCGGGCTGCCCCCGCTCACCACCCCGACCGGGCGGGTGCGCGCCCATCCAGACGGGTGAGCCCCGCCTCCCTGGCCATGGCCAGGGCCGACCCCAGCTCCAGGGGCTCCAGCGGGCGGTTGAGCTCGGGGTAGCGCTGCCGGCTCACCCGGCCCGCGGGCCGGTACTGCCCCATGACGTTCACATAGCTGTCGGTCCCCAGCTCCCGGGCGATCCAGGTGAGGATGGCCCCGGACTCCTGCGGGAGGTGGGGCATGACCAGGTGCCGGATGAGCACGCCCCGGCGGGCCAGCCCGTCGGCGCCGATCTCGAGCGCCCCCACCTGCCGGTGCATTTCCTTCACCGCCGCCCGGGCCACCCCGGGATAGTCCTCCGCCTTCAGGTAGCGCCGGCAGAGCTTCGGGTCGAAGAGCTTGAGGTCCGGCATGTAGAGGTCCACCACTCCATCCAGGAGGGCCAGGCTCTCCAGGGAGTCGTAGGCGCTGGTATTGTAGACCAGGGGTAGGCGGAGCCCCTTCTCCACCGCGGGAACCAGCGCCTCCAGCAGCTGGGGCACCACATGCTCCGGGGTGACGAAGTTGATGTTGTGGCACCCCATCTCCTGGAGGCGGAGGAGGAGGGCGGCCAGGGCATCGGGAGGGAGGCCGGGGGTCCGCGGGCGGATCCCCTGGCTGATGTCGTGGTTCTGGCAGAAGACGCAGCGCAGGTTGCAGTGCCCGAAGAAGATCGTCCCGGAGCCGTTCCACCCTCTCAGGCAGTCCTCCTCCCCCATGTGGGCGAAGGCGCTGGTAACCACGGCGTGGCGCCCCGTCTTGCAGGCGGCCCAGCGGTCCTGGAGCCGGTTCACCTGGCAGTCCCGGGGGCAGGCGCGGCACGAGGCCAGCCCCTCCACCGCCCGGGCCGCCCGCTCGCGCAGCTCCGCGACTCCCAGCCGCAGATAGGCGGGCGTGAACCCGGCGGGCCCGGCGAAAGCGCTCACGGGGCCGAGGAGAGCCGGACCGGAAGGCGGCGGGCTCCCCAGCTCCCGGGCCTCGCCTCGAACCGCCCGGGGATGGGCGCTCCGCAATGGCCGCAGGCTCCTTCCTCCGTCAGCTTCCACTCCGAGAGCACGTACCAATCCCGGCCGATGAGAAGCTGGCCGCAGGCCGGGCACCAGGTGCTCCCCCCGCCCTTGTCGTGGACGTTCCCGGTGTAGGCGAAACGCACTCCGTTGGCCATGGCGATCTCCCGGGCCCGGGCCAGGGTGGCCGCCGGGGTGGCGGGAACGTCGCGGAGCTTCCAGTCGGGGTGGAAGGCGGAGAAGTGCAGGGGGACGTCGGGGCCGAGCTCCTCCACCACCCATCCCGTCATCTCCTGGATCTCCCCCTCGGAGTCGTTCCAACCCGGGATGAGGAGGGTGGTGATCTCCACCCACACGTCGGTCTCCCGGACGACGTAGCGAAGGGTGTCCAGGACGGGCTCCAGGTGCCCCGCCGCCAGCTTGTGATAGAAATCCTCGGTGAACCCCTTGAGGTCGATGTTGGCGGCGTCCATGTGGCGGTAGAACTCGGCCCTGGGCTCCGGCGTCACGTACCCCGCCGTCACCGCCACCGACAGGATCCCCTCCTCCCGGCACGCCTGGGCCACGTCCACCGCGTACTCGTGGAAGATGACGGGGTCGTTGTAGGTGAAGGCCACGCTCCGGCACCCCAGGCGCTTCGCCGCCCGGGCGATGGTCTCGGGGGAGGCCTGGTCCATGAGGCGATCCATCTCCCGGCTCTTCGAGATATCCCAGTTCTGGCAGAACTTGCACGCCAGGTTGCACCCGGCGGTGCCGAAGGAGAGGACGGGAGTGCCGGGAAGGAAGTGGTTCAGGGGCTTCTTCTCGATGGGGTCGATGCAGAACCCCGAGGACCGCCCGTAGGTGGTGAGGACCATCCTCCCGCCCTGGTTCTCCCTCACGAAGCACATCCCCCGCTGGCCGTCCTTGAGCCGGCAGAAGCGGGGACAGAGATCGCACTGCACGCGGCCGTCTTCCAGGGCATGCCAGAAGCGGCCGGGGGCGCCTTCCTGCGGTGGGGTGCTCATGGTCTGCCAGCCTTCCGGGACCGGGACCGCCTGCTCCCTCAAACTACCGGGTGGGGGGTCGGGTGGGCTACGGGGGATCCCGGTACCGGATGGGGGGCGGCCGGCGGGATGGCGCGGATCCGTTCGGTGGGCTCGCCGTTCGGTGGGCGGTCGCCGGCGGGTTGCCGCCGGGTCCGGTCGGCGGGCGCGGTGGCGAGCCGGGCGTGTCCGGCGGGCTGTGCCACACCTGAGTCGCTCCGAGCCGCGTGGGCCCGGGCCACGCCGGCAGGAGTTGCTCCGCTCCGGGGTCTCCGCTTCGCCACCGCGCCCCGCCACGCCGGCACCCGAGCCTCGCCACCCGGGCACCCGCGCCTCGCCACGCCCGCCCGAGGGAGCCTGCGCCGATTCCTCCTCCGCGCCTCTTCCTCCGCGCCTC
>JBFYZD010000212.1:0-18862 GCA_041309685.1 Gemmatimonadales bacterium | reverse complement strand
GCGGGGGCAGGCCCGGCGGAGGAGGGATGCCCGGAGGCATGCCCGGGGGGATGGACCCCGAGGCGATGCGGCGGGCGATGACGACGATCCAGGCGCTGGCCCAGACCCCCGACGAGATCTCCCTGACCCTGGGTCCTGGGAGCGTGAGCCTCGTTCAGTCCGATTCGGTGCCCCTGACCCTGGTCCTGGGGGCCGAGGAGACCGAGGTCCGGCAACGGGCTCTGGTGTTCTTCGCCGCGGCCGCGTGGACGAAGAAGGGGCTCGAGATCGAGCGGAGGACCGACACCGGCACCGGGGTGAAGGACCGGATCTCCGTGGACGAGAACGGCCACCTGGTGGTCAAGCGGGAGATCGAGCTCCCGCAGAGGGGTGCCGTGAAGGGGACGCTGGTGTACCGGAAGAGCCCTCAGCCCTCCCGGCTCACCCCCCGCCCCACAGGCTGAACCCGGCCTCCTCCAGCGTCCGGCGGAAGTCCGCGACCTCCCGGGCGAAGAACCCTTCCAGCTCGGCCAGGAAGGGAACCACCTTCCCCTCGGCCCGCTCCAGGGCGGTGAGCTCGGACTGGGTGGGGCGGTCCCAGCTCGAGGAAAGGGACCCGTAGACCTCCCCGAGCCGCGCCGAGAGGGAGGCGTCCTCCACGATCCCCACCGTCCCGTCGGGAAGGCTGATGGCCTTCCGGAGAGCGGCGATCCTCTCTCCCATGGCCTTCGCCGTGGCCGTCAGGGAATCCTTCGCCTCGGCCGCCCCGTCCCAGTCCCCGAGCTGCGCCTGGATCAGACCCACGGTCTTCCCGATTCCCTCGAGCCTCTCCTCCGCCCTGGTGAGGGATTCGATCCGCCCTCCCACCCGCAGGAGCGCGTCCAGCTTCTCCTGCCGTTCCGCCAGGGAGACTGGGCGCCGGGGGTCGGGTCGAACCTCCACCGTGCCGGTTACCTCGTGGTCGTCCAACTTCACCCGGAGGGTGTAGCTCCCCGGGAGGACGTCGGGCCCCGCGGGCAGGAACTCCTCCGGGGTGCCCTCCGGGATCTTCTGCTCGAACCCCTTCCGCTTCAGGTCCCAGGCGACGCGGTTCACCCCGGCCTTGGCCGGCCCCTTCAGCTCCCGGATCACCACCCCGGACGCGTCCAGGACCTCCAGGGTCACCCGGGCCGGAGGCTCCTTCCCTGCCCCGCCCCCGTCGCCCGGGGCAGCCGCTTCACTCAGGTAGTAGCTGATGAGGGCCCCGTACTCCCGGTTCCCGCCGAGAAACTCGTTGTTTCCGGGGAAGTAGTAGGGGCCGGTGGAGCCCCGGGTGGCCTGCACGGCCGGAGGAATCGCGAACAGGTGCAGGGGCGCCGCGGCCAGCGCCGGGCTCGCCGCCATCTCCCGCAGCGGCCGCACGTCGTCCAGGACCCAGGCCGCCCGGCCGTGGGTGGCGATGACCAGGTCGTGATCCCGGGGGTGGACCAGGAGGGCCAGGACCGGGGTGGTCGGGAAGCTCTCCCCCCACCGGCTCCACCTCGCTCCCCCGTCCAGGGAGAAGAAGAGGCCGAACTCGGTGCCCAGGAAGAGGAGGTCGCTCTCCACCGGGTCCTCCTCCAGCACGTGGACGAACCCGTCGATCTCGGGGGTGGCCAGGGAGGTCCAGCTCCGGCCGAAATCGGTGGTCCGGTACACGTAGGTGCCCCAGTCCCCCCGCCGGTGGTTGTCGAAGACCACGTAGGCGGTGCCGGCGGCATGCCTGGAGGCCTCGATGTGGGGCACCCAGGTGGCCGCGGGCACGCCCCGGATCCGGTCCACGACGTTGGTCCAGGTCGCGCCCCCGTCGCGCGTGAGCTGGACGTTGCCGTCGTCGGTTCCCACCCAGATCACGCCCCGCTCCAGCGGGCTGGGGGCGATGGTGAGGATCGTGGTGTGGTTCTCCGCCGCCGTGACGTCCAGGGTGAGGCCCCCGCTCTCGGCCTGCTTCTGCTTCTCCGGGTCGTTGGTGGTGAGGTCCGGGGAGATGATCTCCCAGCTCCGGCCCTGGTCCCGGGTCCGGTGGAGGAACTGGCTCCCGTAGTAGAGGGTGCCGATGTCGAAGGGGTCCGTGGCGATGCCGGCGTTCCAGTTGAACCGGAGCTTCACGGAGTCGCTGGGCTGGGTGGGACGCACCGTCTTCCAGATCCCCGTCCTCAGGTCGAACCGGGAAAGGTACCCGCCCTGGCTCATGGAGTAGCCGAAGTCGGGATCGGAGGGGTCGATGAGGGTGGCGAAGCCGTCCCCGAAGCCCACCGTCCTCCAGTGGTGGCTCATGATGGTGGAGCCGGCGAAGGAGGGGGCTTCCCACACCTGGCTGGGGCCCATCCAGGAGCCGTTGTCCTGGAGACCGCCCAGGACGTTGAAGGGCTCCGCCATGTCCACGGCGATGTGGTAGAACTGGGCCACGGGGATGTTCTTCACGAAGTGCCAGTTCCCTCCCCGGTCGTGGCTGATGAACACCCCGCCGTCGTTCCCGTTGTAGAGGGTCCGTCCGTCGGCGGGATCGATCCAGAAGGCGTGGTGGTCGGGGTGGACGGCGGACCAGGGGGCGATCCCCCGGAAGCTGCGCCCCCCGTCCTCGCTCATGTCCAACGACCCGGCGACGCGGTAGACGCGGTTCTCGTTGGTGGGGTCCACCGCCACGTCGCCGTAGTAGAAGGGGCGGTCGTTGACGTTGGGCTCGGTGTTCACCGCCCGCCAGCTGTCCCCTCCGTCGTCGGAGCGGAGGAGGGCGCTCTTGCCGGCCTCCACCAGGGCGTAGACCACGTCGGGGTCGCTGGCGGCGAAGGCGAGGCCGATGCGGCCCAGCTCCCCGGCCGGCAGGCCTTCCTTCTCCGTGAGCTGCTTCCAGCTCTCCCCCCCGTCGTAGGTGACCCACAGGCCGCTCCCGGGCCCGCCGGACTTGAAGAACCAGGGCCAACGCCGGTACTCCCACATGGACGCGAGCAGGTGGTCGGGGTTGGAGGGGTCCATGACCAACCCGGAGGCGCCGGTCCTCTCGTTCACGTAGAGTATCTTCTTCCAGGAACGCCCCCCGTCGGTGGTCTTGAAGACGCCGCGCTCCTCCCCGTCGCTCCAGGCGGGCCCCAGGGCCGAGACATAGGCCACGTCGGGGTCACCGGGGTCCAGGACGATGCGATGGATCCGCTCCGACCCGGCCAGCCCCAGGTACTCCCAGCTCTTCCCCCCGTCCATCGTCCTGAAGACACCCCGGCCCACCCCCATGGAGTTCCGGACGTTCGCCTCCCCCGTCCCCACCCACACCACATCGGGGGCGGCCTGATGGATGGCGATGGCCCCGATGGAGGGCGCGGCCTGATCGTCGAAGACCGTCTCCCAGGTCATCCCGCCGTTCACGGACTTCCAGATCCCCCCGGTGGCCGTCCCCACCCAGAGGACGTCCGGATCGGAGACCACCCCGTCGATGGCGGCGATGCGGCCGCTGGTCCCGGAGGGTCCGATGTTGCGGGGCTTGAGGCCATGGAACACCTCATCCACCGGAATCCCCTCCCGGGGGGGGCGGGGGTCCGTCTGGGCAGCGAGGGGCACGAGCGCCCCGGAGAGGAACACGAACAGGACGGAGGCGAGGACTCGCACGGCTCACTCCCTGAAAGGGGACCGACGGAAGCTGGGCATGAAGAAGGGACAGTCTACCGGAGGCGCCGGGAGGAATCCAGGGTCGGTGGGGAGCGCCCCCCCCCGGGGGAGGGGGGGGGTTGCGACGCCGGGACCGGCTACGCCCCCGCCCTCTTCGCATTCGCCAGCACGGCCGCCTCCACGAAGGCCGCCAGCCCCGGCGCACGCTTGTCGTAATGTTCCTTGAACCGGGGGTCCGCCGTGTACATCCGGGCCAGCCCCACGTGCATGGTGTGGCTCACCGGGTAGAACCAGCGGTCCATGTGGAGCCGGTGAGCCTCGGCGGCATCCATGGACGTCGCGTCCTCGGGGCTTCGCCCGGCCACGAAGAGCTCCGCCAGGCGGGTCTCGACGGCCTCTCCCTCGGCCTTGATCCTGGCCCAGTCGGCCCGGGTATACTGCTTGCTTCGGCGCATGGATTCCTTGTAGGCCTCCGTCTCGCCCCAGCGCTCCTTCGCCTCCTCCTGGTAGCGGACGTTGTCGAACGCCTCGAAGCCCTCGAACATCTTCCTCTCGTCCATCACCTCGTCTCCTTCCAGGGCCCGGAGGGCGGCATCCACGGCCCGGATCACGGTTTCGGTTCGCTTGATCCCCTCTCTCAGGAGCTCCCGCTGGGCCTTCAGGGCCGCCGCCCGGTCGAAAGCCGTCGCCTCCAGCACCTGCTGGATCCCCTCCAGGGAGAACCCCAGCTCACGGAAGAGGAGGATCTGGTGCAGCCGGTGGAGGTCGGCGATGGAGTAGAGGCGGTAGCCCTTGGCGCTCCGGTCCGACGGGGCCAGGAGGCCGATCTCGTCGTAGTGGTGCAGCGTCCGCACGGTGACATGGGACAGCCCCGCCACCTGGCTCACCGTGTAGTGCCTCTCGCTCATTCCCCTTGCTCCTCCCCTTCCTGGTCCGACGGACGAGTGGAAGATGAGCCCTGACGTTACGTGAGGGTCAAGGGGTGGGGGAGGGGGGGCTCCTCCGCCTCGCGGAGCCCGCTCCGAACCCGTATCCTACTTCAAGCCGACCCCCACCCCACCCAACCGTCACGAAAGGTCCGATCATGCCCATCGCCACGCCGAAGCAGTTCCATCAGATGCTCGATGCGGCCCAGGCGGGCGGCTACGCCTACCCCGCCATCAACACGACCTCCATCATCGCCCTGAACGCCGCCCTGAAGGGGTTCGCCGACTCGGGCTCCGACGGCATCATCCAGTTCTCCACCGGCGCCGGCGGCTTCGCCTCGGGGCTCAACAACAAGGACAACGCCTTCGGGTGCATCGTCCTGGCGGAGGCCGCCCACAGGCTGGCGGAGCGCTACCCCGTCCTGGTCGCCCTGAACACGGACCACTGCCCTCCGGACCAGGCCGCCACCTTTCTGAAGCCCCTCATCCAGGCCACCGCCGAGCGGCGGGCCCGGGGGGAGATCAACCTCTTCCAGAACCACATGCTGGACGCCTCCAGCCTCCCCCTGGCGGAGAACATGGCGCTCTCCCGGCAGTACCTGCGCCTGTGCGTGGAGCAGGAGATCGTCCTGGAGGTGGAGGCGGGGGTGGTGGGGGGGGAGGAGGACGGGGCGTCCGGGAGCCATGACACCCCGTCGGAGAAGCTCTACACCACCCCCGAGGACATGGTGGCGGTCTACGAGGCGCTTCATGACATCGGGCGCTTCACCTTCGCCGCCACCTTCGGAAACGTCCATGGGCACTACAAGCCGGGAGCCGTGAAGCTGAAGCCCGCCATCCTGAAGGAGGGCCAGGCGGCGGTGGTCGGGAAGCACGGGCAGCAGGCCGAGATGGACCTGGTCTTCCACGGGGGGAGCGGAAGCCTCCTGGAGGAGATCCGGGAGACGCTGGACTACGGCGTCGTCAAGATGAACGTCGACACCGACACCCAGTACGCCTTCACCCGTCCCATCGCGGACCACATGCTCAAGAACTACGACGGGGTCCTGAAGATCGACGGGGAGGTGGGCAACAAGAAGCTCTACGATCCCCGGAGCTACCTGAAGGCGGCCGAGAAGAGCATGGCGCAGAGGGTGGGCGTGGCCTGCTCCGATCTGTTGAGCGC
Organism: Gemmatimonadales bacterium; assembly: GCA_041309685.1. Taxonomy (GTDB): domain Bacteria; phylum Gemmatimonadota; class Gemmatimonadetes; order Longimicrobiales; family Gaopeijiaceae; genus JBFYZD01. Next base: position 13,174 of record JBFYZD010000212.1, on the reverse strand, counting down.
CGGCAAGAGCCTCTTCGGGCAGATCTGAGGAGCCCATGTCCCGCACCTTCCCCGCCCTGGCGGTCCTTCTCCTCCTGGCCCCGGGCCCGGAGCTTCCTTACCCGCGGTCGGGCCTCCTCCCGGCGGAGGCCCGCCGGGCCGCTCCCCCCGCGACCCTGGAGGGCGTGGTCCGCTACGGGGGCAGTGAGGCCGGGCCCGTGGTCGTCCAGGCCTACCGGCTCCGGCTCACGGCCGAAGGAAGGGCGGCCCGTCCGAGCAAGGCCGACATTCTGGGAGGGGCGCGGCCGCTGCGCACCCTGAGCCTTCCGGGTCCCGCGCGCTTCGCCTTCCCGGAGCTCGAGGCCGGCGCGTACTCCGTCCTGGCGTTCATGGATCTGGACGGGGACGGGGCCCTGGGCTTCGATCCTCCGGAGCCCTTCGGGTGGCACGCCACCGAGGCGGCGGGACCCATGGCGGTCCTGGACCTCTCGGGCGGCGACGGGACCGGCGCCGACATCGTGCTTCGCCGGCCCCGCCCCTTTCCCCGGGAGGAGCGCCGCACCGACCACGGGTCGCTGCGCTGGATGAAGGGGCTCCCGGTGCTCCAGCTCCACGGCACCGCCCGGGAGCGGGGGTACGCCCACGGGTTCCTGGTGGGGGAGCAGATCCTGGACTTCTTCGAGTTCTACGTCCTGGAGGACAGCTGGCAGTCGGCCCGGCGCTACCAGGATCAGTTCGCCCCCTTCCTGGAGAGCCACTTCGCCTACGATCCCGCCTACCTCGGGGAGGTGGACGCCGTGGTGGAGGGGATGAAGGCCTCCGGGATGGACATGCGGGTCCCCTGGCTGGGGAGGGAGTTCAGCCGGGTGGAGCTGCTGGCCATCAACGCCTACATCGAGCGGCGGGCGGCTCAGGGGTCGCCGGCCCGGACGCTCCATCCCTCGGACGGCCCGGCCCTCTCCGGCCGGCCCATCGACGCCCCGCACCCCGACCCCGCCGGACCCCAGTGCTCCCAGTTCGCCCTCTGGGGTGAGGCGACGGCGGAAAGCGAGCTGCACGGGGGCCTCATCGCCGGCAGGAACATGGACGGCGAGGTGGACCTGAGGAAGGTCACCGTCAGCCATTTCCTCCTCTTCGCCGTGGACCCGGCGGAGCCGGGGCTCCGGCGCTGGGTGTCCACCATGTGGCCCGGGTTCGTGGGGACGCTGAGCGGGATCAACGAGGAGGGGCTCTACTCCATGGAGAACGCCGGGGGCACCGGCCCCGGCCCGGTGGTGGACGGCCTCACCCCCTGCACCTGGGTGCAGCGCCACATCCTGGAGCACGCGGGCCGGGAGAGCACGCCGGAGTCCATCGAAGCGGCCATCGCCCGCTTCAACTCGGCTGGCGGCGGCGCCTTCGGCGCCGGATCCATCATCCTCTGGGGGGTGCCCTTCGCCGGCCAGCCCGCTCCGGCCTTCGTCTCGGAGGGGGACCGCTTCGGCACGGCCGTCCGGGCTCCCACCGAGGTGGCCCCGGTCCGCCCCTTCGACATCCTGGCCACCAACCACTACCTGGTGTACGGCGCCGATCCGGACCGCCCGGGGGTGAACTTCGCTCAGGAGGTCTCCTTCTCCTCCACCTGGCGCTACGAGGCGGGGAAGAACACCCTGGAGGCCTGGGCCCGAATGGGGATACCGGTGGGGACGGCGGAGATGCGGCGCCTTCTCCAGAGCGTGGCCCACGGCACCACCGAGTACGCGGTCGTCTTCCGGGCCAACGAGATGAGCCTGGATGTGGCGGTGGACGACCTGGCCGCCGATCTCTGGGACGCCCCCTACCAGCGCTGGGTGGCGTTCCGGTTCGAGGAGCTGTTCGAGGGGTTGAGGTAGCCCGCCTGGACTCGCTCTTCCTCCCGGCCGAAGAGCGGAAGCGGGCAGGGGAGATCCCGTCTCCCCGGAAGGAGCTCAGGCCTCTGTCGCGTCCGCCTTCAGCTCGATGGCGTCCAACTGGAGCAGGACGTTGGAGGAGGCCGCGAAGAAGGGCACCTTCGGGCGCTCCGAAAGGCGGAGCTCCAGGAGCCGTCCGCCGTCGCTGATCCGGCCGAGGATGCGCATCACCTCGGCCTGCCCCTCCACGCAGTGGACGCTCTCGCCCACGCTGGGGATACGGCCGGACCCGGCCTGCCAACCGGGGAGCTCGACGGAGGAGATCCGGAGGCTGTCGCGCCGCACGCGAGCCGTGTTTTCCGGGAGCATGGGGTCAGCGCCTCCGCCGGCGGGCGGCGGCCCCGGCCCCGGCTCGGGGCGGCGGCGGGGGAGAGTTGCTGATTTCCTTGTGGCGGTAGGTGATGCGGCCGCGAGTCAGGTCGTACGGGGAGAGCACCACCGTAACCTTGTCCCCCACCAGCACCCGGATACGGAACTTCGACATCTTCCCCGCGGCATAGGCGAGGACGACGTGGTCGTTCTGCAACCGCACCCGGAAGTTCTGGTCCGGGAGCACCTCGGTCACCAGACCCTCCACCTCGATCCCTTCCTGCTTGGCCATCGTTCCCCCGATCGGGCGCTGGGCCCGAAAAACAGAAGACGCCGGAAGCAGCACCGCGGGAGTGCTCGCCGCCAGCGTCGCGTGCGAGGAATAGGCCCCCTCGCTGACCCTCAAGCCTAACGGAATCCCCACCCCCGCGGCAGTGCAGCCCCCCTGACGGCGGGTGGCGGAGGCACCACCCGATCGAGATCCGCCTCCCCTCCCACCCGAGGGAACTTCTCCCCTCCCCCCTTCGTACTCATCCCCCATGGCGAAATCGACGAAGATCTCCGGCGCGAGCCTCCGGCACGCCTTCCGGGAGATCATCTGGCCCCGCAGAAAGCTGGTGGCCCTCGGGCTCCTCCTCATCCTCCTCAACCGACTGGCCGGGCTGGTCCTTCCCGCCTCCACGAAATACCTGGTGGATGGGGTCCTGGAGGGAGCGAGCCTCGGGTTCCTCTACCAGCTCCTGGCCCTGGTGGGGGCGGCGGTGGTGGTGCAGGCCGCCAGCTCCTATGCCCTCACCATGCTCCTGAGCGTGGAGGCCCAGCACCTCATTGCCCAGCTCAGGGCCCAGGTGCAGCGCCACGTGCTTCAGCTCCCCGTGCGGCTCTTCGACAACGCCAAGAGCGGGGAGCTGGTCTCCCGCATCATGGACGACGTGGAGGGGGTGAGGAACCTGGTGGGGACGGGGCTGGTCCAGCTCGTGGGGGGGATCGTCACCGCCGTGGTGGCCATGGTCTTCCTCCTTCGCATCGATCCCGTCATGACGCTCCTGGCCCTGGGCCCCCTGGCGGGGTTCGGCCTGGTGTCCACCCGGGCTTTCAAGATCCTCCGTCCCGCCTTCCGGGAGCGGGGAGCCATTCGGGCGGAGGTCACGGGGCGCCTCACCGAGGCCCTGGGAGGAATCCGGATCATCAAGGGGTTCCACGCCGTGGACAAGGAAGGGGAGATCTTCGAGGCGGGGGTCCTCAAGATCTTCGACAACGTGAGGAAGACCCTCACCACCTCCGTCGGCGTCACCAGCCTGGGAACCCTGTTCATGGGGGTGGCCAGCGTCCTGATCATGGGGTACGGCGGCAACCTCATCCTTCAGGAGAAGCTGACGGTAGGGGAGCTCTTCAGCTTCACCCTCTTCCTGGGCTTCCTCATCGCCCCGGTCCTTCAACTGGCCAACATCGGCACCCAGATGACGGAGGCCTTCGCCGGGCTGGACCGGACCGCGGAGCTCCTCTCCTGGCCCCGAGAGGACGACGATCCCCGCCGCACCGTGGCCGTGCCTCCCATCCAGGGGCACGTGGTGTTCGAGGACGTGTTCTTCCGGTACGAGGAGGACAAGCCCGTCCTGAAGGGGGTGTCCTTCCAGGCCGAGCCCGGCACCGTCGTGGCCCTGGTGGGAAGCTCGGGTTCGGGAAAGACCACCATCGCCGGCCTGGCGGCCACTTTCCTGGAGCCGGACCAGGGCCGGGTGCTCGTGGACGGGGTCGACCTGCGCGAGGTGGTGCTGGCCAGCTACCGGGCCCAGCTCGGCCTGGTGCTCCAGAACGACTTCCTCTTCGACGGCACCATCCGGGCGAACCTCCGCTTCGCCCGAGCCGGCGCCACCGAGGCCGAGCTCCAGGAGGCCGCCCGGAGGGCCCACGTGCTGGAGTTCACCGACCGGTTTCCCGACGGGCTGGACACGGTCATCGGAGAGCGGGGGGTGAAGCTCTCGGGGGGACAGCGCCAGCGGGTAACCATCGCCCGGGCCATCCTGGCCGATCCCAGGATCCTGATCCTGGACGAGGCCACCTCCAGCCTGGACACCGAGAGCGAGGCCCTGATCCAGCAGAGCCTCCAGGAGCTCCTCCGGGGGCGAACCACGCTGGTCATCGCCCACCGCCTCTCCACCATCCAGCGGGCGGACCTGATCCTGGTGGTGGAAGACGGCCGGATCGTGGAGCGGGGCCGCCACGAGCAGCTCATGGAGCGCCGCGGCCGCTATCACCAACTCTACACCCTGCAGGCCAGGATCTAGCGGGGCGGGGCCGGAGGCCCGGCCGCCGAACGGGAGCGCGGGGGCCGGGATTGACCGGCGAATCTCCCCGGCGTAGCGTGCAGGACCTCACCCGCCGCTGCCGCACCCCACTTCGGGAGACCTCCCCATGGAGATGGCTGACTGGACCGTGATGGAGCTGACGGCACGTTTCGGGGTGGCGGTCGGGCTGGGGCTGGTGCTGGGCCTGGAGAGGGAGCGCAGCCAGAAGTCCGACAAGTCCTTCGCCGGCGCCCGGACCTTCTCCTTCATCGCCTTCCTGGGGGTCATCTCGGCCTACCTCCAGATCCAGCACGGGGCGGCCTGGATGGTGACGGCGGCCTTCCTGGCGGTCGCCTCCCTGGTCACCGTCTCCTACGTCATCACCAGCCAGGCGGGGCAGTTCGGGGCCACCACCGAGGTCTCGGGCCTGTTCACCTTCCTGGTGGGCGTGCTGTGCGGGTGGGGAGATCTGGGCGTGGCCGTCGGGGTGGGGGTGGCCGGCCTCCTCCTCCTCTCCATCAAGGACTGGTCCCACCGCGTGGCGGAGGGCCTTTCCGAAGAGGACGTGGTGGCGGCGGTGAAGTTCGCGGTGATCACCGCCATCATCCTGCCCCTCCTCCCCAACCAGGCCTATGGTCCGATCGAGGCGCTCAGGGTCCTGAACCCCTTCAAGATCTGGTTGATGGTGGTCCTCATCTCGGGTCTGAACTTCGCCAGCTACCTCCTGGTGAAGGTGGTGGGGCAGCGTCACGGACTGGGGATCACGGGTATCCTGGGCGGGCTGGTGTCCAGCACCGCGGTGACCCTCGGGTTCTCCCAGCGGAGCCGGCTGGAGCCGGCTCTGGCCGCAGCCCTCACGCTGGGGATCCTCCTGGCCTGGACGGTGATGTTCGTCCGGGTGGTGGTCATGGTGTCCATCGTGAGCCCGGATCTGGGCCTGCGCCTCGGCACCGGGATCGGCCTCATGGCGGGGGTGAGCCTCGCGCTGTGCGCCTTCCTCTGGTGGCGGCAACGAACCGGGGAGCAGGAAGACGGACAGGAGACGGTGAAGTCGGGGCAGAACCCCTTCGATCTCGGTGAGGCGGTCAAGTTCGGGCTCCTCTTCGGCGTGGTCACCTTCGTGGCCAAGGCCGCCCAGGTCTACTTCGGAGACACGGGGCTCTACATCGCCGGCGGGTTGGCCGGGCTCACCGACGTGGACGCCATCTCCCTCTCCATGGCCAACCTGGCCAACACCAACCCCGCGGACATCGGCCCCGCGGCCCGCACCGTCCTCATCGCGGTCCTCTCCAACACGCTGGTCAAAGGGGGGATGGCGGTCTCCCTGGGGGGAGCCGCCATGCGCCAGAGGATGCTACCGTTCTCCCTCCTCCTGCTGGGGTCGGGGGTCCTGGCGGCCTTCCTCATCGGGTAACCCACGGCGGGGGGGAACGCCCGGACCGAGGAACACGCCATGAGCCCATCCCCCTCCTACGACCTCGCCGCCGTCCGGCGGCGGATCCCCTCCCTGGGGCACCTGGTGCCCATGAACAACTGCTCCCAGGCCCCCCAGATGGACCTGACCCGGGAGGCCGCCGAGGCCTACCTGGAATCCTGGCGCCGGGACGGGATGGACTGGGAGCGGTGGATGGGGGAGGTGGAGGCGGCCCGGGCCAGCTTCTCCCGGCTCATCGGAGCCTCCCCGGACGAGGTGGCGCTGTGCACTTCCGTCTCCCAGGCCACGTCCAGCGTGGCCAGCGCCCTGAGCTTCGCCGGCCCCCGCAGGAAGCTGGTGGTGACGGAAGGGGAGTTCCCGACGGTGGCCCAGGTGTGGCGGGCTCAGGAGCGCCTGGGGGCCCGGGTGGCCTGGGTCGGGGTTCGGGACGGGGTCATCCCGCCGGAAGGGTACGACGGCCTCCTGGATGAGGAGACCCTCCTGGTCTCGGCCTGCCACGGCTACTACCAGACCGGGTTCAAGCAGGAACTGGCGCCGGTGGTGAAGGCGGCGCACGAGGCCGGGGCGCTGGTGTACGTGGACGCCTACCAGACGCTGGGGACGGGTCCCCTGGACGTGAAGGCCCTGGACGTGGACTTCCTCTCCTCCGGGGCACTGAAGTTCCTCATGGGGATCCCCGGGATCGCCTTCCTCTACGTCAAGCCCTCCGTGGCGGAGCGGCTGGAGCCGTCCGTCACGGGTTGGTTCGGCCGCTCCGACCCCTTCTCCTTCGATCCCCGGGACCTGACCTGGGCCCCGGGAGCCCGGCGCTTCGACACCGGCACGCCCCCGGTCATGGAGGCCTACGTGGCGCGGGCGGCCATGGACTTCCTCCTGGAGCTGGGGTTGGAGGCCATCGGAGAGTGGAACGCCGAGCTCTCCCGCGCCTTGATCGAGGGAGGAGCGGCCCGGGGGCTGGAAGTCCTGGGAACGCGCGACCCGAACGCGAAGGCGCCCACCACGGCCTTCCTGGTCCCGGGGGATTCCCGAGCCTTGGAGACGGCGCTGAAGGCACGGGGGATCGTGGCATCGGCACGGGGACCGGCCATCCGGCTGGCGCCCCACTTCTACTCCACCCTGGACGACGTAGCCCGGGCCCTGGACGCTCTCGCGGAGGTGCTCTCCCCATGACCCTGACCCCTGCCCAGGCCCGGGCCACCTTCCCGGCGGCGCGCCGGCTGACCTATCTGGACGCCGCCGCCGTGTCCCTCATCTCGGAGCCGGTGCACCACGCCGTCCGCGCTTTTCTGGACCTCTGCCTGGAGCCCGACGCCCCCGACGCCTCTCACCACCACCTCGTGATGGACGCCATGCGCCACCGGGCCATCCGGGAGGCGGCCCTCCTCCTCCACGCCGACGAGGAGGAGATCGCCCTGGTGGAGAGCACCACCCACGGGCTGAACATCGTGGCCAATGCCCTCCCCCTGGCACGGGGCGACCGGATCCTCATCGCCGACACCGAGTTCCTCCAGGTGGCCATCCCCTGGAAGATGAAGGAGGCCGCGGTGGGCGTGGAGGTGGTGCCGGTGAGGACCGGACCCGACGGTGTCCTCACGCCCGAGCACTTCCTGGAGGCCATGGACGGCCGCACCAGGGTCGTGTGTGTCTCGTCGGTGCAGTGGTGCTCGGGGTACAGGGTGGACCTGAAGACCCTGGGGGACGTCTGCCGGGCCCGGGGGATCTTCCTGGTGGTGGACGCCATCCAGCAGCTGGGAGCCTGCCCCCTGGACGTGCGCGACACCCCCGTGGACTTCCTCATGGCCGGAGGGCACAAGTGGTTGAACGCCCCCTTCGGGTGCGGGATCCTGTACGTGGCGCGGGAGCGCGCCCGGGAGCTGAGCCCGGACGCCTGGGGCTACCTGGCCCTGGAGGAACCTGAGGGGGGGTGGGGGGAGTACTTCCGGAACCCCGCCATCACGCCTTACTCCGAGTGGAGCTTCCGCCAGACCGCCACGAAGTTCGAGATCGCCGGCACCTCGAACTACCCCGGAGCCGTTGGCCTGGGAGCGTCCCTGGCCCAGATCAACGAGATCGGGATCGGCGTCATCCACCGGCACATCCTGGAGCTGGCAGGCCGGCTCCGGGCCGGGCTTCAGGAGCTGGGGGCCCGGGTGGTGTCCCCCGGAGAGCCTGAAGACGCCCGTTCCGGCATCACCATCTTCACCCTCAGGGAGAAGCCGGAGGAGGACAGGGTCCTCCTGGGCCAGCTCCTGGCCCGGAGGATCTGGCTGGCCCAGCGCTACACCTCGGGGGTGGGGGGGCTGAGGGTCTCCACCCACTTCTTCAACGACGAGGAGGACGTGGAGCGGTTGCTGGAGGCGCTGAGGGAGCTGCGTTGAGACGGCGCTCGTTCCGCTCCTGGGGAGCCTCGACGGCGTGCCGCCGGCCCCTGTCCCCGGGGGTCCGGTGACCCGGGAGACCTTCTCCTCCCGCCTGTCCCTGGTGGCCACCATGCTCGGGGTGGCGGTGGGGCTGGGCAACGTGTGGCGGTTCCCCTACATGGTGGGGCGCTTCGGGGGTGCGGCCTTCGTCCTTCTCTATCTGGTGTTCGCGGTCCTCATCGGGGTCCCGGCGCTGATGGCCGAGTGGACGCTGGGGCGCCACACCCGCCGGGGGACGGTGGGGGCCTTCCAGCGGGCCGGGCTCCCGGGAGGGAGGGTCCTGGGGTGGCTCTTCTTCGGGACCGTGACCGCCGCAACCGCCTACTACACGAACGTCATCGGCTGGGTGGCTTTCCACGGGGCGGCGGGGCTCCTGGCGCCCCTGGGGATCGAGATGGATGGCGGAGCCATCCTTCCGCCGGAGGAGGGGTTCGACGCGACCGCCTTCTTCCTCCAGATACTCTGCACCGCCGCGGTCCTCCTGGCGGCGGTCCTGGTCCTCCTCCGGGGCCTCCGTTCCGGGATCGAACGGGCCAGCGCGGTCCTCATCCCCCTTCTCTTCGGGACCCTCCTGGTCATCCTCCTCCGCTCCCTCACCCTGGAAGGGGCGGGGGCGGGCGTGGCCTGGTACATCCTGAAGTTCGAGCCCGGGGACATCACCCCCTCCGTGGCGCTGGCGGCTCTGGGCCAGGTCATCTTCTCCCTGGCCCTGGGAGGAACGTTCATGGTGGTGTACGGCTCCTACCTCAATGAGACCGATCCCCTGGGGAGGAACGCCCTCTGGACAGTGGGGGGGGACACGGCGGCCGGCCTCCTGGCCGGACTCGCCCTCTTCCCCGCGGTCCTGGCTCTGGGCCTGGAGCCCGGGAGCGGACCGGGGCTGATCTTCTCCACCCTCCCCGAGGTCTTCTCACGGATCCCCCTGGGGTGGGTGTTCAGCACCCTCTTCTTCGTCGCCCTGGCGGGGGCCGCCTACCTCTCGGCAGTGGCGGCGCTGGAGGTCCTCATCGCCGGCCTCACCGACAACACGCGCCTGAGCCGGAAGGCCGCCACCTGGACCATGGCGGGAGCGGTCTTCCTCCTGGCCCTCCCCCCCATGCTCAACATGAGGGTCTTCCTCCCCTGGGACCTGACCTTCGGCTCCGGGGCCCAGACCGCCGGTGTGCTGGTGGCGGTCCTGGCGGTGGGGTGGGGGATGGAGCGGGGGGCGGTGCTCGAGGGGATGTGGGGAAAGGGAGGGGCGGGGCGAGACCCGGCCGAGGCCCCGCCCCCCCATCGTTGGCACCTCTTCCTCTACCACTGGATCCGTTGGGCCATCCCCGGCGCCATCCTGGCCGTGGGGGTGTGGTGGCTCCTGACGGAGGTGCTGGGGGTGGTGAGGGGGGTGTGAAGCCGGGCTCAGCCCCCCCCTGGGACGACCCCCGCCTTCCGGGCCGCAGCCTGGGAGGCCGTGGGGCCCGCCTCCGGCGGGAACTGGTTCGACAGCACGTTCACCGGAAGCAGAACGCCATTCTCGTAGGTGAACACCTCCCAGACCGTCCCGGGGCCCGCGGGAACGTAGAACTGACGGATCAGGAGCGTGCCCCGGAACACGTCCACCCTGGCTCCGCTGTTCCCCAGCGCGGTGCTGGAGGAGGACCCGTAGTTCGAGAAGTCGTGGACGAAGTACCGGTAGGGGCCACCCGGCTGGAGGAGGGCGGTGACGGTCTCGGGCCCGAACTGGTAGATGTCGTCCACATCCAGCGCCGCCCAGGGCGGGCCGTCCAGCCTTCCGTCATCCCCGAAGTAGACATGGAAGCGGCCCCCGGAGGAGGGGCCAAAGAGGTGGGCATCCAGATCGTAGGGTGACGCACCCCAGGTGAGCACGATGCGGAGCTGGCCCCCCACCTCGCTCCCCGTGGGACTCAACACCACGTCCTGCCCGGATACGGTGTGGTTGGCCAGGACGTAGCCCGTGCGGCTCCCGTCGGTGAACCCGGTTCCGCTCGCGGCGATGGTGTAGGTGCCGGGAGACAGACCAAGGAAGCTGAACCCGCCCTGGCTGTCGGTGGTTCGCGTGGCCAGGGCCGCTCCGCTGAAGTTCCTCATCCCGGAGCGCACGGATACCGAGACCCCGGAGATCCCCTGGGCATTCACGGCGTTGACGATTCGGCCCGCCATGTTCCCTGGCAAGGTGCTGAAGGAGGCCAGGGGAACGGTCTCCAGGGTGGTCGACACATTGGGTGCGACCTGGGCCCCGTAGTAGGTGGTGCTGAGATACCCGGTCCGGTAGACGAGGAGGTCCACGGTACCGGCGGGGAGGTCCGGGATCACGAACCTGCCATCGGAGTCCGTGGTCACGTGTTCGGGGGCCCGCCCCGGGACCCCCGGGACCCCCGGGGAGCCCGCCAGGCCCAGCTGGATCTCCACCGTGGCCCCGGAAAGCGGGGTCCCCGACTCGGCGGAGACCACACGTCCCGCGAGGCTGCCCATCCCTTCCACCCTGAGCTCGGCCTCACCGTGGACGCCGGTGCCTTCGGAGGTCCCTGGCCTCAGGAACTCGGCCCGGATCTGGGTCAGCCCTCCCCCGAGGGCGGTGGCGAGGCCGGTGGTGTCCACCGAGGCGACGGCCGGACTGCCGCTGCTCCAGAGGAACCGGGCGTCCGGGATGGCGTTCTGGTTGGCATCGGCGGCGGAGGCGGTGAACTGGGCCAGCTCCCCCACCCCCGAGAGCGTCACCGTGGACGGGGTCACCACCACCGTGGCGGCCAGCTGGGTCACCGTGAGTGCGGAGCTACCCGTGAGGGTCGGCTCGCTGGTGGACGCGGCGGTCACGGTGGCGATGCCCACCTTGATGGCCCGGAAGGTCCCCCCCCCCCGGTTCTCCACCACCCCCGCCGGAGCCACCGTCCACGTCACGGTCTCTCCCTCGGCCGGCACCCGCTCCTCGTCCATGACCTGGGCCGTGAGGACCACGTCCGCCCCCAGGCTCTCCAACGTCGCCGAGGCGGGGGTGAGGGCCACGCCGGAAAGGGCCGGCAACACCTGGATTGTCACGGTGTCGGCCACCGCTCCCGCCGTGGCCACCACCCGGGTGGAGCCCTTCGTCAGAGACTGGAAGAGGCCCTGGCCGGACACCGACCCCACCTCGGGGCTCAGGGAGGTCCAGAAGACCTCGGGCTGGCCGCCGGCCTCGGAAGTGGTGAGGGTCGCGGTGAGCTGGGCGGACTTCCCCCGGCGGAGCTGGGCCGGGGCTCCCAGGATGTCCACGGCCGTGACCTTGAGGTTGTCCGGGGGCCCCCGGACCAGGTCGACCGCCGGTACCGCACTCTGGCCCCTGGGGGTGATGACGATGGGCGGGGTCTCACCACTCCACTCCACCGACTCCACCCCGTTGGTGACGTTGATGAGCTCCACCACCACCAGGACCACCGGCTCGGAGCCGGCGGGGACCCGCACGTCCAGGCGCACCGTCCACTGGGACGCCCCCGGATCCACGTCCTGGATCCCCTGGCCCACCTCCTGTCCGGTCTGGGCCACCTCCGCCGTGAGGCGGATGCGGTGGATCGGCGCGTCCTCGCTGGAGGCGAGGGCGGGGTTGATCCGGGGGGCCAGGGCGAGGGAGGTGGCCACCCCTCCCCCGGGCAGATCCACTCCCGAAGGGGCATCGGCGCAGCTCCCCGAAAGGAAGGCCAGGACCAGGGTGAGGAAGGCGAAGAGAAGCTGAGAGCGGGGCGGGACCCTCTGGGAGGACATGACGCGACGCCTTGAGTGGTCGGAGACGAGTCCGGGACGGCCTGTCGAGCTGTGCGTAACCAAGTTGAATGGTACGAAATCGGACCGCTTCACGCAAAGGGGAGAGCGGCGGGGGCGGGGGGCATCCGGGGCCCTTCGGGGATCGGCCGGGGAGGAGGGCCGGGAGGAAATCCTCCCCTGCCTTTCCCCGGGCCGGTCCCGGCCCCAAGTTGCCTCGGCAACGCCTGGCCCGAAGCGCCCACGCTCCCCAGGCCCCTCGGAGATGCCCCATGGATTTCGATGCCCTCTCCTTCCCCGGTGCTCCCCTCATGGTCACCCCTCCCCCCGGCCCCAGGTCGAGGGAGATCCTGGAGATCCAGGCCCGCCTGGAGAGCCGGGCGGTTTCCTATCCCCGGGGGCTTCCCATGGCCATCCGCCGGGGAAGGGGCGCCACCGTGGAGGACGTGGACGGCAACCTCTACCTGGATTTCTTCGCCGGGGCCGGCGTTCTGAACCTGGGGCATGCCAACCCGGACGTCCTGGCGGCAGCCCGGACCCAGCTGGAGGACGTGACCCACACGCTGGATATCCCCACCCCCGCCCGGATGACCATGGTGGAGGCGCTCCGGGAGGTGCTGCCCCAGGAGCTGGGGAAGGTCTTCTTCGGGGGGCCCACCGGCTCCGACGCCATCGAAGCCGCGGTGACGCTGGCCAAGTTCAACACGAAGCGAGCCCCGCTGCTGGCCTTCGAGGGGAGCTACCACGGGATGACCTCGGGGGCGCTCTCCCTGTGCAGCGGCGCTCCCTTCAAGGAGGATTTCCTCCCCCTCCTGGGGGAGGTTCACTTCGCCCCCTACGCCTACTGCTACCGGTGCCCCTTCGGCCAGGCCCCGGAACGCTGCTCCCTGGAGTGCGCCGCCTTCCTGGAGCACCTGGTGGAGGATCCCCATTCCGGGGTGGCCCCCCCGGCGGCCATCCTGGTGGAGCCCATCCAGGGGGAGGGAGGGTCCATCGTCCCCAGGGACGGCTTCATCCAGAGGGTCCGGGAGATCTGCGACCGGTACGGCGTGCTCCTGATCTTCGACGAGATCCAGGCCGGGT
>JBFYZD010000211.1:0-54389 GCA_041309685.1 Gemmatimonadales bacterium | reverse complement strand
CTTCCAGGATCCCCCTACGGCTTCCGGATCCGGTACTGGCGGACGACCTCGAGGCCGATCGCCAGATCCCTTCAGAGCCCCAGAACGAAATCCCGCCCGACCTGGGTGAGGTGGAAGTCGGGGGGCATCCTCACGTCTCCGAGGTACCGGCCATCCGGACCGATCACCGTGAAGACCTCGGGCTCATGCCGGAAGGTATTGAGGCGAATCCAGATGGCGCCGTCCGGATCGGGGAACAGGCCAAGGTACGCTCCCTTCCGGGCCGCGAAGGCGTTGCGAGCCAGGCTCTCGCGCGTACTCGTCTCCGCGCGGGAAGGGTCGAGCGCCGAAGCGATCCCCTCGCGGATCCCCCGCTCAGCCATCAGGGACTCCCGCCACGCGGCCTCTTCGGACGGAGGAATCGTCAGGTCCTCACCCATCCAGCGAATGGACCGCACCGGATTCCACGTCTCGTCCAGGAGGACCAGGCTATGATCGCGAGCCTCCCCCAACGCGATGCGCCGGCCTACCCTCGCCACCAGCGGAAACCCCCGGAGCATACCCGTCCCGGGCCGTTCAACCACCAGGAGCGTGTCGAGACGCGTGCCGTCGGGCGAGATCGCGATCAGGGAGGAATGCGCGGTGGCCTCCGACCTGGCGGAACTCCTACCCGATTGGGAGAACGCGAGGCCCTGGGATCCTGTTCCGCCCGCTTTGGATGAATTGCCCACCCGAGCCTGCTGATCGCACCACCCCAGCCAACGCCCGTCCGGGGACCGGTCCCGTCGCACCAGATTGCAGTCGAGGGCGGAGAGGGTGACGGTCCTGCTGCCGCCCTTCCCATCGAAGAGGGTCCAGGAACGCCTTCCCTCGTTATAGACTGCCACGGAGTCGGGCCAAAGATGGAGCATCTGGGCGATGTAGCGGAACTCCCCGGGCCCGTCGCCCTCCCGGCCTCGTTCGAACAGGTATTCCCCGCGATCGCTGTACCAGAGGATCGTGTGCCTCTGACCGGCCACGACAATGCGACCATCATCCAGGCGCAACGCGGCCCCCACGGAGTACACGCGGGCGAAGATGCTGTCGTCAGCGCTTCCCACCTGCAGGAGTGGAACAGGGTCGATCAACCACCGGCTCTCGGGGGAGTCATCCCAAGCCGCCTGCCGGCTTTCGGCGATCGTAAGCCCCGCGCTATCGAGAAGGGAGAATCCCACCCGATCGCCAGGCTCCCAGCCCTCGGAGCCGCAGGCCAGAAGGAGGACCGCCAGAAAAGGGGACAGTCGCGGGGCCTTACACACGCCTCGAGCATCCCTCGGTCCGGTCCACTCGCTGTCGCTGCGCCCTCAAGGTCCCTGAGACTCCCCTCTCCTGCCCTGGAGAGCGAAAGGCGGTCGTGGCCCCTCCCCCCTCAGGCCGCCAGCAGCCCCGACCTCACCAGGATCTCCCGCACCTCGGCTCTGCGGGCCTCCGGGAAGGGCCGGAGGGGGGGCCGGGGTACGCCGCCCCGGTAGCCCAGCATGTCCAGGGCCGCCTTCAGAGCCCCCACCCCCATCCCCGCCACCAGCTCGTTGTGGATCGGTCCGACAAGCTGCTGAAGGCGCCCGGCCTCGGCGCTCCGCCCTGCCCGGTAGGCCCGGAAGAGCTCCCCGGAGGCCTCCGGGGCCACGTTGGCCACCGCCACGATCCCTCCCACGGCTCCCACCTCCATTCCCCCGTAGAGGTGGGCTCCGCTCCCCACCAGCACCTGGAAGCCACTGCGGCACTGCTCCGTCAACTCCCCCACCAGCTCCAGCTTCCCCCGGGAGTCCTTGATCCCCACGAGGTTCCGATGGTGGGAGAGCTCCGCCACCAGCCCGGTGGGAAAGTCCAGGGTGCTCATCCTCAGCGGCGCCTGATAGATGATGACCGGCACGGGAGAGGCCTCCGCGACAGCCAGGTAGTGCTCCCGAAGGGCTTCGGGGGTCATGGCCCCCTTGTAGTAGGCCGGGGGCTGGACCAGGACCGCCTCGGCGCCGGCTTCCGCCACGGCACGGGTCAGCCGGATCGTCGCCCGGGTGGATTCAAGGCCGGTTCCCACCGTGAGGAGGACATGGGGAGGAAGGACTTCCCGGGCCGCCTCCACCAGCGCCACCCGCTCCACCTCGTCCAGAAGGACCGCCTCGCCGGTGGTACCCGCCAGGACCACCCCCTGGACAGGGAAGGTCGCCCACCTCCGGAGGTTGGCCTGCATGGCGGCGAGGTCCACCTCCCCGGTGCCGGGAAGGTAGGGGGTGACCGCCGGAATGAAGACACCGCTCAGATCGATCAAGGAAAGGCCTCCTGGCTTCAGTTCCCGAACAGGTTGCTCATCTCTTCGGCCAGGCCGGTCTGCTGGAGTCCGGTGTCGCCCTGCCCGGAGCTGGAGGAGCCGAAGACGTTCATCTTCAGCTCGAAGTCCGTGGGATTGTTGGCGTTCTGCTTGGCCACCTCGAAGTCCACCAGGTTTGCCCTGACCAGGTCCATCAGGTGCTGGTCGAAGCTCTGGGAACCGTAGTGCTGCCGGCCCTCCTCGATGAGATCGGGGATCTCGTGGGTTCGAGCCGGGTCCTTGATGCAGTCCCGGATGGTCCCTGTCACCACCATGATCTCGCAGGCCGCCACCCGCCCCTTCCCATCCTTCCTGGGAAGGAGGCGCTGGCTCACAACGGCCTCCAGCGTCTCCGCCAAGCGGATGCGGAGCATCTCCTGCTCCACGGGAGCGAACACCGCCAGGAGGCGGGAAATGGTCTGGTAGGCGTTCTGGGTGTGGAGGGTGGAGATCACCAGGTGCCCGGTCTCCGCGGCCTTGATGCCGGTGTCGATCGTGACGGTGTCCCGCATCTCCCCGATCAGGATCACGTCCGGGTCCTGGCGGAGGCAGGCCCGAAGGCCCGACATGAAGGACTCGGTGTCGGTGCCGATGTCCCGCTGGGTGATGGAGCTCTTCTGGTCCCGGTGGAGGAACTCGATGGGGTTCTCCAGGGTGACGATGTGCTTCTGGAAACGGGTGTTGATGTGCTGCACCATGGCCGCCATGGTGGAGCTCTTCCCTGACCCGGTGGTTCCCGTCACCAGGATCAGCCCCCGTTCGGCATCGGAGATCGTGTGCATGACCCCGGGGAGCTTCAGGTCCTCGAAGGTGGGAATCTCAATGGGGATCGCTCGCATGACGATCATGAAGCTCCCCCGCTGCCGAAGGATGTTCACCCGGAAGCGGCCCAGCCCCGGGACCCCCCAGGAGCAGTCGTAGTCCAGGATCTCGTCGATGTTGTCCCGGTCCTTCTCCTTGGGGATGAGCTTCAGGGCCAACCCCTTCACCTGATCCGGGCTGAGCTTCTGCTGGGTCATGGGAACCAGCTTGCCGTGGAGCCGGGCCCGGATGACGTCTCCGGCCTTGATGTGCACGTCGCTGGCGCCTTTTTCGATGGCCGCCTTGAAGATCTCGATCATGCTCTGGGTCTCCGGTGCCGAGGAAGGAGATGCTGGCAGACACCCAAGATTAGGGGAGGAGCGGTCCCCCGTCCAACGTCTCCAGACGAAGAGCCTCCACCAGCTCCCACCCGGGAAGGAGGGCAGGGGCCAGGGACAACAGGGCGCCGGGGGTGAGCACTTCCCCGGTGACGGCCAGGGAGAGACGGTTGGGGCCGCCCCGTCCTCCCAGCCCGGGGAGGGTTTCGATCCCTTCCGCCGGGTCCAGAAGACGAACTCCCGGGTTCAACTCCTCGATGAGGTCCGCCACCAGCGGGAAACAGGTGCAGGCCATCACGACCGTATCGGCTTCCCGGAGGGTGTCACCGATCTCCGCCCGGATCCGATCCCGTCCCTCCCGGGAATGGTGCCGGAGGTGGGCAATCTCCCCTTCGGTGGCAGTGGCGGGAAGGGGAAGGACCTCCCGGGCCCCGGCTCTCCCCAGCATCCCCCGGTAGAGAGGATGGGACACGGTGAACCGGGTACCCATCAGGCAAACCCGCCGCCGCGCCACCGCCCCGGGTTCCCCTGCCAGGGTGTTCGCAAGGAGGTCCACCATGGAGACGACCTCGGTGCCCAGGCTCCGGGCCCGCTCCACCACCTCCGGGACGTCCCGGAGACGGACCGAGGCGGTGTTGCAGGCGATGACCAGAAGCGGCGCCCTTGCCGCGGCTACCTCAACCCAACGGTCCAGCGCCTTTCGGACCTGTTCAGGCGCCTTGACGCCCAGGGGGTTGACGGCATAGTCCGCGAGAAAGAATCCCCGGATCCCGGAGCGGGCACGGGCCAGACGGGCGGCCACCGTACTGCCGCCGATGCAGGTGTCGCAGAATACGACGTCGAAGGGTCGCATGGAGATGGGGTGGGGCCGGGGGGGGGACCCCCCGGGGATCAACCCAGGGCCGTGCGCCAGTCCATCCCCATACGGGAACGAACCTGGGCCATGGTGTCACCGGCGAGGAGGGAAGCTCGCCGGGCTCCCTCGGCCAGGATGTCCATGACCTCGCCCCTCCGCTCCCGGTAGTAGGCCGCCCGTTCCCGGAAGGGCGCGAACTCCCGGGCGACGTTCTCCGCCAGGATCCTCTTGCAGTCCACGCACCCCCGCTGGGCGGTGCGGCACTTCTCCGCAATGTCCGGGAGGTCCCCGGACGGCGAGAAGAACTCGTGCAGGGAGTAGACATTGCAGACCTCGGGGCGGCCCGGGTCCTCCTTGCGCACCCGCTGGGGATCGGTGACGGCGGTGCGGACCCGGGCCCAGACCTCCTCGGGCTCGGCCAGGATCCCCACCGTATTGCCCAGGGACTTGCTCATCTTGGCCTCCCCGTCCAGCCCCATGATCCGGCCCATACCGCTCACGATGGCCTGGGGCTCGGGGAAGAGGTCGCCGTACTTGCCGTTCCATTTCCGGGCGATCTCCCGAGCCAGCTCCAGGTGCTGAAGCTGGTCCTCCCCCACGGGAACGGCCTCGGCCCGGTAGATGAGGATGTCGGCGGCCTGGAGGATGGGGTAATTGAGGAGCCCCGCCGGGATGGAGGAGAGGCGTGCGGACTTGTCCTTGTACTGCGTCATCCGCTCCAGCTCCCCCACGGGGGTTACCGCATTGAAGAGCCAGGCCAGCTCGGTGTGCTCCCCGACCTCGGATTGGACGAAGATGGAGCACTTCCCGGGGTCCAGCCCCACGGCCAACAAGCTCACCGCCATTTCGTAGATCCGGGTGGGAAGGAGCTTGGGGTCGTACTCCCCGGTGATGGCGTGCTGGTCCACGATGCAGAAGAGACAGTCGTAGTTGTCCTGCAAGGCCACCCACTGGCGGAAGGCCCCCAGGTAGTTCCCCAGATGGGCCTCTCCGCTGGGCTGGACTCCGCTGAAGACCCGCCGCTTCCCCGACGCAGACTGGTATGCCATGGCCTGGTTGTTTCCCGTCCGATTCAAAGTCGAGACTGTGTCCCACCGAAGAAGCCGTTAAGTTATCGCCCTTCCCGGGGGGCCGGTACCCTCCTCCCCGGCCCGTCCCCCCACCCCTTCGAGCCCGAGCCCATGGACCCCTTCCTCGCCACCGCCATCGACGCCGCCGAGGCCGCCGCCCGTGTGCACCTCCGTCACTTCGGGGAGGTGGGGGTCGGGAACGCCCGCGAGAAGGGCCGGAGCGACTTCGTGTCCAGGGTGGACCTGGAGGCCCAGGAGGAGGCCGTCGCCCTCATCCGGAATCGATTTCCAGGGCACCGGATCCTGGCGGAGGAGGAGGACGAAAGCGGAAGGGAGCGTGGGGAATCCGGGACGGAGGCGTCAGGGCCCCCCGAGGGGGCGGGGCTGATCGGGGAACGCCGCTGGCCGGGGGACGGCACCCCCCTCTGGATCATCGACCCCCTGGACGGGACCACCAACTACCTGCACGGCCACCCCATGTTCGCGGCCTCGGTGGCGGTGGGGAGGGCGCCGGGAGGGTCGGGCGGAGGAGGTGCCGGGGGCGGAATCCTGGAGGCCGGAGCCGTGGTGGCTCCTCGGACGGGGGAGCGGTGGTGGGCCCGCCGGGGAGGGGGAGCCTGGAAGAACGGCCTGCCCCTGGGGGTGTCGCGACTCAGATCCATGAGGTCCGCCCTGATCGGAACGGGCTTCCCCTTCAAGGAGCCCGAGTTGGTGCCCCGGTACCTGGCGGAGCTGGGGCGGGTCCTCCCGGCCTCCGGGGGAGTGAGGCGGGGGGGAGCCGCCGCCCTGGACCTCTGCTATCTGGCGGAGGGCATCCTGGACGGGTTCTGGGAGGAGTCCTACCTGAGCCCCTGGGACGTGGCCGCCGGCCTCCTGATCCTGAGGGAAGCGGGGGGGATGGCCACCCGCCTGGACGGCGGGGAGGTCGACCTGGAGGTTGGGTCCCTGCTGGCCACCAACTCCCGGGAGCTGTGGGCGGAGCTGGGACGGGCCGTGCGGGGAGAGGGGTAGGAAGGGGAAAGCGGGGGCCCTGCCGGACCTTCCGGAGGGCCCCCTCCCGTGCCTCAGCCTTCGGCCTTGATGGTGATCTTCTTCGCCTTGGCCTCCGGGGCCTTGGGCAACTGCACGTGGAGGATCCCGTCCCTGAACTGGGCGGAGATCTCCTCCGTCTTCACGGTGCGGGGCAGGGTGAACTGCCGCTCGAAGGAGCCGTAGCACCGCTCCCAGAGGTGGAAGCGCCGCTCGGCGCTCTCCTCCCGCTCCTCCTTCTTCTCGCCGCGGATGGAGAGGACGTTGTTCTCCACCTCGATCTCCACGTCGTCGATGTTCATTCCCGGGAGCTCGGCGGTGAGGAGAAGCTCCTCCTTGGTCTCCTCGACGTTCACCGAAGGGCTCCAGGCCGTGCGGACGGCGGCCTCGCCGGAGGTGGGCTGGATGAAGAGCCTGTTCAGGCGGCTGCTCATCTCCTCCAGCTCCTGCCAGGGGGAGAGGAAGGGGGAGCGCCGGGTGTAACGGGTGATGGACATGGTGGTTCCTCCTCTTTCCGGGTCGAACGGTGTTGTTGCGTGGGCTGCCGGTTCCCGCTTGGGTCTCGATGCCTCCGAGGCCCAGGATCCGGCGCGCTTCTTGGCCCGCAAGGAATGCAGACAGCGTGCCAGAAGGAGGAGGGAGGAGATCTGTCAAAACGTCTCTCCGTAAGGACTTAGCGCATCCAATGCCCGGTCGGAATGACGGAGGACCTGGTGGGGGGATGGGTGGAATCTGCCAATTCGACAGGGGGGTGCGGAGCAGGGGACGGCCTCGGCGGATTCAGCTCCGGTGGAGAAGCTCGAGGGCGAGGAGGGCGGCTCCCCGGGTGGGGTGGACCTTCCCGGGCCGGAGCTCTCCCCCCATCTGGGGAACCAGCGCCTCCAGGTAGGGCCGAAGGGCAGCCGGGTCCTCGGCGATCCCCCCCACCAACCCCACCGGAAAGGGCCCTCCCCAGGCTTCCCAGATCCGGCCCACCACCTCCAGGTGTCGCCGGATCTCGGCCAGGGCCCTCTCCACCACCGACGTGGCGGCGGGGTCCCCCCGGGAGGCGGCTTCGAACACCTTCGGGGCCAGGGCTGCCACCTCCCCCTTCTGGGCGCCGGCCATCCAGGGAATCAGGGCCGGGGCGTCCGGGAGGTGGAGCCTCTCCAGCAGCATCGGCTTGAGGAGGGTGGCGGGCCCGCGTCCGTCCGTGGCGGCCGCAACGGCCCTCAAGCCCTGGAGGCCGAGCCAGTAGCCACTTCCTTCGTCCCCCAACAGCACTCCCCACCCTCCTACCCTCACTTCCCTTCCCTCCGGGTCCCGTCCCCACACGGCCGACCCCGAGCCCAGGAGAAGGAGGACCCCGGGACCCGAGGGAAAGGCGTCCCGGTGAGCGCCCTCCACGTCCATCCCCACCGTCACCAGCCGGGCCAGCCTGAAGGAACGGAGGGCGATCTCGACAGCTTCCCGGGCCCCGGGGCGCCCCGACCCCGCCACACCCGCCCAGAGAGCCGCGCCCGGCAGGGAGACTCCCGCCCGGGAGGCGGCCTCCTGGACCGTGGCCTGCACGGCTTCAGCGGCCCGGCCGGGGTTGGAGAGGTCCATCACCGCCGGAGGTCCCGTGGCGGTCCCGAGCTCCCGCCCCTCCTCGTCCAGGATCATGGCCCGGGAGCCCGTGCCGCCCCCGTCCACCCCGATGACGAAGGTCATCGCATCACCCTCCGCCCCAGGGCCCATCCCACGGCGAAGGTCACCGCCGTTCCGATGAGGGCGAACCAGGGCCAGGCCACCCGGTCCGGAATCGTGAGCCAGATGGCGGTCACGGTGCCGATGCCCACCACCATCCCCAGGATCGCGCTCCTCTGGTCGGCGCGCGGCACCAGGACACCCAGGCCGAAAGCCCCCAGGAGCCCGCCGTACACCACGGACGCGATGCCCAGGGCGACCTCCACCGCGGAGGTCCCCTTGCTCAGGGGGATGAAGAGGATGGCCCCCCCGATGAGGAGAGCGGCCCAGAGGAGGGTGAAGGCCTTACCCGCCCTGAGGATCCGGGGCTCGTCCCCTTCGGCGCCCTTCAGGGGGGCCCAGAAATCGTAGGCCGAGGCCGAAGCCAGCGAGTTGATGGAGGAGGAGAGGGAGGACATGGCGGCGGCGAAGATCCCCGCGATGAGGAGGCCGGTGATTCCCGGGGGGAGCTCGTTCACGATGAAGACAGCGAAGATCTCGTCGGAGCGCTCGAAGCTTCGTCCCCCGTAGAACGCCCAGAGCCCCAACCCCACCAGGAGGAAGATCAGGAACTGCATCATCACCAGCAGCGCGCTCCCCACCAGCGCCTTCTGGGACGCCCTGAGGTCCTTGCAGGTGAGAAGCCGCTGGACGATGAGTTGGTCGGTGCCGTGGGAGGCCATAGTGAGGAAGCCGCCCCCCACCAGCCCCGCCCAGAAGGTGTAGGGGACGGAGAGGCTCGTCTGGAAATCCAACGCCTGGAGCTTGCCCGCCGCGGACGCGGCCGAGAGGATTTCCCCCCACCCCCCCGGCACCAGCGACTGGAGGGCCAGGGCGGCCAACAGGGCCCCCAGGAGGTAGAGGCCCATCTGGAGGGCGTCCACCCACACCACCGCCTTGATCCCCCCGAAGTAGGTATAGACCAGCGTGAGGACCCCGATGATGGCGATGGACACCGGGAAAGGCCACCCCGTCATCAGGGCCAGGGGGATGGCGGTGGCGAAGAGGCGAACGGAATCCGCCAGGAGGCGGGTCACCATGAAGACGCCCGAGGTGAAGCGCCGGGCACCGGTGCCGAAGCGGGTCTGGAGGAGGGCGTAGGCGGTGGTGAGGTTCCCGCGGTAGTAGGCCGGGAGGAGGAGGAGGGACACCACGATCCGCCCCGCCAGGTACCCCACGGTGAGCTGGAGGAAGGTCAGGGACCCCAGGTAGGCCACCCCGGGGATGCTGAGGAAGGTCAGGGTGCTGGTTTCGGTGGCCACCACCGAGAGCATCACGGCCCCCCAGGGGAGCTCCCGGTTCCCGAGGAAGTAATCGGTGCCCCCCTTCTGCCCCCGCCCCAACCACGCCCCCCAGGCCGTGACGCCGAAGAGGTAGGCCAGGAGCACCAGGAGGTCGAGGGGGGTGAAGGGGTTCATGGACGCTCTCCGGTGGAGGAGGGAGGCTGGGCTGGGGGAGCCGGCGTTCCGGGTTCTGCCCGGAAAGGCCTCGTCACGCCCCGACCCTCAGCGTGGAGGTGGGCGCCGGGGGGTTCTCCACCCGCTTCCCGTCCCGCTCCACCACATACGCCTCCATGGCGTAGTAGGCCGGAAGCCCGAGACGGGCGATCAGGTCGGCCGTTCCCCGGTTTCGCTGCTCCGTGCGTTGCCAGAACTCCCGCTCGTCGGGGCCCGGGAAGGGCGCCTTGTCCTTCTGGGACTGGTGCTTGAAGATGGCCATGATCTTCCCGTTGAGCTCCCCCTCGGAGAGGGGAACCAGGATGGAGGCCTCCGCGATGGGCCACTCCTGCCAGGCACCCCGGTAGAGCCAGAGCTCAGGGGACGGCCCCGCGTGGAGGGCCAGGGCTTTCCTCACGGCATCCAGGCACATGCGGTGGGTGCCGTGGGGATCGGACAGGTCTCCCGCGGCGAAGACGATCTCGGGTCTCACCTCCTCCAGGGTGTGGCGCAGGATCTCCACATCGGCGTCGGTGATGGGGTCCTTCTTGACCTTCCCCGTCTGGTAGAAGGGGAGATTCAGAAAGCGGGCGGCCCCCCCTCCCAGCCCCACGCTCTCGATGGCGGACACCGCCTCCGACTCCCGGATCACCCGCTTGAGGGACTGGACCTCCTGGATGTCCATCTCCCCGGGCTTCTTCCGGTCCAGGGCCTCCCGGATGCGGCGCACCGTCTCCCGGATGTCCCCCGTGTCCCCGCCCAGCACCGCCTCCCCCCGCTCCAGGAAGTCCAGGTAGCGTCGCACGTCGTGGTCAAAGACGGCGATGTTGCCGGAGGTCTGGTACGCCACCGTCACCCGGTTCTGGTTCTCCACCAGCTTCCTCAGGATCCCCCCCATGGAGATCACGTCGTCGTCGGGGTGAGGGCTGAAGACCAGGATGCGGCGCCGGGACGGGAGCTTGCTCTTCCCCCTGATCTTGGCGATGAGGCGGTTGAACACCTCTCCGTTGATGGGCCCGGCCGAGCCGTGGCGGGCCACCAGGGCGCTCAGGTGGTTGTCCCGGTAGTCCCTGGTGGAAAGGCGAAGGATGGAGCAGCCGACCCGCAGGCTCAGCCAGATGACGGCGTCGGCCTCCCGGGCCGGGGTCCAGTCCACCTCCCCCAGGAGCCAGGGGGTGGCCACCCGGGTGAGATCCGAGGCCGCCGGCACGTCCAGGTAGACCGTGGCGGCGGGGTGGGTCTGGAGGTAGGTGGCCGCCACGTCCGGGTGGATGTCCCCCTCCAGGGCCCGCTTCACGACGGGGGCCTTGTGCTCCCCCGTGGCCAGGAGGGCGATCTCCTTGGCGTCCAGGATCGAGGCCACCCCCATGGTGAGGGCTTCCAGGGGGACGTTCTCCTCCCCGAAGAAGTCCGATGCGGCGTCGGCCCGTGTGATGGAGTCCAGGAACACCAGATGGGTCCGGGATTCCCTCGACGTCCCCGGCTCGTTGAACCCGATGTGCCCGGAGCGGCCCACCCCCAGGAGCATGAAGTCGATCCCCCCTGCGGCCCGGATGGCTTTCTCGTAGGCCAGGCAGTGGGCATCCACGTTCTCCCTGGAGACGGTTCCGTCGGGGATGTGGACGTTTTCCCGGGGGATCGCGATGGCGGTGAAGAAGTTCTCCCACATGAACCGGACGTAGCTGTGGGCGCTGTCCGGGGCCATGGGGTAGTACTCGTCCAGGTTGAAGGTGAGGACCTTCGAAAAGTCCAGCCCTTCGTCCCGGTGCATCCGGATGAGCTCCCGGTAGACCCCGATGGGGGTGGACCCGGTGGCCAACCCCAGGACCGCCATCTCCCCCCGGTCGTTCTTCTCCCGGATGACTTCCGCCATGCGGCGGGCCACGGCCCAGGACAGGTCCTCGTGATCCTCCATGATGACCACTGGAATCCGCTCCGTCTTCTGGAGCATGGGTTATCTCCTTCTTTCCACTGGTGGATCGGCAACGGCCCGGGCCACGGCATCATGCACCGCCCGCCTCAAGGGGACGTGTTTCTGGTTATCCCGGGTGGGGTTGGTCCTGGAGGTGAGAAGCACCACGAAAAGGTCCAGCTCCGGGTCCACCCAGATGGAGGTCCCGGTGAAGCCCGTGTGGCCGAAAGCCCTCGCCGAGAAATAATCCCCGGCGGACGAGGGTCCGGAGGGGGTGTCCCACCCCAGGGCCCTGGAGGCGGTTCCGTCGTGGCGCCGGGTGAAGAGCTCCACCGTGGTGGGGGCCAGGACGCGAACGGGGGAGGGGCGGGGGAGGGAGCAGGGAACGCCGCTCCCTTCCTGGTTGGCGCAGGGCGCCACAACCCCTCCGTCCAGGAGGGCCTGGGCCAGGACCGCCAGGTCCCGGGCGGAGGAGAAGAGGCCGGCATGACCGGCGACCCCACCGATGGCCTGGGCGTTCTCGTCGTGGACCACGCCGTGGACGTGGGCATGGCGCCAGGTGGTGTCCACTTCCGTGGGGGCGATCCGGGGAAGGAGGGCCGGGTCCGGGAGGAACCCCGTGTCCTGCATCCCCAGGGGCCCCCAGACCCTTTCCCGGAGGAAGGCGTCGAGGCCCATCCCCGTGAGGTCCTCCACGATGAAGGCCACGGTCATGAGACCGATGTCGGAGTAGACGGTGGAATCCCCGGGGGTGTAGGCCAGAGGGAGGGCGCCGATGGCCCGCCGGTACGCCTCCTTTCCCTCCCTCTCGAGGAAGAAGCGCTCGAAGGGGGGAAGGCCCGCCCGGTGCAGGAGGAGCTGCCGGACCGTGACCTGGCTCTTCCGGGGGTCCCCGGCGCCCCACCAGGGCAGGTAGGAGACCACCGGGGCATCCAGGGCCAGGCGGCCGGCCTCCGCCAGGATCATGGCGGCGGTGGTGGTGGCGCTCACCTTCGTGACGGAGGCCATGTCCCAGAGAGAGGCCGGTGTGGCGGGAGGGGCGTCGGCCTTCCAGTCCAGGCGCCCGTAGCCCCTCAGGCGAACCAGCTTCCCGTGGCGGGCCACCGCCACCGCCGCCCCGGGGGAGGCCGAGTCGGCCACCGCCGCCAGAAGGAGGGAGTCGAGGGCGGCCAGCGCGCCCGGGTCCATCCCCACCGCGGCCGGGTCGGACTCCAGCCCCGATACCACGACTCCGCCGATGGCCTCACAGGGTTCCACCCAGGGGGCCAGCTCCGAACGGGCCCGGCAGCGGGCCCCGGCTCCGGCGGTGGTGGTGGCGAAGGGGTCGACGCCGGGGCCGGCGGCCTCGGCACCGCCGGCGCCCTCCCGCCGGGCCAGCCCGATCTCCAGCTCCTGCTCCGAGACGCCTCCCAACCGGGCGACATCCCCAACCGCCTCCCGCCGGAGCCCTTCGCCCGGACGGTGGAAGGGGGGAAGGGAGATGGGGAGGGTGCCGGTGATGGCCGTCTCCCCCACCAGGGCCCGGGCCGCCGCCCGCTGGGAGACCTCATGGGGTCCCCAGGCCACCAGGTACGTACCCACCCCGGGAAAGGCCGTGAGCAGGTAGGGGTTGCCCAGCGACACGACCACCGTGGGGCGGCGCCGGGCGCTCTCCTCCACGAAGCGGGCCAGCTCCCCGGCCACCCCCACCTCCCCCGCCCCCGCCCGGGGGGGGACGAAGACGCTCACCAGCACCAGATCCGCCCTCCCCGCCTGCCATGCCAGGTCGGCGTAGGCGGTGGCGGGGCTCTCGGGGGTTAGGCGCCGGTTGGCGAGGCTCGGGAAGTACACGCCCAGGCTGGATTCCAGGGCCTGCCCCGCCACCAGGTCCTCCCGCCGGGCATAGCTCACGTGCAGCACCCGGCGCAGGCGGCGGGGATCCAGGGGAAGAAGCCCGTCCCGGTCCCTGGGTAGGGTGATGGAGCGGGTGGCGGCCGAGTCGGCGAAGGCCAGGTGGGCCGCCGAGCCCACCTCCCTCCCGAGATGGTCCAGGCTCACGTAGCGGTTGCGGTGCAGCCCCACCCGGGCCTTCATTTCCAGGATCCGCCGCACGGAAGCGTCGATGCGCTCCCGGGTGAGGCGCCCCGAGCGCACCGCGCCCTCCACGGCGTCCAGCGTCTCCGGGATGCTGGCAGGGGCCAGGATGACGTCGGCCCCGGCTTCCAGCGCCAGGATGGCCGATTCCCCCACCCCGTAGTGGTCGGAGATGGCCCGCATGCGGATGGCATCGGTGAGCAGGAGGCCCTGGAACCCCATGTCCTCCCGGAGAATCCCCGTGAGGAAGTAGGGGGAGAGGGTGGCAGGGGGCCCGTCAGGACCGAGAATGGCCGGGACCGCCACATGGGCGGTCATGACCGCGTCCACCCCCTCCAGCACCGCCCTGCGGAACGGGACCAGCTCCAGCGCCTCCAGGCGGGCCCGGTCGGCATCCACGATGGGGAGTTCCACGTGGGAGTCGGTCTTGGTGTCCCCGTGCCCGGGGAAGTGCTTGGCGGTCGTCATGGCACCGCCCTCCCGGGCTCCGGCCAGGTAGGCCGCTCCGAGGCGGGCCACGGCCTCCGGGTCCTCCCCGAAGGAGCGGGTGTTGATGATGGGGTTGAGGGGGTTGGAGTTGACGTCCAGCACGGGGGCGAAGTTCAGGTGCACCCCGACCGCCCGGGCCTCCACCGCCGTGATTCTCCCGTACTCACGGGAGAAGCGGTCCTCCCCGATGGCTCCGAAGGCCATGGTGGGGGGGAAGGAGGTCCCCCCTCCCTGGGGAAGGAGGGTGGGCAGCGCATAGGAGTGGTTGATGCGCATCCCCGGCCCGCCGTTCTCGAAGTCGGAGGACACCAGGAGGGGGATCCGGGCCCGGCCCTGCAGCAGGTTCAGCTTGGCGCCGTAGGAGTGGGGAAGACCGATGGAGATCACCACGCCACCGATGGACCCCTCCTGGGCGTAGCGGCCGTACTCCTCCATCTCGGGGCCGTCCTCGGGAGCGTAGGCCCCGCTCATCCAGGGTTGGATTAGCTGGCCGATGGCCTCCCTCAGGGAGAGGGACTCCAGGGTTTCCTCCACCCAGGCCCTCCCCTGGGCGTCGGGGGCGGGGAGGAGGGGCGGAAGCGGACCCACCGCTCCCTCCTGGGGGGCCGACGGAAGGCAGGAGCCCACCCCCGCCACGAGGAGGAAAAAAGCCCAAGGCCTGGTGTTCACGCTATCTCTCCCTGGCTGGTAGCTGGATCCCTTCCCCGACTTCGAAGAAGGGGGGAATGCGGGTGGGGGTTCTTCCCTGGATGGGGATGTCCCCGAAGAGCGCCCGCACCGCGGCCCGCTGGCTCACATCGGCTCCGCTCCAGGCCAGGAGGTAGGCCTGGACGTCGGAGAACCCGCGAAGAAGGTACGGGTTTCCGAAGGAGATGACGATGTGGGGGACATTCTCCCCCGCCAGCATCTGGAGGAAGGCGGCCGTCGCCTCCGGGATGGCGATGGCCCCGGAATAGGACACCGTGGTGACATAGAGGGAGACCACCACCAGGTTCGAGCTCCGAGCCCGCCGGAGGAGGGCGTCGTAGACCTCCCGGGAGGTGGAGGCGTCCACCTCCGCCGTCACCAGGCCGGGGTAGCGGGCCCGGAGCCCGGCGTTGAGCACCCGCCCCGCCAGCAGGTCCGTGGAGCGCCGGAAGGTCACGGAAAGGACCCGGGCCGAGCGGGTTCCCAGGAGGGGGAGGAGGTCGCGGCCGTTGCGAAGGAGGGTGACGGATCGGTCGGCCACCTCCTGGGCGATGGAGTCGTGGGCCGGGATCCCCACCGTCCGCCCTACCTCCTCCACCGCCACCTGGCTGGACCGGTCCAGCCCCAGCCGCTCCTTGGCCTCCAGGATCCTCCGCACCGACCGGTCCAGGCGCTCCTCGGAGACCCGCCCCTGGCTCACCGCCGCCACGATCCCGTCCCGGGCCGCCTTCGGGTCGGGGGGCATGAGGATCACGTCGGCGCCCGCCTCCAGCGCCCGGACGGCAGCCTCCCCCCGGGAGTAGCGGCGGTCGATGGCGAACATGTCCATGGCGTCGGTGAAGAGGAGCCCGTCGAACCCCATGTCCCCACGGAGGAGGTCGGTCATGACCCGGGAGGAGAGGGTGGCGGGCATCCCTTCCTCCAGGGTGAGGGAGGGCAGGGCGATGTGGGCCGTCATGATCCCGGCGATCCCCTCCCGGATGGCGGCGGCGAAGGGCAC
Source organism: Gemmatimonadales bacterium (assembly GCA_041309685.1). GTDB lineage: Bacteria > Gemmatimonadota > Gemmatimonadetes > Longimicrobiales > Gaopeijiaceae > JBFYZD01. The sequence continues at coordinate 38,665 of JBFYZD010000211.1, read as the reverse complement.
CAGCTCCACGGAGTCCAGGCGCTCCCGGGTGGCCCGGATCACGGGGAGGTCCAGGTGGGAGTCGGTTTCGGTATCCCCGTGGCCGGGGAAGTGCTTGCCGGTGGCCAGGGCGCCGGCGTTCTGCACTCCCCGGACGAAGGCGGCCCCCAGACGACCCACCATCCCCGGGTCCTCCCCGAAGGACCGGACGTTGATGATGGGATTCCCCGGGTTGTTGTTCACGTCGAGGACCGGGGCGAAGGGGACGTGCACCCCCAGGGCCCGGGCCTCCACCCCGGTGACGCGGCCCACCTGGTAGGCCATTTCCGCGTCCCCCGTGGCTCCCACTGCCATGAGGGAGGGGAACTCGGTGGCGCCGCCCAGCACGATGGGGCCGGGAAGGTAGACCACCCCCCGGAAGCGGAAGCCCGCACCCCGTTCCAGGTCGGCCGCCACCAGCAGGGGGACCCGGGAGCGGCGCTGGAGCTCGTTGAGCTTCACCGCCACCTCCGTGGGGGACCCCACCGACACGATGATCCCCCCCAGGCCCAACCCCTCCACCAGGTCCGTGATACGCCGCTGGCTGGAGGACCCCTCCGGGGCGAAGTCCCCCAGGACGAAGGGCATGAGGAGCTGCCCGGCCTTCTCCTCCAGGGTGAGGGCCGCCAGGACCGAATCGGTCCAGGCCCCCTGGGCCGGGGGCTCCACCGCCACCGCCGGAGTCGGAGGCGGAGGGATCGTGTCGGACGGGACCGGAGCCTCCTCCGGAGCCATCTCCGCCGGGGCAGGAACGGCCGGCCCGGGGCCGCCCCGGGCGCACCCTCCCGCGGCGATCCACAGGAGAAGGCAGGAAACGCCGGCACGACGAAGAGACGGGGGGACCCGCTTCATGGATTGGCAAGCCTTCACGGCCCAGGGCCGGGCAGGGGGCGGGGAGAGCGTTGACGGAAGGAGAGGGGGCGCCGATGTTCCCACCTCCCAGGCAGGACCCCGTGCCAAGCTCCCTTCCTCCAGAACCGGGAAGCAAGTTATGAGACCGATCAGGGTGCCACAATCTTCCTTCCTCCCGGCCCTGGTCCTGGTTCTGCCGGTCCTGGCCCCCGCAGCCTGCACCCCCCAGGGGGACGCCCCCCCCCGAGGGTCGGAGCAATCCGCCGAGGCGCCGGCGCTCCGCCCCGGGGAGCCTGCCGTCAGGCCCGGGATCGAGGTCCTCCTCGCCGACTCCCTCCACCTGGTCTCCGGACGGAGGGTGGGGCTGGTCACCAACCACACAGGGATCGACGCCCAGGGGGTGTCGGACATCGATCGGCTGTCGGAGGCTCCCGAGGTGGAGCTGGTGGCCCTCTTCTCCCCGGAGCACGGGATCCGGGGAGACGCGGAGGGGGGAGTGACCATCGAGGGTGGGAGGGATTCCCGGACCGGGCTCCCCATCCATTCCCTCTACGGCGAGACCCAGAAGCCTACGCCCGCCATGCTGGAGGGGCTGGACGTCCTCCTCTTCGACATCCAGGACGTGGGGGCGCGCTACTACACGTATATCTCCACCATGGCCCGGGCCATGGAGGCGGCGGGGGAGGCGGGGATCCCCTTCGTGGTCCTGGACCGGCCCAATCCCATCGGTGGCTCGGCGGTCCAGGGGAACATCCTGGATCCCGCCTACTCCACCTTCGTGGGGCTCTACCCCGTCCCCATGCGGCACGGGATGACGCCGGGTGAGCTGGCGAGGATGTTCGTGGGGGAGTTCGGCGTGCGGGCGGATCTCCGGGTGGTCCCGGTGGAGGGGTGGCGCCGGGAGATGATCTTCCCGGAGACTGGACTCCCCTGGGTCCCCCCGTCTCCCAACATGCCCTCGGTGGAGAGCGCGTTGCACTACCCCGGGACCTGCCTCTTCGAGGGGACGCCCCTTTCGGTGGGAAGGGGGACGGAGCTGGCTTTCCAGGTGGTGGGCGCCCCCTGGCTGGACGGGGAAGCCCTGGCCGCGGCGCTGGAAGCCTACGGCATCCCCGGCGTGACCTTCGTGGCCACCCGCTTCACCCCGGTGGACCCCGGGGACGGGAAGTTCGGGGGTGAGGAGATCGGGGGTGTGAAGCTCATCGCCCAGGACCCTGGGTACGACTCCACCTTGGCGGCCCTCGCCCTCCTCCGGGAGACCCGCCGGATCACCGGAGACGCGTGGAGCTGGCGGGTGAGCCACTTCGACCGGTTGGCGGGAACGGACCGAGTTCGACTGGGGATCGAGGCGGGGGGGGCCATGGAAGATCTCCGTGAAGGGTGGGACGAGGCTCTGGCGGCGTTCCGGGTCCGGCGGGCACCCTATCTGATCTACCCTGAGGGGAACTGAAGAGAGGATCGGTGGAAGCATGGGAAGACGCGCGCGGGGGCCTTGGGGCGGCAGGGGGCCCTTCTGGCTGGCTGCGGGGGCCCTGGTGTGGGGAACGGTAGCGGGATGCCAGGGGGGAGGGGCCCCTCCCCCGCCGGCGCTCTCTCCCACCCACTCCGGCGGGGAGGCCGGGATGAGAGCCCTCTCCGGCGCCCTGACGGCCTTCCACGACCGGGTCCGGGTGCCGGGGCTGGAGGACCGCCACTTCAACCAGGAGGCCTACTGGGACGTTGTCGGGCCCATCGTGGAGCCCTCTCCGGCCTTCCGGGTGGAGACGGTGGGGGAAAGCGGCGAGGGCCGTCCCCTGCGGACGGTCTCCTTCGGCCGTGGCCCCGTCTCGGTGTTCCTCTGGTCCCAGATGCACGGGGACGAGAGCACCGCCAGCATGGCCCTGGCGGACCTCTACGCCGCGGTGGCCCGCCACGGGGACGACCCGGTGATCCGAACCATCCTGGAGGGCGCCACCGTCCACACCCTCCCCATGCTGAACCCGGACGGGGCCCAGCGCTTCCAGCGGCGTAACGCCCAGGGGATCGACGTCAACCGCGACGCCCGGGCTCTCTCCACCCCCGAGGGACGCACCCTCAAGGCGGTGCGGGACCGGCTGAGCCCGGACTTCGGGTTCAACCTCCACGACCAGGGGATCGGCACCCGGGTGGGGCGCACGGACCAGGGGGTGGCCATCGCCCTCCTCTCCCCCCCCTTCGACGAGAGCCGCGAGGTGAACGAGGTGAGGCACCGGGCGATGGAGGTCATGGGGGTGATGATCCAGGCCATGGATCCCCTGGTGGGGGGGCACGTGGCCAGGTACGACGACTCCTTCAACCCCAGGGCCTTCGGGGACCTCATCACCCAGTGGGGAACGGGCGTCATCCTGGTGGAGTCCGGGGGCTGGCGGGACGACCCCCAGAAGCAGTACCTCCGGAAGGTCAACTTCGTCGGCCTCCTGGCGGCGCTGGAGTCCATCGCCAGGGGGAGCTACCGGGGGGTGGGCACGGAGACCTACGAACAGCTTCCGGGGAACGGAAGGCGGGTCGCGGACCTCCTCATCACCGGAGGGACCGTGGTCGTGCCTGGCCTCCCCGCCTGGAAGACGGACCTCTTGGTGGCCTACCAGGACGGACTTCTGAAGGCCGGCGGGACCATCTCCGACATCGGGGACCTGGCGGGGACCGAGGCGCTGGATACCCTCTCCCTGGAGGGGCTCTTCCTCCATCCTCTGGAGGAGGCGCTGGACCGGTCGGGAGGAGGGGTCCAACTCCCGGTGGGAGCCCCGGCGTCCTTCATCGTGAGCCGGCGGGAGGACGGGTCGGAGCGCCTGTGGAGCTTCCTGGGAGGGCCCCCGGAGGAGCTTCGGCGAAGACGCTGAGGCCTGGGAGGATCCGACTCCCCAGCCTTGAGGCGGGGCCGCCCCGGACGGGCGGCCCCGCCGTCGTTCAGCCCGCCGCCACCCGGTCCGTCTCGGCCAGGAAGGCGTCGAAAAGGGCCCGGGTCACGGGGCCCACCTTGCCCTTGCCGATGGGGCGTCCGTCCACCGCGATGCAGGGCTTCACCTCCGAGAGGGTCCCGGAGTGGAAGGCCTCGTCGGCGTTGAACATCTCCTCCACCGTCACCGACCGTTCCTGCACGGGGAAGCCCAGCTTCCCCGCCAGCTCCAGCACCACTTCCCGGGTGATCCCGGGGAGGACCTGGTTGGAAAGGGGATGGGTCACGATGGTCTGGCCGAAGACCGTAAAGAAGTTGTTGTGGGACCCCTCGATGGCCATCCCCTCGTGGACGAAGACGATCTCGTCCACGCCATGATCGACAGGGGCCTGAGCCGCCAGGATGTTGGGAAGGAGCTGGATGGTCTTCAGATCCCGCCGGGCCCACCGGACATCGTTCACGGTGACCGATTTGAACCCCTGCTCCCAGCGTTCCCGGGGGGGCCGCGTGTACTCCCCGGCGAACATGTAGACGGTGGGGACGGGGGCCGGGTCCGGGAACTTGTGGGTCCGCTTGGCCACCCCCCGGGTGATCTCGAGGTACACGTAGGATACGGGAGAAGCCAGGAACTGGTTCTCCGCCAGGAGGCGTTTGTGGATCTCCTCCACACCGGAGGGATCGAAGCCGATGCGGAGGGCGCCGAGTCCCCGGTTCATCCGTGCCAGGTGCCGGGGAAAACGGAAGAGCTTGCCCCGGTAGGCTGCGGTCACCTCGTAGATCCCGTCTCCAAAAAGGAACCCACGATCATCTACTGAAACGAACGCCTTCTCTTTCGGGATGTACTCGCCGTTGAGGTATACGGTGCTCATGGCGGAGGTTCCCTCCGTTTGTGGATGTCCAGGGCCCCCCACGCGGGGGACCGGTGTAGGGAAAGATGGGGGCCGGACCCGAAATGGAAAGGGCGGTCCGCCGGTTTCGGCGCACCGCCCCGTTCCCGAAGGGCCCCGCCGGCGCCTATCCCTTCAGCTTCTTCCTCTCCAACTGCTCGAACTCCTCCAGCAGGACGGCGTCGGCAATAGGCGCCTCCTCCCCCTGGGGGTGGGCCTCGGCCTCCACCCCTTCCTCCTCTTCCACCACGGTCTCCTCCCCGGCCTTGAGGGCCTTGGGCTTCTCCTTGGCGGGAGGCGCGATGAGACCCATCTCCTGCTTCAGGGCAAGGAGGCGGTCTTCCACGTCGGCGTTTCCGGTTCCCGCTTCCAGGCGCAGGAACTCCGTCTCCAGGCTGTCTCCCACCAGGGCCTCGGTGACCTCCGCCTCGGCCAACGCCCTTCGCTCGGTCTCCTCGATCTTCTCCGCCATGCGGTTGAAGGCGTCGAAGGCGGAGGTATCGGAGAGGCCGGACATGGTCTCGTGGATCCGCCTCTGGGCCTGGGCCCGCTTCTGCTTGGCGATGAGGAGGTTCCTCTTCCGTTTGGCCTCCTCGATCTTGTCGTTGAGCTGGCGCAGGGATCCCTTGAGCTTATCCGTCTCCTGGGCCTGGGACTTCCAGGTCTGATCCAGCATCTGGGCCCGCTGGGCGTGCTCCTGTTGGCGGATCAGGGCCTGCTTGGCCAGATCGTCCCGGCCTTCCTTGACAGCCAGCATGGCCCGGTGCTCCCAATCCCGGGTTTGCTTGATCTCGTCGTCCAGCTGCGCCCGGAGCTTGCGCTCGTCGGCGATGGCGGCGGCGACTTCCCGCTTGGCCTTGGCGAGCTGGTCCCGCATGTCCAGGATGATCTGATTCAGCATCTTCTCCGGGTTTTCGGCCTTGGAGATCAGATCATTGATGTTCGACTTGAGAAGCGTCGAGAGCTTCTGGAAGATGCCCATGGGCTCAGCCCTCCTGGCCGGTGCCGGCCAGCGCCTTGATTCGTTCGTAATGACTGGAAGCCGCCAACTGCATGCTCTCCAGGGACGCCTGCAGCTCGGGGAAGTCCAGGGTTTCCAGCTCGAGGGTGTCGGTAATCACCAGGTCCCCCTCCTCGATGCCGTAGGCCCCGTGCACCACGTCGGTGGCATTCCAGATGAGGAGGTTCTTATAGAGCTCCCCCAGATCCTTCCCCTGCGGCAGGTCCGTGACCTTCAGCCGGACCACCAGTAGCGGGGGGGAGTGGTGGACCACCACCGGCGGCCCGTTGCTGGGCGTGTGAACGAGGTACATGCCGTCGTCCACTTCGCTGAACTCCAGATCCATCCGGATCAGGAAGCTCTCAAGATTCTCTCGCGTAACCATGAACCCCTCTCCGTGGGTTGTTGTCCGATGGAAGGCGCAGAGGGCATTACGGCCGCCCCGTCGGAGGTGTTTCGTCCGAAGGCACCGCCAGGAGGCCGGAAACGGGCCGGAGCCTGCCTATTCTTAATACCCCGCCCCCCGGAACACAAAGGGCCCGTCCCCCCCGCACCCCTTTCTCCGAGCCCGGCCATGCCGCCTCAACCCCGCGCCAGGAGGGGCCCCAGATAGCTCCCGGTATGGGAGCCCGGTGCGGCCACGACCTCCTCCGGGGTGCCCTCCGCCACGATACGGCCCCCGGCCTCCCCCCCTTCGGGACCCAGGTCGATGACCCAGTCCGCGGTCTTCACCACATGGAGGTTGTGCTCGATCACGACCACGGTGTTCCCCCGGTCCACCAGCCGGTGCAGGACCTCCAGAAGCACCCGGACGTCCTCGAAGTGCAGGCCGGTGGTGGGCTCGTCCAGGATGTAGAGGGTCTTCCCCGTGGCCGTCTTCGACAGCTCCGCCGCCAGCTTGACCCGCTGGGCCTCTCCTCCGGAAAGGGTGGTGGCGGACTGGCCCAGATGGACGTAGCCGAGCCCCACGTCCCTCAAGGTCATCAGCTTGGCCCTGATGCGAGGGACGGCGTCGAAGAACTCCAGAGCCTCGTTCACCGTCATCTCCAGGACGTCGGCGATGTTTCGTCCCTTGTAGAAGACGTCCAGCGTCTCGCGATTGTACCGCCTCCCCCGGCACACGTCGCAGGGCACGTAGACGTCCGGGAGGAAGTGCATCTCGATCTTCACCAACCCGTCCCCCTGGCACGCCTCACACCGCCCGCCCTTCACGTTGAAGGAGAAGCGCCCCGGGGCGTACCCCCGCATCTGGCTCTCAGGAAGGGTGGAGAAGAGGTCCCGGATGGGGGTGAAGAGGCCGGTATAGGTCGCGGGGTTGGAACGGGGAGTCCTGCCGATGGGGGACTGGTCCACTTCGATGACCTTGTCCACCAGCTTGAGTCCTTCGATGCCGTCGTGTCTCCCCGGCACCACCCGGGCCCGGTAGAAGTGGCGGGCCAGGGCGAGGTAGAGGGTCTCGGTGACCAGGGTGGATTTGCCCGATCCGCTGACCCCCGTCACCGCCACGAAGGTCCCCAGGGGGAAACGCACGTCGATGCCCTGGAGGTTGTGCCCCCGGGCTCCCCTCACCGTGAGGAGCTGGGTGGGGTCCACCGGCCGCCGGGCCCCGGGCAGGGGTATCTCCCTCTCGCCCCGAAGGTAGGCCCCCGTGAGGGATGCGGGTTGGGCCATGACGTCGTCCAGGGTACCCTGCACCACCACATGTCCCCCGGCCCGCCCCGCCCCCGGACCCAGGTCCACGATGTAGTCCGCCGCCCGGATGGTGTCTTCGTCGTGCTCCACCACGATCACCGTGTTCCCCAGGTCCCGAAGCCGCATGAGGGTGTCCAGGAGGCGGTGGTTGTCCCGCTGGTGCAGGCCGACGGAAGGCTCGTCCAGGATGTAGAGGACCCCGACCAGACGGCTGCCGATCTGGGTGGCCAGGCGGATGCGCTGGGCCTCCCCTCCGGACAGGGTGTCGGCGGACCGCCCCAGGGTGAGATACTCCAGCCCAACGTTCACCAGGAACCCCAACCGCTCCCGGACCTCCTTCAGGATGGGGCCGGCGATCTCCGCCGAGAGGCGTGGCCCCGGGGCGGAGGCCGACGGAGGCGGCACCTCCCCCTCCACAGGGAGGGAGCCCAGGAAGGCCAGCGCCCGGTCGATGGAGAGATCCACCACCTCCCCGAGGGACTTCCCTCCCACCGTCACCGCCAGGGACTGGGGGTGGAGCCGGCTCCCCTGGCAGGCCGTGCAGGGCAGGGTGGACAGGTACTCCTCGAGCTGGTTCCGCACCGCTTCCGACTTGGTCTCCCGGTAGCGGCGCTCCACGTTGGCCACCACCCCCTCCCACACGTCCTCGTAGTGGCCTTCGAAGCGTTTGGAATGATAGGGAAAGCGGATCTTCATCTTTCCCGAGCCGTGGAGGACGGCGTGCTGGACCTCCGGCTTCAGGGAGCCCCAGGGGGCCTTGGGGTTGAACTCATAGGCCTGGGCCAGCCCCTGGAGGAGGGAGTTCCGGATGTGACCCGAAGGCTCACCCCAGGGGAGGATGACCCCTTCCAGGATCGAGATGGAGGGGTCGGAGATGACCAGGTCGGGGTTCACCTCCTTCCGGGTCCCCAGCCCTCCGCAGTCGGGACAGGCCCCGAAGGGAGAGTTGAAGGAGAACTGCCGGGGCTCCAGCTCGGGGAGGCTCACCCCGCAGTTGGGGCAGGCGTAGCGTTCGCTGAAGAGGTGAGAGTGGGGTTCCTTGCCCCCGTGCTCCACCACCTCCACCACCCCACCCGCGGCCCTCAGGGCGGTCTCCACCGAGTCCGCAAGGCGATCCCGTTCGGCTCCCTTCACCACCAGACGGTCCACCAGCACGGCGATGTCGTGGTTCTCGTACCGGTTGAGTGCCGGGGGCTGGGTGAGGTCGTAGGTCTCGCCGTCCACCCGCACCCGGACGAACCCCTCCTTCCTGGCTCGCTCGAAGAGGTCCCGGAACTCCCCCTTCCGCCCCCGAACCAGGGGCGCCAGGACCTCGACCCGGGTCCCCTCCCCCAGCTCCAGCAGGCGGGCCACGATCTGGGAGGAGGACTGGCGCAGCACCGGCCTGCCGCACTCCGGGCAGTGGGGGATCCCCGCCCGGGCCCAGAGGAGCCGGAGGTAGTCGTAGACCTCCGTGACGGTTCCCACGGTGGAGCGGGGGTTCCGGCTGACGGTCTTCTGCTCGATGGAGATGGCCGGGCTGAGCCCCTCGATGGAATCCACATCGGGTTTCTCCATGAGCCCCAGGAACTGCCGGGCGTAGGCGGAGAGGGACTCGACGTAGCGCCGCTGGCCTTCGGCATAGATCGTGTCGAAGGCCAGGGAGGATTTGCCGGAGCCGGAGAGGCCGGTGATGACCACCAACTTCTCGCGGGGGAGCTCCAGGTCGATGTTCTGGAGGTTGTGCTCCCGGGCACCCCGGATGATGAGGGATTCGCGAGCCATAGCCCGGTAGTTTAATCGGGGAAGCGCCTCCGGTTCAATGCAGCCCTTCCGGCGGGCCTACCCTTCCACCCACGCCCGGTCCACGATCTCCTGGGCCAGAAGGACCATGGAACGGAACACGGGAAAGGGGAGGTCCACCCCGTCCAGCGCCATCTCCACCTCCGTGCACCCGGCGATCAGAGCGGCGGGCCGGGGGCTCAACCCGCCCACGGCGCGGAGGAGCTTCTCCCGGGGTACTGGGCCGGGACCCTCCACCTTCACCTGAAGGATGGCCCCGGTCACCAGATCTGCCTGGGCTTCCTCGTCCGGGGTGATGAGGTTGTAGGCGGGAAGACGGTCGTGGAAGACCCGCACCCGCCCCGCCGCCGTGGTGGCCAGCAGGCCGACGGAGGCCCCGCTGGGGACGCTCCGGGCCAGCTGCCTCCCCACCAACCCGATCATGTCCAGAACCTCGACCTCGACCGCGTCCTGGATGTCCTTCCAGAAGGCGTGGACCGTGTTGCAGGGGACGGCGATGAGCTCGGCCCCCCATCCCTCCAGGAGTCGGGCCGACTCCTGGAGCATGGGAACCGGGGAAGGCCCGTTGGCCAGGAGGGCGGCGGGCCGGTCGGGGATCTGGGGGCGGCTGTCCACCAGCAGGCGGAGGTGCTCCCGCTCCGCCCGCGCCGGCGTCCTCTCCGTGATCCTCCGCATGAGGTCCACAGTGGACATGGGACCCATCCCCCCGAGGATGCCGACGACTTTGGACATGGTTCACGCCTGGGGGGACGAGGCCCCGAAGAAGGCAGGGGCCCCTTTCGGGGCCCCGGAAACGGCGGTCAGAAACCGCCCTCCGCCGCCTGTTCCTTGAGGCGAGCCACCCGCTCCGCCGTGTCGGGGTGGGTCCTGAGGAGGGAGGAGAGCCCTCCCTTCACCCCGGCGAAAGGGTTCACGATGGCCAGGTGGGCCCCGGCGGGGTTCACCTGCATGGGGATGCGCCGGGCGTATCCCTCGAGATTCTCCAGGGCCCCCGCCAGAGCGAGGGGGTTCCCGGCGATGATTCCCCCGGTCCGGTCAGCCTGGAACTCGTTCTGCCGGCTGATGGCGAACTGGATGATCATGGCTGCCAGTGGGGCCACGATGGACATCACGATGAGACCGAAGGGATTGCGGTCGTCATCCCGACTGCCGCCCCCCAGGATGGCGGCCCACCGGGCCATGGACGCCAACATCCCCACGGCGCCGGCCATGGTCGCGGCCAGAGTGCCCGTGAGCATATGGCGATGCTTGATGTGGGCCAGCTCGTGGGCCAGGACTCCTTCCAGCTGTTTGGGAGGCAGGGCCCGGAGGATCCCCGCGGTGACGCAGACCACGGCCTTCTCGGGGTTACGCCCCGTCGCGAAGGCATTGGGCTGGTCCGAAGGGGCGATAGCCACCACGGGCATGGGAAGCTGGGCACGCTGCCGAAGCCGGTCCACCATCCGGTAGAGGTCCGGAGCCTCTTCCGGCCCGATGATGCGGGCCCGGTACATCCTCAGGACCACCCGGTCGCTGAACCAGTACATCCCCACGTTCATGACCGCGGCCAGGAAGAATACGAAGAGGGCTCCGGTCTGGCCTCCGAAGTATCCTCCGAACGCCACCAGGAGAGCCGTGAGGCCCGCCATCAGAACAAATACCCTCGCAAGCTGCATGGTCGATCCTCGTCCTTCAACGGAGTTCAACAGGTCCCCGGGCGTTCCATGCCCCGGATCCTTCCCGAAGGTGCGGGGCCCGGGGAGGGCCCGTGGGGTCGAATACCCCACCGACGGGCGCCGGATCCGGGGCGGCGGTTCCGGTCCCGGCCCCCGGGGCCTCCCTCAGTAACCCCACTCCCGGAAGAGGAAGAAGCCCTTCACCTTGTCGGCGGAGCCCACTTCGCCGAAGCGGAACAGGGGGCTCCGGGCGAAACGGTCTTCGATGAACGCCTCCAGGGTCCAGAGGTCTCCCAGGCGCCACTCCACCCTCAAGCCGGCGAACTGGCTCTGGCTCGTTCCCCCCAGACCGGTCAACGGACGCCAGAGGAGCGCCGCGAAGATGTCCTGGGTGAGGTACTGGCCGATCTCCACCTGCGTGGTCGCCACCGTTCCCGGCAGGTCCAGGGTCCCCAGTGGGGCAGCGTCCTGCCCCTGGCTGATGGCCAGGAAATCGAGCCCGGCGTCCCGCGTGAAAACGGACCCCAGCTCGCTGGAGAAGAGGCCCACCGCCAGATTCGCGGTGGCGCCGGTGGCGGCCCCCAGGAGGGATCCCGCCGCACCCTTCACGAACGTGCTCTGCCCCGAGGCGAGGGCATAGCTGGGGCGCCCGAAGATCAGGTAGCTCACCAGGTCCGACTCGGCAATGGGAAAGGGCGCGTTGCTGGAGAGGGAGACCCGGGGGCTCAGGAGCGATCCATCCACCTTGGCGATGATGTCCAGGCGCTCCCCGTCGGCGGTCCGGAGCCGGTTCTGCGCTGTAATGCTCAGGTCGGGATTGATCCCGGGGGTGCCCTGGAAGCTCACCTTCCCCTCCTGGACCTGGAACTGGCGGCCCAGGACGGAATAGACGCCCCGGATGGCATTCAGGTCCCCCACCAGCGCCAGGTCCCGGGCCGTCCGGTCCCAGAACACGCTCAGCTCCCCCCCCATCTCCAAGTTCATGTCCCGTCCCCGGAGCCAGCTATCCCGGGTCATGGCCATCTGGAGGTTGAGCTGGAGGTTCTGGAGGAAGGGGTTCTGACTGGCCTGGAGGGTCCGGAGAACGGGCCGGAGAGAAACCAGGGTGGTGTCCACCACGTTGAAGAAGGCCGGGTCCGAGAGGTCCACCACCAGGGCGCTGCGGGCCATCTCCTCCACCATGAGGACGCCCTGCTCCACGGTGAGGGCCCCTTCCACCCGGGGCCGACGGTAGCTCTTCAGGATGTGGAGCTGACCGGAGAGGCGGGCCTGCACGTCCCGCCGGTTCACCGCGAGAAAGTCCCGGGCCTGAATGCGCAGGTCCAGGCCGGGATCGGTGATGGGATCGAGGGTGACCGTCCCCGTCACCCGGGCCGTCCCCCGGGATGCCAGCGAGCCTTCCACCTCCACCGTGCCGTCGGGCCGGAGCCCGAGAGCGACCTCCACGCCGGAGTAGCGGACGCCGAGGGAGGGGAGAAGAGCCGATCCTCCCGTCAGGCGGAGCACCCCGTCCGGAGCCAGATGACGGGGGGTGCCGCTCAGCTGGACCTCCCCCGAAACGATCCCCTTCACCTCCTCCAGGGCCTCAAGGAAGGCCAGGGCGATGGAGGCGGGAAAGAGATCCATGGCCACCCGCAGATCCACCGGCTCCTCGGGGATACGGGGGCCCTCCGGCCGCACTCTGAGGTCCGCGGGGAAGGAGCCCGAGGCCCAGAGGACCCGATCCCCCCGGTTGCCCGCCGACACCTCCCCCGTGATGTGGCGATCCCGGTACTCCAGGGTGGAGGTCAGGCTGTCCAGGGCCCACTCGCCGCGGCGGAGCCCCTCCCCCGACAGCTCGGCCGCAACCAGAGGGGCTTGGGGGGTCCCCGTCACCCGCAGATCGAGGTCCACCACCCCCTCCAGCGCCTCCTCCATCTGGGCCACCCGGGCCAGGCGTCCCAGGTCCAGGCGGTGCACCTCAAGATCGAAATCCCCCTCCCCCCGGAGAGGGAGAAATCCGTTGGCGCTGATCCTCATGGATCCGACCCCCGGCTGGATGAGGCGGAAGTCCCTGACCCGGTAGCCGTCGGGGCTCCAGGCCACGGAGGTGGGACCCCCCAGGTTCCAGCGGGCGGTATCGAACCGGAGCATCAGCTGATCCAGGTGGATGACGCCTCCTCCCTGAGGCTCCAGGACGAAGGTGCCCTGGGCCCGGTACTCCTCCTCCTGCGACCGCCTGACAGAGAGGGCTACACGCCCCCCCCACCGGCCCACGTCCACCTCCGCCTCCCCTTCCTGGAAAGAGAGGCGGTGCAGGGAGAGGGAATCCGTCCGGAGAATCGCCTCGACCCGGCCTTCCTCTCCCGGCAGTCCCCGGGCGGAGAAGGTGAGCGTGCCCGACTCCATGAAGTCGGTCCGGAAGCGCACGGCCTGGAACGCCAGGCTTCCCTCACCGGAGAAATCCCGGATCCCCCCCCGGAAAGTGGCCCGGCCCTGCGCGCGGCCCTCCACGGCCACCTCGGCCGCCCGGGGAAGGGTGTCCAGGTTCACCCCCTCCAGGACCAGGAGCTGCCGCTCGAAGTCCGAGAGGCTCTCGTACACCACCCCGGGCTCCTCCATGAGGAAGGGGCGCAGGGCGGCCAGGGACTCGCTCCGGAACTGCACGTTGAGCTCCCCCGGAGGGGCCTCGGAGGAAAGCCCGAAAGAGCCTCCCGCGCTCAGGCGGCCCAGATCGGTCTCGGCCATGAGGGCGTCGAGAAGGAGGAGTCCCCCCTCCACCCGCAGGACCAGGGCGGCCGTGTCCACCTGGAGGCGCCCGATCTCTCCCTGGCTCAGGAAGGCCTCGGCTTCCCCCGACATCGAGTCCGGAGAAAGACCCCGGCCCCGGACCATGAGCCGGCCCGAGACCCGGGAGGGGTGGGGCAGGTCAGGCACCAGGCCGGAGAGGAGGAAATCCCGGACCTCCCCGTCCAGCGCGTAGTGCCCACCGGGGTTCCGTGCGTCGAAGTGGGCCTTCAGCTCCATTGGCCCGGCCGACGTGGCCAGCCGGGCCTCCAGCGAGAGGTCCGAGAGAGGACCCCGGACGCTCACCGGCCCGGAGACGTCCCCGGTGAGGGGGAGGGTGGGGTAATCCACCCGGAGACTGGTGAAGGAGAGGGGGTGGAGCTCTCCCTCAAGGTCCAGGACCAGCTCCCGGTCCCGGGTGCGAAGGGTCCCCTCCGCCGTTATTCGGCTGGGGGGAGCCGCGGACGGAACGTGGGTCAGCTCCATGGAGAGACGAATACCGTCCTGGAGATCCCCGGCCGCCTCCATCCGAACGGCGCCCGGGCCCCTGAGCCTGATCGCGGGGAAGACCCCTGCCAGCGTCCCCCACTCGAAGGGGGCGAGGGTGACCTGAGCCTCCGTCACCCCGAAGGTCTCACCCAGGTGAAGGACCCCGGAGAAGTCGGCCTCGGTGACCCTGCTCGCGCCGGAGTCTGCGAAGGTGAGGGCCCCCTGGACCCGGAGGGCATCGAGCCCGCCTCCGAGACCGAGGGAACCGGTAACGGAACCCCGGAGGGGAAGGGGCGCCCGGAGCCATGGGTCCAACACGCCCAGATCCACCTCATCCAGATCCAGAGCCAGGTCGCGAAAACCGATCCTCCTCCCCAGGAGGAGGCCGCCCCGGGCCCGGAGCCTCCCCGGGCCCAGGGTGAGCTCCGTGTCCGAGAAGCCCAGGATCACGCCTTCCTCCCGGATCTCCAGGGTGAAGGGACCACGGGCTTCCCCCGGTGGCAGTCGGGCCTCCAGGAAGTGCAGGTCCTCCAGGGAGAGGGGAGCGGCGTCTCCCTGAACCGAGACCCGGATCTCCCCAGCCCTCCCCCAATCCACTTCCACTCGGCCCTGGGCCGAGGAGGAGGGGAGACGGACGGCCGCGAGGGTGGCCAGGAGGCGGGACCCCTGAAGCCGGAGCTGTCCCATGAGGCCCTCCACCTGGAAAGGCTCCTTCCAGACCTCTCCCAGAAAGGAAAGCTCCTCCACCCCGAAGCGCTGGCCTTCCAGCTGCGGTGAGACCAGGAGCGCCTCGGAGAGCCTGAGCTCCAGGTTGCGGAAGCTCATGCGCCGGAGCAGGGACCGCCCGTCGGGAGCGGTTTCCACCAGGAAACGGTCCCCTTCCGCCGGGGCCTCCCCCAAGGGCACGCGAATGTGGAGTTCTCCGTCATGGATCCGGACACCCCGAAGGGCTACGCTCCGCCGGGGAGAGGCGGACTCCCCCTGTCCTTCCCGGGCGAAGATGCGGGCGACGTTCATCTCCTCCTGCCCGGGAAGTCGTTCCAGAGTCACCTCGGGGCGCCAGACCTCCACGCTCGTGACCACGACGTCTCCCGTGAGGAGGGAGGGGAGCGAGATCCCGGCCCGGAGGGAATCGGCCTGGAGAAAGGTGCCACCGTCCTCGGCCACGAGCCGGATCCCCCGGAAGGTGAAGCCCCGGAGGAGCCCCGGGGAGGAAACCCCTTCCACATCGAGCTGGCCCTTGAAGAGACCCTCCACCCGGGCCAGGGCCTCCCAGAGGATTTTATCCCTTCCCCACCCGGTCTGGGTGAGGACTCCGAGCAGGATCAGGAGGACCAGGCCGGTCAGGACCAGGAGGCGGAGGAGGCGGAGGACCCCCTTCCCGCAGAAACGAAGCACCCGGCGGACCATCAGAAGGCCTGCCCGATGGAGAGGTGGATCTGGAAGCGCCGGAGGGACCAGATTCCCGACTCCCCATAGAGCACCTTCGGACCCAGGAGCGCGAGCTCCCTGGACACGACGTACCCCAGCGAGGCGCCCCCCGGGTCCGTCAGGCCACCGGCACCATTCTCCTGGTCCGGGCCGGCGGCCTCGACCTGGGAGGTGACCACCTGGAGACGCTCACCGGCCGCGAAACGGTAGGCCAGGTCCACCCGGATCGGCCCGATGGGGCTGAAGTAGCGGATCCCCATTCCCGGCGTGAACTCCAGGTCACCCAGATCCACACGCACGTCCTCCTCCCAGACCTGGCCGTAGTCCAGGAAGGCGGCGCCCTCCCAGATCCGTCCCCCGATGGGAAAGCGGAACTCGAAGCTCCCCTCCAGGGTGGAGGTCCCCCCCGTCGGGCGGGGGAGGAAGTCATCGTCCGGAAGGGGACCCGCGTCACAGGTGAGATCGAGGATCTGCGAAGGACTGCAAACCGGCGACCCATCCTCATTCTCCGTCCCCAGCAGCCGCTCCACCTCCACCTGGAGGACCCGCGGGCCCAGCCGGTTCTGGGCAAACCCCCTCACGCTGTTGGACCCGCCGGCGTAGAGGCGTTTCTCTGGATGGATGATGTCGCTGGAGGCCCGCTCCCGGCTGAGGGCACGGAACCCTTCCGGGCCCACCCAACCCCCCCGGAGCCGGGCGGCGAGGACCCATCCGCCCCTGCCCTGGGTGTACCAGGTCCCTTCCCCCAGCACCCGGGTGTAGCGGAAGTCCGAGCCGGTCCAGTCGGCCGCATGCTCCAGGTCCACCAGCGCCGAGTATCCCCGGGTGGGGCTCAGCGCCTGGTTGCGCCGGTCCCGGGAGAGGCTGACGGAAAGGGGTGCCATCCAGTTGGCCCCCTGCAGGATCCCGATGTCCTCCGGGGTGCAGACCAGGTAGTTCGAGCAGAAGAACACCTCCGCCGCATCCAGCCTGGAGAGCTGGGGACGGAAGGAGAAGGTCAACGGGGTGGACAGGGTGAGGGTGTGGGTCAGAGCCAGGTTCATGCCCAGGGTCCGGCGGACGTAGATGGCCGGCAAGGACTGGCGCTCCCCGAAAAGGCTCGCCGTGAAGGAGTTCCGGGGAGACAGGAGCCAGGGTTGGTTGAACTCCGCGGACACCAACCAGTTCAGCTTCCCGTACTGCCCCGTCCCGGCATCCGGACAGAGAGAGCTCTGCAGACCCGAGGCCAGGACGTTGGAAACCCCGCCCGTGATCTGTAGCCGCCGAGCGCCGCCGAGGAAATTCCGGCTGGCCCACCGGGCCTCCGAGTTCAGGCATTCCGCGGTACTCAACCCCACCCCGGTCCGCATCCTGTGGACCTGGCCCTCCGCCACCTGGATCGTGAGGGGAACGATGCTGTCGGGGACGAAGGTCGTGTCGGGAATGATGTCCGCGAAGTTGAAGATGTCCAGGTTGTAGAGGTTCCGCTGCCCGGTGTAGCGCAAGTCCTGGCTGTAGAGGTCTCCGGTCCGGAACGGGAGCATCCGACGGACCACGGCCTCGGACACGGTGACGTTCCCGCTGACCGTGAGGGGCCCTACGCGGGTGAGGGGGCCGGGGTGGAGATCGAAGTTCACCCCGGCCTGGTAGGGGGTGTCCCGGGGGATGAAATAGCCCCTGAGAACGTCGGCATGGGCGTAGCCCCGGTTCCGGAGTCGATTGAGGATGCTGTCCCTGGCGGCATCCAGCGCCAGGGCACTGAGGGGGTCCCCTTCCCGAAGGGGGAGATCCTCCACCAGGCCGGAGTCGGGCAACTCCTCGAGCCCTGAGAACTCCATTTCTCCCACCCGGACAGGCTCCCCCTCGTCGATCCGGAAGAGGATACTCACCTCACCGGGGGACGGCCTCTCCAGGATCGTATCCACCACCGCCTCCCGGTAGCCCCGCTGGTAGTAGAACAGCCGAACCCGGGCCTCGTCCCGCCCGAACTCCCTTGGGTTGAGGAAGTAGCGCTCCAGGGCGAAGGAGGCTCCCGCCCAACAGAAAGGGGCCAGGACCGGCGAGATGCACTCCGTCTCCCGGGTGGTGATGGCGTTGGCCAGGGCCTGGTCGGGGAACTGCCGGTTCCCCTGAAATCGCAGCCGGATCACCTCCTCCGGACCCTCCTGCCCCGGGAGCGCCACCGGGCCGCCCAGGAGCAGACCCAGGAGCACAGGAACGAAAGGGAGGGCCGAAGGTCCCTTCATCTCAGACCGGGGCCCCCTCCGGCTGGTCCGGCGGCGGGAGGGAACGCTCCCCTCCGGGGCCGGAGGACGGGAGGGGCTCGAGCGGTTCACGGGCCAGATAGAGCCGGACCAGGTAGAACGAGGCTGCGGCAACGCCCAGGGCCAGACCCGCCGCCACCAGGCCCGCGGTGAGGTTGTCCTGAAGGTCCGGCGTCCTCCTGCGGTGGTATCGGTTCATGGCACTCCTCCCGCCACCCGGGGAAAGGTATGGGTGGCCGCGAAAGAAAAACCCCCCCGGCCCACGGTCCGGAGGAAGTGGGTGATCTCCATCTGGTGTCTCGCGACCCGGATCAGGTTGAAGGAGTTCGCCCCTTCCTCCCCCGCCCTTCCCCTCCGGGAAGTGGTGGTCCCCGAGTGGGCCAGGATCACCCTGCGCCCCTGGCTCCCATCGGGGTAGGCTTCCCGGGAGCGTCCCACCCACCCCCGGTGAAGGTGGCCCCCCAGGACCAGATCCACCCCCATGGCCGCCAGCGCCCGAAGCACACCCTGGAAGCCCGGAAGAACCTGGTAGGGCCCGTAGTCCGGAGCGGGCTGGAGGTTGTGGTGGGTCACCAACACCCTCAGGTCCCCCTCCGGCGCATCCCGGAAAGCCCCGGCGGCGAACCGGAGCTGACGGTCCCGGAGGCGTCCGTTGACGATGGTCCGGTGGGGAGCGGTGCTGTTCAGCGCCACCACCGTGACTCCTTCCACCCGGGTCACGCTGTCCAGGTCAGGGGAGATGTGCTCCCGGTAGTTCCTCAGGGGCGCCCAGACCCGCTCCCAGACGCGGTAGAGGGGCACATCGTGGTTCCCGGGCGTCACCACGACCGGCACGGGCGGCAGGGCCCCGATGAGCTCCCGGGCCTGGCGGTATTCCCCCACCTTGGCCCTCTGGGTGAAATCCCCCGAGAGGACGATGAGGTCGGGGACCAGCTCCTCCAGGGCCAAACGAAAGGCCCGTGCCGCCTCGGGGTCGTAGGCCTTCCCGAAGTGGAGATCGGAAGCGTGGAGGATTGTGGGCATGCCGGCTGGCCTCAGGCGGGGGCGGGGTCGCGGTCCGCCGGTGGGGTCGGGCCGGCCCAGAGGCGGAGCGCACCCAGGACCCCGGCGGCCACGAGAAGAAGGCTGATGAGCTGGGCCAGGGTAAGCACCCCGAAGAACCGGTCGTCCTTGGCCCGGAAGAACTCCACCAGGAAGCGCTCACCTCCCGCCAGGGCCAGCCAGAGCATGAAGAGCCACCCCTTGCCGTGGGAGTGCTTTCGCAGGGTCCAGAGCAGGGCAAAGATCAGAAGGGAAAGGCCCACCTCGTAGAGCTGCGTGGGGTGCACCGGCACCACCTCCCCGTATCGGGCGATGAGCTCCGGGTCCACCTGGATCCCGAACTCCCTCTCGATGATGTCCACCCGAGTGGGGGGGGTCCCCTGGGGGAAGCGGATCCCCACCCAGGAGCCCGTGGGCCGGCCCCAATCGTCCCCCACCAGGAAGCACCCGACCCGCCCCACCCCGTACCCTACCGCCAGGGCGGGTGCGGTGATGTCGGCCAGGGTGGGGAGGGGCAACCCTCCCCGCCGGATCTGCCACACCACCAGGAGGAGGCCTCCCAGGAACCCCCCATACCACACCAATCCCCCCCGGGAGAGAAGAAGGGAAAGGGGGTCCTGAAGGAGAAGGGGGAAGTTCAGCAGGAGGTAGTAGGCTTTCGCCCCCAGGATACCCCCCAGAACGGCCATGAAGAGGATGTCCCAGCTGATCTGGGGATCGAGCCCTTCCTCCCGCATCCCCGCCCGATGGACGAAGGCGGCCGCCATGAAAGCCAGAAACACCATCATCCCGAAAGAGGTGATGGGCTGACCCCCCAGAAGAGGGACCCAGTCAGGCAGCCGGAAGAGAATGGGGTACACGGTTCGTTCTCGTCATCGGGATCCTCGGGGCGGATCCGAAACGGGGTCACTCCTCTCCGGGCCGGGGGAGCTGCCGGGGCACCAGGTCCGGAAAGGGAAGGCTCGCATCCGCCGACACCTCCAGGGAAGCTATCTCACCCCGCTCCAGGTGGAACAGGGCCGCACGGGCCACCATCGCCCCGTTGTCCTGGGAGAGCCGGGGAGAGGAATGGAAGAGGCGCCCCCCGGGACCCAGCCGCTTCTCCAACTCCACCCTGAGCCGTCGGTTGGCGGAAACCCCGCCTCCCAGCAGGACCCGCCTGCACCCCGTCACCTCGACGGCCCTCAGCGTCTTCCGGGTCAGGACGTCCACGGCGGCAGACTGAAAGGAGGCCGCCACGTGCTTCCTCTCCTCCTCGAGGGTCCCGGCCGCCTCCAACTCCGCCACCAGGGTCGAGACCGCGGTCTTCAGTCCGCTGAAGGAGAAATCGAAGAAATCGGAGGTGGCGGGAGTCTGGTTTCCCCGGAGCATGGGGCGCGGCAGGCGGTGGCGGCCCGGATCCCCCACCTCGGCCAGGGCCTGGATGGCGGGCCCCCCGGGATAGGAGAGGTCCAGGAGCTTGGCCACCTTGTCGAAGGCCTCCCCCGCGGCATCGTCTCGGGTCTGGCCCAGGAGGGTATAGCTCCCCCATGCCTCGGCGTGGAGGAGGATGGTATGCCCCCCGGACACCAGGAGGGCGACGAAGGGGGGCACCGCCTCAGGGTCCTCCAGGGAAGGAGCGAAGAGATGGGCCTCCATGTGGTGGACGCCGATCAGCGGCATGTCCAGGGCAAACGCCGCCGCCTTCGCCCAGGAGACCCCCACCAGGAGGGCGCCGATGAGGCCCGGGCCCACCGTGACACCCACGGCATCGAGCTCGGCCAGTTCCCGGCCCGCCTGCCTCAGGGCCTCGTCCACCACCTCCTCCAGGCGACCGAGGTGAGCCCTGGCGGCCAGCTCCGGAACGACTCCGCCGTAGATCTCGTGAACATCCTGGGAGTGGATGACGTGCCCCAGGATCCGGTGGGGACCCTCCACCACGGCGGCGGAGGTCTCGTCGCAACTCGTCTCGATGCCGAGGACGAAGGGGCCGCTCACAGGCCCGCGGGGCGGCGCAGGAGGACGACCTGGGGGTCGACGCGGACCTCCACCAGCTCCCCGACGCCTTCCACCGCCACCAGGACCCGGGCCTCCCCCCCGGGAGGAAGGGCCGCAACCCTGGCAGGGGGGATGAACACCCGGAGGGCGGCAGGGTCAGCCGCCTCCACGAGGCTTCGAGCCCCCACCAGCGTCACCGTGACCGTTCCAGGCCGGGCCTGAAGCTGGGGATCCTCGGCCTGCCGGGGAAGCTGGATCTGGACCTCCGGGAAGGTGCGCTCCACCGCCTCCTCGAGACGGAGCTGAACGGAAACCTGGGTGGGTGAGGCAGCCATTCCCTGGAGATGGGAGGTGTCCACCTGAGCGGGGAAGGCCCCCGAAGCCCGCACGGTGGTCAGGTCCAGGGGGAGGAGGGGGACGGAATCCATGGCTCCGAGGAGGCTGGTGGGGCCCAGGACCCGAACCAGAGCGGGAGACACCACCGGGGGCCCGCTCCTGGCCAGACCCTCGGGAAGGGTCCCGGTGAAGCGGGCGGCCAGGGGAACGGGAGCCATCTCCATGGGCTCGAAGGAGAGCCGGACGGAGCTGGGCTCCATGGTCTCCACCTCCACCCCCTCCAGCTCGGGGATCCGAAGCCAGGTGGATCGCAGGACCACGGCGGTGTCCTGGGCAACCACCCGGTCCACCTGGACCACCAGGGAAGGCCGGTCCCCCGCCAGGGCGAAGAGGGCTCGGGCGGGACCGATGAGGGTGACCCGAACCGTCTCCGGAAAAGGGAGTCCCCGGAGGGCCCACTGGGGGTCGTTCACCTGGACTCTCACCGGAACGTCCTCCAGCACCTCCCGGCGCTGGGCCTCGAAGCGCGGTACGGTCCAGAGGAGAATCGCCAGGGCCAGAGCCGAGAGCTTGATCTGCCAGTTCCGGGTAATGACCCCGGGAAAGAGAGGCACCGTCACTCTCCCAGAAGGCGTTGGATCAGTTGCACGTTGGTCAACGCATCCCACTCGGTGGCCCCCGCCACCTTCTTGAAGATGATCCCCCGGCGGTCCACGACGAAGGACTCCGGAACACCGGTGGTCTGGAAGATCTCCTGGATCCTGCCGGTGGGATCGTTGAGGATGGGGAAGGTGAGTCCCAGGGTCTCGGCAAAGACCTTCAGGTTGCCACCCCGGCGCCCCGAGAGGTCCTTCTCACCCGACGGCGCATCGATGCTCACAGCCAGAATCTCGAAATCCTCGTGGGCCACCGCCTCGTAGAGCCGCTGGAGGGAAGGCATCTCCTCCTGGCAGGGAGAACACCAGGTGGCCCAGATGTTCACCAGAAGGACCTTGCCCCGGAAATCCTTCAGCGCCACCCGGACACCCTGGAGATCGTAGGCCACGAAATCGGGAGCGGCCCGTCCCGGGACCACCGGCCGCAGACCGCCCCGGTTGGAAAGGGAGAAGATCAGGATGACGGCGGCAGCCGCGGCGGCCACCACCAAGAATGGGATCCAGGCTCTGCTTCCGCTTCCGCGCATGAGATCAACCAGGCCGGGCTGAAAGGTACCTCACTTCGTACGGACCTTCAGGGCATTTGTTCCTTGGCTATCCGCCCCTTCGTCCCACCACCAGACGGATGGCGGTGCCCTTCTCCACCAGGGTGGAGGCCGGGGGCTCCTGCTCCACCACCAACCCCTGGTCCCGTCCGAAGCGGAACCGGGTCTCCACCTCCCCGGGGAGGAGCCCCAGGGACTCCAGAATCGAGAGGGCCTGCTCCTGGGGGAGGCCCAGGAGAAGAGGGACCTCGATGAGGGGCGGACCGCGGCTCACCGTGAGACGTACCTGGCGGGGAATGACGGCCTCCGTGCCCGCCTCCGGCTCCATGGCCACCACCCCCCCGGAGGGGATGTCCGACTCCACGGAATCCACCTCCACCGCGAACCCTGAAGCCTCCAGAACGGTCCGGGCCCGGTCGGCCCTGAGCCGGGTGACATCCGGGACCGGACGACGCTCGGGGCCGGTGCTGACGGCCACCCTCACGGTATCCCCCACCAGCGACCGCTGCCCGGGAAGCGGGCTCTGGCCGAGGATCCGGCCTTCCGGTACCGAGGGGTGCTTCAGCGAGTCCACCCCGCCCAGGACCAACCCTTCCACCGCCAGGGTCCCGGCCGCCCCTTCCAGGGTCAGGCCGGAAAGGTCGGGAACCGGCGTCAGGTCCCCCGGGGGGGGAGGGAGTGGAAAGAGGAGTCGGGTGGAGAAGAGAAAACCCGCTCCGAATCCAAGGACCGCGAGCACCGCAAGAGGTCCCAGAAGCCGGGCATCGAGCCGGGGGCGAAGCCAGGCCCACGCCCGGGGAAGACGACCTCTCCCCCCACCGTTTCCCTGCGCCTTCCGGCTCGCACCGGGTCTCCTTCCGCCACCCCTCCGGCGGCGGAGGGACGAGCCGAGCTTCATGAATCTCGCACCAGTCGCGCCGCGAAAGCGCCGTCAAAGCCCGAGCTCTGGGGGAGGACACGGAGGCATCCCCTCCCATCCAGGAACCGGCTTTCCACGGCGCCTGTGCCGGCCAGGGAAAACCCGGGGGTTCGCTTGAGGAACGCGTCCACTTGAGCCTCGTTCTCCTCCGGCTCCAGGGTGCAGGTGGAATACGTCAGATGCCCCCCCGGAGGCACCAGGCGCCCACCGGCCTCCAGGATCTGCCTCTGAAGCTCCACCAGTCGGGTCAAGGTGTCCAGGGTCAACCTCCAACGGGCATCCGGGTGCCGGCGGAAGGTGCCGGTCCCCGTGCAGGGAACGTCGAGGAGCACGAAGGGGACCTGGGCCAACGGGGGCGCCTGGGCCAGCGCCTGGATCAGATCCACTCCTCCCCCTACCCGGTCGAGGTTCTGCCTCATCACCCGAAGACGGGGTAGGGACCGATCCGCCGCGACCACCCGGTGTCCCCTGGCCGCCAGGGCCAGGGCCTTCCCTCCGGGGGCCGCGCAGAGATCCGCCACCCACACCCCAGGGGGCGGGTCGGCGTAGACCGTGACCAGGGCCGCTCCGGGGTCCTGAATCA
Organism: Gemmatimonadales bacterium; assembly: GCA_041309685.1. Lineage (GTDB taxonomy): Bacteria > Gemmatimonadota > Gemmatimonadetes > Longimicrobiales > Gaopeijiaceae > JBFYZD01. Next base: position 14,879 of record JBFYZD010000211.1, on the reverse strand, counting down.
CCCCGCGGAGTTCCCGGAGTACCTTTGCAGGATCGGTGCCACCCTCCAGCCTGAGGCACGGCGTCCCGGGGGCCGCCTCCCCGCCCCCCAGGCCCCTGTCGACGAGCAGGGCCGCCGCTTCCGCCAGAGGTAGATCCAGAGGCCGGAGGTAGAGGGGAGGCGGGGCGTTGTTCCACTCCACCAGGGCCCGGACCTCCTCCGGGTCCCAGCGCTCCAGCCACCGGGCCACGAGCCAGGAAGGGTGGGAACCCCAGGTGGAGAGGTGGAGGAGGGGCTCGGCCGGGAAGCCGGGGAAGCGGGACGCCTCCCCTCCCTCCCGGGAGAGGCTCCGCAGAACCCCGTTGGCCAGTCGAGCCCCCCCTTCCCCCGCCACCTCCCGCGCCTGGTCCACGGTCTGGGAGATGGCGGCGTAGTCCGGGACCCCCCCCATGTAGAGGAGCTGGTAGGCGCCCAGGCGCAGAAGCTCCAGGGCCGCCGGGGGGACGCTGGAGAGGCCCTTGGCCAGGTGCAGGTCCAGAAGGAAGTCCAACCTGCCCCTGAGGCGAACGGCCCCATAGGCCGCCTCCTGGACCCAGGCCCGCTCCCGGGCTTCCAGGGGAACCAGGGCTTCGTGAAGGGAGCGATCCAGCCGCCTGCCCCGGGAGACCGCCCTGAGGATGGTGGCTGCCGCTCGACGTCCCGGGGTGACCTCGCCCATGGGGCCCCTTCTCGGGTGGGTCAGGAGCCCAGCATCCCCTGGGTGGGGGAGGAGGGAACGGCGATCTCCCTGGAAGCCATGCGGCCGGCCAGGTAGGCCAGGCGGCCCGCCTGGATCGCCAGGCGCATGGCGTGCCCCATGGCCACCGGGTCCTCGGCGGCGGCGATGGCGGTATTCATGAGGACGCCGTCCACCCCCTGCTCCATGGTGACGCAAGCGTCGGAAGCCGTCCCCACCCCGGCGTCCACGATCACCGGCACGCTCAGACGACGTTTGATCTCCCGGATGTAGTAGGGGTTCACCAGGCCCAGCCCGCTCCCGATGGGGCTCGCCAGGGGCATCACCGCCACGCACCCGGCGTCTTCCAGGCGCAGGGCGGCGATGAGATCCTCGTTGGTGTAGGCCATGACCTTGAACCCCTCCGCCACCAGGATCCTGGCGGCCTCGATGGTGGCATGGGTGTCGGGAAGCAGGGTGGCCTGGTCACCGATGATCTCCAGCTTCAGCCATTCGGTGAATCCCGCGGCCCGGGCCAGGCGGGCGTACCGGATGGCATCCTCCGCCGTGTAGCAGCCGGCCGTGTTGGGCAGGAGGAGGAACTCACCCGGATCGAGATGATGCAGGATTCCTTCCTCCCTGGTGCGATCCAGGTCAACCCGCCGAACGGCCACCGTGACCATCTCCGCCCCGGAGGCGCGGATGGCCGCGACCATGGTGGGGTTGTCCTTGTACTTCCCGGTTCCCACGATGAGGCGGGTGCGGAACTCCCGGCCGGCGACGACGAACGGAGTATCCTTCACTTCAGGCGTGCTCATTCTCTTCCCCTGTCTTGGTGGCGAATCCCACCGGGAGGCTCCCCGGGCTCATCCGCCTCCCACGAAATGCACGAGCTCCAGGGCGTCTCCCGCCTCGACGAGTACCTCCGGATACCGGGACCGATCCAGGATCTCCCGGTTCCGCTCCACCACCACCAGCGCGGGGTTGAGGCCCAGGGATTCCAGGAGCTCCGCCACGGTGAGGCCGGAGGGGACATCCCGCTTCTTCCCGTTCAGCAGGACCGTGATGCGGGGAGGTTGGGTCATGGTAGCGTCCATGATCTGAGATAAACCCTCACGGCCCCCGCAGGGTCCTCCGCGTCCCACACCCCCCCCCGTACCGCGATCCCGTGGGCCCCGGCCCGGGTCAGCTCCCCCACCCGGGCGGGAGTCACCCCCCCGATGGCCAGGAGGGGGAGGGAGGTCATCGCCCCGATCTCCCGGATCCGCCCGAGGCCCGCCGGCACCCTCTCCGGGTGGGAGGTGGTGGCGTAGATGGACCCCACCACGAGGAAGCTCGCGCCCTCCGTACCGGGAACCCGGGCCTCCCCCAGGTCGTGGACCGAGAGACCCACCACCGCCTCGGGGCCCAGGAGGCCTCGGGCCACCGCGGGAGTGAGAGATCTCTGCCCCAGGTGGACTCCCCGAAGCCCCAGGGCCAGGGCCACGTCCACGCGGTCGTTCACCAGGAGGAGGCCCCCGGAGCGAAGTGCGCCCGGTCCCAGCGCCATCCCCAGGGAGTAGAGGTCTCTTCCCCCCATTCGCGGACCCCTCAGGTGGAGGGCGACCTGGTCGCCGCCCGCCTCCAGCACCTCCCCGGCCCGGGAGAGGAAGTCCGGCCGGGCCAGAACTGCGTCGTCGGTGACCAGATGGAGCCGGGGAATCACTCGAAGCGGGCACCCTCGGGAAGATCATGCCCCCGGAGCCAGGCCTTCACCGGCATCCGTCGTCCCCCGGGAGGCAGGATCTCCCCGATCCGAAGGGCACCCGAGCCACACGCCACCAGGAGCCCCTCCTCCCGGGGGACCCCGAGGAGGGTTCCCGGCGGGGACCCGTGGGTGAACCGGGTCTCGGGCTGGGGACAGAAGAGCTTCATCGGCTCTCCCGCCAGCATCGACCAGGCCCCGGGGGACTCGTCCATCCCCCGAAGGTGCCAGTCCAGCTCCCGGGCCGGCCGGGTCCAGTCCACCCGCGCGGTTTCCCGGTCCACCTTGGGAGCCAGCGTGGCCTTCTGGTGATCCTGCTCCACCTCCACCGCCACCCCCGCCTCCAGGAGGGCCAACGCCTCGATCAGGAGCTCCGCCCCCACCTCCGAGAGCCTCGATCCCAGCTCCGCGGCGGTCTCGGTGGGCCCGATCTCCTCGCCGGCCTGGAGGAGGATGGGCCCCGAGTCCAGACCCTCCACCATGCGCATGATGGTGATACCGGTGGCCTCCAACCCCCTGAGGATCGCCCATGTCACCGGGGCCGCTCCCCGAAGGGCCGGGAGTAGGGAGGCATGAACGTTGATGGACCCCCGGGGTGGGAGCCCCAGGATCTCGGGCCTGAGGATGTGCCCGTAGGCCACCACCACCGAAATCTCCGGATCCAGGGACCGGAGCTCGGCCGCGAACTCCTCCCCCCTGGGTTTCTGGGGGGTGAGGACCGGATACCCTTCCTCCTGGGACAGCTCCTTGACGGGGGAAGGCGCCACCTTCCTTCCCCTGCCGGCGGGCCGGTCGGGCTGGGTGACAACTCCCACAACCTCGTGCCCTTCCTCGGCGAGGGCCCGGAGGGAGGGGAGCGCAAAGTGCGGGGTGCCCCAGAACAGGACCCTCAGGACGCCACCTCCTGGGCCTGGCTCTTCTGCCACTTCCTCAGGAGGATCCGGCGCTTGAGGGGGCTGATGCGGTCGATGAAGAGAATCCCGTTCAGGTGGTCGATCTCATGCTGAAGGGCCCGGGAGAGGAGGCCCGAGGCTTCGACCGTCACCGGCTCCCCGCCGGGCGTGAATCCCTCCACCACCACGAACTCGGGCCGCTCCACCACCTCCTCCATCCCGGGGATGCTGAGACACCCTTCCGGAGCACGATCCGTCTTTCGGCTGGCGTCCACTACCCGGGGGTTCACCAGGGCGAAAGCGCCCACGGCATCCTCGTCCGCCTCCCCCAGGTCGATGACCAGGACCCGCCTGGACACGCCCACCTGGGGGGCGGCGAGCCCGATCCCCCGGGCCCGGTACATGGTGGCCAGCATGTCCTCCGCCAGCCTGTGCAACTCGCCGTCGAAGACCACTACTTCCGACCCCGGCTTTCGCAGGATCGGGTCTCCCAGAAGCCTGATCTCGCGGATGGCCATGGTTTCCGCTCACCTCCCCCGCCCGAACCTAAGGTTCGGAGCCGGTTCCCGAGACGACATGGGCGATGCGCCCGCGCTGGACCACCAGCCGGGTGCTCTCCGCCGTTTTGATGGTAAGGCGGTCCTCCTGCACGTGGACCACGGTCCCGATGATCCCCCCGGTCGTGACGACCTCGTCGCCCTTCTTCAGCTGCTCGACCATCGTCTTGTGCCGTTCCTGCTCCTTCTTCTGCGGGCGGATGAGAAGGAAGTAGAAGATGGCGAAGATGGCCCCCATCTGAAGCATGAAGATCAGGGTGGCGTTTCCGCCCTCCCGGGGGACCGCGAGAATGGCCAGAATGGCTGGGCTCACCGCCTGCTCCGTGGCTGAAAAATGGCGTCGATCCTCAAGAACTGTAACTTAACATCACCCGGGGAGGGAGAAAGGGTACGTCACCTTCCCCGGGCCACCTCGAACCGTGCCAGCCAATCCCGGCTCCAGCTCCCGAAGGAGCCGTCCAGAACCCGAACGCGAGCCTGAAAGGCGAGAGATACCAGAAAGCGGAGGTTGTGGAGCGTCAGGAGACGGTGGCCCAGCCACTCGCCCGCGACGGTGAGGTGCCTCAGGTAGGCCCGGTCGAAATTCTGGCAGGTGTAGCAGTCGCACTCCGGGTCGAGGGGCTCCCGGTCCACCTTGAACCGGGCCTGTCTCAGATTGAATTGTCCCTCGCTCCGGCTCCAGGCCGTACCATGGCGGGCATTGCGGGTGGGGGCCACGCAGTCGAAGAGGTCACACCCCCGGGCCACGGCCCGAAGGAGGTCGTCGGGGTACCCCACCCCCATGAGGTAGCGGGGAGCCCCCCGGGGGAGGACGCCGTCCATGAGCTCCAGGATCCGCCACATGTCCTCCTTGGCCTCCCCCACGCTCAGCCCTCCGATCGCCACCCCCACCCAGTCACCCAGACCCAGGACGTCCCGGGCCTGCTGGAGGCGGAGATCGTCGAAGACGTTCCCCTGGAGCACGGGGAAGAGGGCCTGCCCCGGGCCGTGCCCCTCCCGCTGAAGGATGTCGAAGCGAACCGCGCACCGCTCCAACCAGGCCAGCGTTCTCCGGTTCGCCTGCACGACCACCTCCCGGGACGATCCCCCCGGCGGGCACTCGTCGAAGGCCATGACCACGTCGGCCCCCAGCGCCCGCTGGATGTCCATGACCCTCTCCGGGGTGAAGAGGTGCCGGGACCCGTCGATATGGCTCTGGAAGACGACCCCGTCCTCCCGCACCTGGTTGATGCGGGCGAGGGAGAAGACCTGGAACCCTCCGGAGTCGGTGAGGAGGGGGCCCTCCCAACGCATGAAGTCATGGAGCCCCCCCAGCTCCCCTACCACTTCGTGCCCCGGGCGAAGGTAGAGGTGGTAGGTGTTGGCCAGGATCATGGAGGCCCCCAGCTCCCGCACCTCGTCGGGGGTCAGGGTCTTCACCGTTCCCTGGGTCCCCACGGGCATGAACGCCGGGGTGGCAACGGGGCCATGGGGGGTATGCAACACCCCCGCCCGGGCCGCGCCCTCCATACCCGAGAGGTCGAAGGAGAAGCCATCCCTCTTCACAGGACCACCATGGCGTCGCCGTAGGAGTAGAAGCGGTACCCCTGCGCGATGGCCGTGGCATAGGCGGCCATCGTCCGCTCATAACCCGCAAAGGCCGCCACCAGCATGAGAAGGGTGGAACGGGGGAGGTGGAAGTTGGTCACCAGCCGGTCCACCACCTTGAAGCGATGGGGAGGCCGGATGAAGAGCCTGGTCTCTCCGGCCCCCGGCCGGACGCGCCCATCGTCTCCGGCGGTGCTCTCCAGCGTCCGGACCACCGTGGTGCCCACGGCCCAGACCCTTCCCCCGACATTCCGGGCCCGGTTGACCGCCTCGGCGGCCTCCGGAGTGAGGACGTAGGACTCGGCGTGCAGCGCGTGCTCGGCGGGATCGTCCACCTCCACCGGGCGGAAGGTCCCCACCCCCACGTGGAGGGTGAGCTTCGCCAGGGAGACCCCCCGGAGGGCCACCTCGTCCAGAAGGGCCTCGGTGAAATGAAGCCCGGCGGTGGGGGCCGCAACCGATCCCGGGAGCCGGGCATAGACCGTCTGGTACCGCTCCCGGTCCAGCGGCTCCTCCTCCCGGTCCAGATAGGGGGGAAGGGGCACGCGCCCGTGGCGCCTCAGCGCCTCCTCCTCCGGGAGGTTCGTCACCAAGCGCACCAGCCGCCCTCCCCCCGGCGCCGAATCCAGGATCTCCACCGCCAGGTCGTCCGCCACCTCCACCCGCCGTCCCGGCTTCAGCTTCCCTCCGGGTCGCACCAAGGCCTCCCACAGCTCCCCCTCGTCCCGTCCCCCGTCGTGGGCATGCGGCACGGTACGAAGAAGGAGGATCTCCGCGGGAGCCCCCGTGGGCTTTCGGCCCAGGAGCCGCACCGGAAGCACCCGGCTCTCGTTCAGTACCAGGACGTCCCCGGGGGCCATCAGCCCGGGCAGGTCCCGGAAGAGCAGATGGCGCTCCCCCTCCTCCCGGCGATCCACCGCCAGGAGGCGGCTCTCGTCCCTGCGCTCCGCGGGATAGCGGGCGATCCGTCCCGGAGGGAGGTGGTAGTGATAGTCCGAGACCCGGGACCCACGGGCCGGGCTCTCCCCCGCGCCGCCGGTCATTCCCCGAAAAGGGAGGACTGCGGGCCGCCCTGGGAGGAGGGTCGCGCGTACCCGAAACGCCGATAGGCCCGAGGGGTGGCCTCCCTCCCCCTGGAGGTACGCATCAGGAATCCCTCCTGAATGAGAAAGGGCTCGTAGACCTCCTCCAGCGTGGAGGTATCCTCCCCCAGCGCCACCGCCAGGGAGCTCAGCCCCACGGGTCCCCCCTCGAACTTCTCGATGATGGTCTTCAGGATGCGGGCGTCCATCTCGTCCAGGCCGTACTCGTCCACGTCCAGGAGGGTCAGGGCTTCCTGCGCCACCCGCTGGTCGATGATCCCGTCCGCCCTCACCTGGGCATAGTCCCGGACCCTGCGCAGGAGGCGGTTGGCCACCCGGGGGGTCCCCCGGGCCCGCCGGGCCAGCTCCACGGACCCCTCCTCGGTGGCATGAATCCCGAGGATCTCGGCGCTCCTCCGCACGATGACGGCCAGGTCCTCGGGAGGGTAGAAGTTCAGTCGCTGGACGATGCCGAAGCGTGCCCTCATGGGGGCCGTCAGAAGACCGAACCGGGTGGTGGCCCCCACCAGGGTGAACCGCTCGATCTTCATGGTCATGGTCTGGGCTTTGGGGCCTTCGGAGAGACGGATCTCCACCCTGAAGTCCTCCATGGCGGGATAGAGGAACTCCTCGATGATGGGCCGGAGGCGGTGGATCTCGTCGATGAAGAGGATGTCTCCCTCCCGTTGGCCGGTGAGGATGCCCACCAGGTCCGCCGGCTTCTCCAGAACCGGCCCGGAGGTGGTCTTGAGGTTCACCCCCATCTCGCGGGCGAGGAGGGCGGCAAGGGTGGTCTTGCCGAGCCCCGGAGGGCCGTGGAAGAGAAGATGGTCCAGGGGATCCCGGCGCCCCCTGGCCGCCTCGATGGCGATGGCCAGGGCCTCCTTCACCCGCTCCTGCCCGATGAACTCCGCCAACCGTTGGGGCCGCAGGGAGAGCTCCGCCTGGGAGTCGTCCCTCAGCTCCTCCGGCGTCGTGATCTCGTGGTGTCGCGTCATGGCTCCCAGGTGTCCCGCAGGTTCACTTCCCGGAAAGGGCCTTCCGGATGAGATCCTCGGTACCGAGCTCCGCCCCTCCCCCCTTGATGGCCTCCCGCACCGCCCCATCCGCCGCCGTGAAGCTGAACCCCAGGGCCATGAGCGCCGCCACAGCGCCTTCCACCACCGGGGAGACCCCCGGGGTCCCCTCCGGGATCAGGGCGATGTCCCGCACCTTGTCCGAGAGCTCCAGGGCGATCTTCTCGGCCTTCTTCTTCCCGACCCCACTCACCTGCGCGAGGGCCGCCAGGTCCTTCTCGGCCAGGGCCCGGGCCAGGCGCCGGGCCGAGTACGTGGAGAGCATGGCGAGCGCCAGCTTCGCCCCCACCCCGGAGGCCGTGAGGAGCCGCTTGAAGAGGTCCCGCTCATGAGGCTCCAGGAAGCCGAAAAGAGCGACGGAGTCCTCCCGCACGACCTGGAGGGTGCGGAGCTCCACCGGATGCCCCGCGGGGGGGAGGCGCTCCAGGACAGTCAGGGGAACCTCCACCTCGTAGACCACGCCTCCCGCGGTCTCCACCTCCACGACAGCGAGATCCCGGGAGAGCAGGATGCCTTTCAGACGACTGATCAAGGAGGGCCAGGGGTTCGGGAGCGGGAGGACCGCGCCCCACGGGTCCCCCCGGAGCGCCTCCACCCTTTGGGTTCTCTTCGGAGGGTAATGTAGGGGGGACCCGAGAGGGGATCAATCGGCCCGGGCCCGGGGGGAAGCCCCCAGCTCTCCCAGGACGGCCTCCGCCGCCCGCCTCCCGGAATGGAGAGCCCCCTGGAGGGAGGCGGTCTCCCGGTGGTCCCCGCAAACGAAGAGCCCCGGCCCCAGGTGAACGCTCCGCTCGGGCGGATCCAGGATCCAGGGCTCCTGGCCGGGCTGGGCATGGGCGATCCGATAGGTCCTCAGGTGCCGCCACTCCTGAACCTGCGGGCCGAACCAACCTCCCATCTGTGTGCGCACGGCGGCCTGGAGCTCCGCTTCCTTCCTGCTTCGGCCCAGACAGCTCACGGACACCAGGTGCTTCCCCTCGGGAGCGTAGCCGGGGCTCACCTGGCTCAGCACGGCCAGGTTGTTCACCGGCCCCTTCCCTTCCCCGTCCAGCACGAGCATCGGTCCCTGCACCGGGGGCTCCGGAGCCTCGAAGTAGAGGCAGGTCACGGCCTTGGAGGAGGGCTTCGCCACCTCCTCGAGGAGCCGGGCGGCCTCCGGGCCCTCCGTGGCCACCACCACCGCCCTCCCCCTCAGCTCCTCCCCACCCTCCAGGAACACCCGACCCGGGGCGACCTTCGCCACCCTGGACCGAAGGCGGACGGCCTCCTCCGGCAGCAGCCGGGCGAGCTGCGCGGGGATCTCCCCCATCCCACGCGCGGGAACCGAGATGTTCCCCTCGGAGAACATCCTGAAGATGTAGCGGAAGATGCGGCTGGAGTCGGAGAGGCGAGGGTTCAGGAGAACCCCGCCGAAGAAGGGGCGGAAGAACCCCTGGATCATCCCCGGGGTGAAGCCCACGCCCTGGAGATCCTCCAGCACCGATCGTCCGGGTCCCTCCAGGAGGGATTCCGGCGGGCCTGCCAACACCTCCTTGCGAAGCCGGGCGATCTTGAGCTTGTCCCCGACGGACCCCACGGAGGAGGCCAGGGTCTGGAGAGCATCCTGGGGACGGCGGAAGGGGTCGGCAAAGCGGGTGAAGCCCCGGCCGGTCCAGATCTCGGCACCGGGGAAGAAGGGGCGTAGATCGAGGGCGTCGTAGTCCAATACCCTCCGGCACTCGGGATAGGCTTCCAGGATCACCTGGAAGCCCCGGTCCAGGCGGAACCCCTCGTGCACGTCCGTCCGGACCCGCCCGCCGACCCCGTCCCCGGCTTCCAGAACGAGGGAGCCGACCCCGGCGGCCCGCAGCTCCCGGGCGCAGGCCAGGCCGGCGAGCCCCCCTCCGACGATAAGCACATCGCGGTCAGGCATGGTCTGTTTTCCGATGAGCGGGGTGGGGTGGACTCAGATCCTCGGGCTCGTTGCGACGAGGCAGTGACACAGGGCCGCCGCCACGCCGTCGGCGGCGTCGGAGGGGGCGGGGGGCGCCTTGAGGCGGAGATGGCGCTGGACCATGTACGCCACCTGGTCCTTGGTGGCGCCCCCGGCACCCACCACCGCCTTTTTGATCTCCCGCGGGGAATACTCGGCGATCACCAGGTTCTGCAGGGCTGCCGCCAGGAGAATCGCCCCCCGGGCATGCCCCAGGGTGAGGGCGCTCCTCACGTTCTTCCCCTGAAACACGTCCTCCACCGAAACCACGGAAGGATCAAGCCGCCGGATGATCTCCTGGATGCCCTGGAAGATCTCCCTGATGCGCAGGGAGAGGGGGTCCGAAGGGGCGGTGCGGATCACCCCGCATTCCTGGAGGGAAAGGGAGCCGTCCTCCCTCTGCACGACCACCCCATACCCGGTGACGGCTGTCCCGGGGTCGATCCCCAGGACGCTCCAGGAGCGGGAAGAAGCGCCCTTTGAGCCTCCCCCTCTCCGGCCCCGCGGGTCCCCTTCCGGCGCCACCTCCCTATCCCGCCCCGGCCAGGGCCGCCTCATCGATGTCGGCATTGGAGTGGACCTTCTGGACGTCGTCGTTCTCCTCCAGGGCATCCAGGAGCTTCAGGAGACGCTCCGCCTCCCTCCCCTTCACCGTGACCTCGTTCTTGGCGATGAAGGTGAGCTCGGCCTGGGAGACCTCAACCCCCGCCTTCCTCATCCCCTCCTGGACCTCGTGGAATGCGGCAGGCTCGGCGGTGACCACGTACTCTTCCCCCTCCCTGCTCACGTCCTCCGCCCCCGCCTCGATGGCCGCCTCGAAGACGGCGTCCTCCAGGTAGCGCGTGCCTTTCACAAAGAGCTGTGCCTTGCGGTCGAACTGCCAGGCCACCGAGCCGGAAGTCCCCAGGTTCCCTCCGGCCCGGTCCAGGACATGACGGACCTCCGCCACCGTGCGCTTCTGGTTGTCGGTGACGACCTCGATGAGGAGCGCCACCCCCCCCGGACCGTACCCCTCGTAGACCAGCTCCTCGTAGTGGACCCCCTCGAGCTCCCCGGTACCCTTCTTGATGGCGCGCTCGATGTTCTCGGCGGGCATGTTGGCCGCCTTGGCCGTGTCCACGGCCAGCCGCAAGCGGGGATTGAAATCAGGGTCCCCCACACCCGAACGGGCGGCTACGGTGATCTCCCGGATGAGCTTGGTGAACACCTGGCCGCGCTTGGCGTCGGTAACGGCCTTCTTCCTCTTGATCTGCGACCACTTGCTGTGTCCGGACACACTCCCCTCCGATCCTGGCCGTGGCCCCCTTCGGAACCCCGGGGGCCGGTCCTTCCCTGCACGGGTCAATCATACGAAAGACCGCCGCCGGGAGGGAGCCCGACGGCGGTCCGGTCCCGACGCTGGCGGGTTACGCCTCTTCCCGGTCCTTCTTGGCCTCGGCGATGATGAGCTTCGTCTGGTCCGGCGGCACGGGCTCGTATCCCGCGAACTCCCTGGCATGGTGGGCCCGGCCCTGGGTCATGGCACGAAGGGAAGCGGCATACTTATAGAGCTCCGCCTCAGGAACCCGGGCCTTGATGACGGTTCGGCCGGCGTCGGCGTCCATCCCCATGATCTTTCCCCGGCGGGAGGTGATGTCTCCGGTGATGTCTCCCATGAACTCATCGGGGGTAGTCACCGAGACCTCCACGATGGGCTCCAGGATGATGGGACCCGCCAGCAGAGCCACCTTCTGGAAGGCAATCGAGCCCGCCAACTTGAAGGCGATATCGGAGGAGTCCACGGCGTGGTAGGAGCCGAAGTACACTTCGGCGGAGAAATCCACCACCGGGAACCCCGCCAGGATCCCCCTGGAGGACGCCTCCTGGATTCCCCTGTCCACCGAGGGAACGTACTTCCCGGGGATCACCCCGCCCTTGATGCCGTCGATGAATTCATATCCCCCTCCCCGGGGAAGGGGCTTGAGGCGGATGAAGCAGTCGCCGAACTGGCCTCGTCCGCCGGACTGCTTCTTGTGGCGCCCCTGCCCCTCGGCCGCCTTCGAGATGGTCTCCCGATAGGCGATCTTCGGTTGCTCGGTCTCCACGCTCACACCGTACTTCCGCTTCATCCGCTCGAACTGGACGGCCAGGTGGAGCTCCCCCAGCCCCCGGCAGATGGTCTGGCTGAGCTCGGCGTTGAACTCGTACTGGAAGGTCGGCTCCTCCTCGTGGATCCTGGCCAGGACCTCCCCCAGCTTGTCCTCGTCGGAGCGGGTCACCCCCCTGACGGCCACGGAGATGTCAGGCTTGGGGAAGCGGACCCCCTCCACCACCAGGGGGCGATCCGAGGCCGAGAGCGTGTCGTTGGTGTGGGTTCCCTTGAGCTTCGCCACCACCCCGATGTCCCCGGCGTGGAGGCGGGGAACCTCCAGGCGCTCCTTTCCGAGGGAGATGCTGAGGTGGTTGAGCTTTTCGGAGGTGTTCCGGGGGGCGTTCCTCAGCTCCATTCCGTTGTCCACCACTCCGGAGAGCACCTTGAAGAGGGACAGCTCCCCCACGTGGGGTTCGGTGGCGGTCTTGAAGACCAGCGCTGCGGTGGGGCCGGAGTCCTCGGCCACCAGCGTCACCTCCTGGTCGAGCCCGGGCCGGGAAGCCTTCTCCCCGGGCATCTCCCCGGGGTGGGGGAAGAGCTCCACCATCTTCCGCAGCAGAGCCCGCATGCCGTAGCTCTTCTTCGCGGAGCCGCAGAAGACGGGGATGATCTCGCCCCGGGCCATCCCCCGGGCCATCGCGGAGATGGCCTCCTCCTTCGGGATGGTCTCCCCCTCCAGGTAGTGCTCCAGGAGGCTCTCGTCCGTGGTGGCCACCGTCTCCAGAAGCTCGGTTCCCCACGTCTGGAACTCTTCCTTCAGATCCTCCGGGACGTCTCCTTCGTCGTACTCCCCGGTAAGGGTCCCCTCCTTGTAGAGGTGCGCCCGCTCGCTGAACAGGTTGATGATCCCCTTGAAACCCTCGCCGGCTCCGATGGGGATCTCCACCGGGATGACGTTGGGGGCCAGGCGCTCCTTGATGTCCTGATAGACCTTCTCGAAGTCCGCATGCTCCTTGTCCATCATGGAGATGAAGAACATCCGGGGCAGACGGCGCTCCTCGCAGTACTTCCACACCACCTCCGTCCCCACTTCCACCCCGGCGGTGGCCCCCACCACGATGACGGCGGAGTCGGCCACCCGGGCGGCCGCCAGGGCGTCCCCGGTGAAGTCCAGGTAGCCCGGGGTATCGAGGAGGTTCACCTTCACGTCCATGAACTCGGCGAACGCGGGGGTGAGCTGCATGGAGATCCCGTGGTCCAGCTCCTCGGGGGTGGTCATGGTAAGGGCGTGCCCTTCCTCCACACTCCCCTTCCTCCGGGACGTCCCGGTCATGAAGCAGAGGGCATCCACAAGGGTGGTCTTTCCCGATCCCCCGTGGCCCAGGACGGCCACGTTCCGGATCTTTTCCGTGGTGTATTCTCTGCCCAGTGCCGCCATGCTGCCTCCTGAACGGGATCACAATCCAGTAACCAAAGGGGACCGGATTCTAGAGATGGGGGGGGGAAGGGTCAAGGATGCGGAAGGGGGTGCCGGTCCGAAAGCTCCGGCCCCCCCCCGATCCTCATGGGCGCCGGCCAGCCCCTGCCTGCCGCGCTCCCTTCCTCATCGAGGGGCTTCGGGAGAGGTACCTGAGGAAGGGATCGTGGACCCGGGCCCTGCCGTTGGCCGCTCCGCCCCCCTCCTGGATCCGCCCGGGCCCGCCTTCCTGCCGCCTACCGCCGCGATTCCGCTCCGGTCCGGACGAGCTGTCCGGATCTCAGCTCCGCCGCCAACCGGTCCGCGCCATAGACGTCCTCCAACGCCTCCAGGATCCCCCGAACGTCCACGGCTACCGCCCGATTGATGTCGGGGAGATAGATGTAGTCGCCCGGCAGGCTTTCGATGTTCCCGTCGAAAATGAGTCCCACCAGCCGGAGGTTCCGGTCGATGACCGGGGACCCGGAGTTCCCGCCGATGATGTCCGCCGTGGAGACGAAATTCAGGGGCGTGGAGAGATCGAGGCCCGGCGGTACCGGCAGCCAGCGTTGGGGAAGGTCCCAATCGCTCCCGGCGCCGTAGGAGTGGTAATGGTCGTAGAGCCCATAGAACGTGGTGTGGACGGGGGCGATGGTTCCGTTGTACTCGTAATCCTTCACCACCCCATCGGCGATGCGAAGAGAGAAGGTGGCGTCGGGTGGGACGTCCGTCCCGTACACGGCGAAGAGGGCCCGGCCCAGCGCACTCGCGATCTCCGCCTCTTCGGCGGCGGAGGTCATCTGAACCTGCTGGGCGGGGCCGAGGCGCCGGATCATGGCCAGGGCCAGCCCCACCGCCGGGTCGGACATGGAGAGGGTGCCCTCGTCCACGGCCCGCGCCGTGGAGGCCGAATCCGCCAGGGCGGTTCCCTCCATGAGGACGGCGGCCGCACCCTCGGGGCTCCGCCCCTGGAGAAGCTCCTGAACGAACGGGTCGTCGGGGCCGAAGTTCCGGACGAAGTCCTCGAAGCGGGCCTGGAGCTGGGCTTCGTTGATCTCCCGGGGTTGGTCGGGAGTGCCCAGGAGAGTCTCCTTGATCTCTGCCACCACCTCGGGGGGGGCACCCTGGCTTCCGGCGGAGAGGTACTGGAGGGCCGCCAGCCCCCGGGTCACCGTCGCGGACCCCAGGGTGGGGTGGCCCAGGGCCAGGAAGGAGGAGAGCTCGGCGGCGTACTCCCGCTTCCGGGCCTGGAGCTCCGCCATCCTGGGAATCAGGTCTCCGTACTGGGCTTTCAGCTCCGGGTCGGCGTCGATGGCGGCCTGGAAGCTGCGCTCATGGTCCCGGCGCTTGGCCAGGATCACCGGGTCATGGAGCCCCTTCACGATCCCGGTGTAGGCCTTCAGGGAGTTGAGGAACCCGAAGATCTGGTTTCGGAGGTCCATCTCCCTGGCCTGGGCCGGATGGGTCCGGGAGTACTCCTCCAGCGCCACGGTCCGGGTCCGGAGCAGATCCACCACGCTCTGGTCGCCCACGTCGCGCCGGTACTCCAGCTCCGCCACGGTCTGAAGGCGGGACGTGCTTCCGGGATTCCCGATGACGAAGACCAGGTCCCCCTCCGAGACCCCCTGGGGGTTGAAGGGGAAGTAGTGCTCGGTCCGGAGGGGCTCGCCGTTGTCGTCGTAGATGCGGTAGAAGGACATGTCCAGGTCATAGCGGGGGAAGGTGAAGTTATCCCAATCCCCCCCGA
>JBFYZD010000210.1:0-5684 GCA_041309685.1 Gemmatimonadales bacterium | reverse complement strand
GGTAGCGACGCGGGCGAAACCTCGCCAAGGTCCAGGCGCAACCCGGGGAATCGAGCCGCTCCCGCGTCGGCCCCTCAGGGTGCGTCGCTACCTCACCCCTCCGCCCTCTCAGGCGCAGGTTCCGGCGCGTCCTCGACCCGGTACCGAAGGCGGGCTCCGATCCCTCCGCCCTCGGCGTCCAGTTGGTTCCCCGGCTCCCCGGACAGGACTCTCACCTCGGCCCTTTGCCGGAAGGCATCCCCAACGCACTGGTCCGCGAAGTCCGGGTTCGCCTCCACAAACGACCTGGAGAGGAGGAGGATGTCCACCTGCCCGTGGCTCAGCGCGCTGACGGTGTCCCTGCCCCCCAGACAGCCGTTGCCCCTGCTATGGGCTTGTTCCACGACCTGGCTCAGGAGAGCCTCCTGACGGCGCCTGGAGAGGACGGAGGCCCCCTCCGCCGTGGCCGATTTCACCTCCGCCGGGGACATGTCCACGAAAAGGGAATGATTCTCCAGGATGCGTCGGTCCATGGACCTGGGCAGGAGGGGTCGCAGGGTGGCGAGGGCCTCCTGGGTTCCCCCCAGCAGAACGAACCCATCCTTGCCCGCCAGCTCGCCGATCCGCTCCTTCACCACCCGCAACATCCGCTCCGTCCCCACATCCAGGAACCGCTGGGCCGCGTCCGTTGCCGTCTGCCCGCGGGACCCGGAATGGGAGGTGGCGCGATTGGCGGAGGCCCCATCCGCCAGGTCCCCCAGGAAGGTGTCGGCCCGGAGGTCCTCCACCTCCTCCACCTTCCCCTCCTGGTAGAGGAAGACCCGTCCCCTGCGGCCGTCCACCAGGGCCGTTACCATGGGCCTAAGCTGCTTGAGCCCACGGATGTAGGCGGCCAGCCGGGGGCCTTGGAACCAACGAACCACCGTGGGAACCTGGACCGGGAGTACCTCAGCGTGTCGAAGGCCGTGTTCGGTGGCGAACGCGACGAATCCCTTGCCGGGGAGAAAGGCCTGGTAACTGTCCAGCCGCTTCAAGACCTCGTCCCGCGCCGTCCGGAAGGCCTCCTGCTCCTCGGATCCCAGCTTCTCGATCCTGTGCTCCTCCTTTTCCATCTCGTGATCAAGCCGACGCTTCCAAGCCCGCCTCATGGCCGGGTCCTTCCCGGCCCCCTCCACGTATACGCTGAGCACCTTTTCTTCCTGGAGTTCCCGATAGAGATCCGCCAATTGATCTCTGGTCAGCATAGGCCAACCTCCGAATTCAGGCCTGGTGCAGGGGCAGGTCCACCCCGTGCCTGGGGGTCCCTGCCGGAAGTGTTCTCAAGATAATGACCCGGGGTCGGGAAACCGCAGGTTTTATTTTCCCCTTTTGACACCCAGGGGAAGGGTCGCATAGCTTTTTCTTTTTCCCATTGGAGACCGTCATGCGGGTGATCATCGTGGGCTCGGGGGAGGTGGGCTTCCACCTGGCCGAGCGCCTTTCCCAGGAGAACCAGGACGTGGTGGTGGTGGACGCCGACCCCGACCGTGCCCAGCGGGCGTCGGAGCTCCTGGACGTCATGACGGTGGTGGGGAACGGAGCCTCCATCCATGTGCTGGAGGAGGCGGGCATCCGTGACGCCCGGATCCTCCTGGCCGTCACCAGCCTGGATGAGGTGAACCTCATCTCCTGCCTGGCCGCCAAGCGCCTGGGGGTCGAGTACACCATCGCCCGGATCAGCAACCCGGATTACTACGCCCGGGGGAGCGTCCTCTCCCAGGAGCGATTGGGCATCGATCTCATGATCAACCCCGAGCGGGAGGCGGCCCGGGAGACCTTTCAGCTTCTCCAGAGCGCCGCCGCCACCGACGTGGCGAACTTCGCCGACGGACGGGTGCAGCTCATCGGGCTCGTCGTGAGGGAAGGCGCGCCGGTCCTGGGGAAACCCTTGTCCCAGCTGGACGTGGAGCTGAGGGGGTACCAGTACGTGCTCGCGGCCATCCTGCGCGGGAAGGAGACCTTCATTCCGGATGGGTCCTCCACCGTCGAGGCGGGCGACCAGATCTACGTGCTTTCTCCCAGCTCGGAGGTCTCGGCCATCCCCCCCCTGGCGGGGTACGATCCCTTTGAGCTCAAGCGGGTGATGATCGCGGGGGGGAGTTCGGAGGGCCTGTTCCTGGCGGAGATCCTCGAGAGCAACGGAATCGAGTGCACGATTCTGGACCGGGACCGGCGACGCTGCCTGGAGCTCGCCGAAGCCCTCCCCAGGTCCCTGGTCCTGCACGCCGACGCCACGGATCTGGAGCTCCTGGAGATGGAAGGGGTGAGCGGGATCGACGGGTTCGTGGCGGCCACCGGCCACGATGAGACCAACCTCCTCTCCTCCCTCCTGGCCAAGACCGTCGGGGCCCGGAGGGTGGTGAGCCTGTTGGAGAACTTCGACTATCTCCCCCTCGTTCCCAGGGTGGGGCTGGACGCTGCTGTCTCCCCCCGCATGTCGGCGGTGAACGCCATCCTCCGGTACGTGCGCCGGGGGCGGGTCATGACCGTGGCCACGCTCAAGGGGATCGATGCCGAGACCATCGAGTTCCGGGTCACCCCTGACGCCCCCATCGCCAACCGGACGATCATGGACCTCTCCTTCCCCAAAGGGGCGGTGATCGGGACCATCATCCGGGGAGACGCCATCATCATTCCCCGGGGGGCCGACCGTATCCTCCCCGGAGACGAGGTCATCGTCTTCGCCCTTCCGGAAGCCATCCCCGAGATCGAGAAGCTCTTCGACTGATGTCGCTGCGCCGCGTCCTGAACGTCATGGGGCTCCTCCAGCTCTTCGTGGCCCTCTCCATGGCCCTGGCCGGGGGGGTGTCCCTGTTCTACATGGACGGAGACACCCCCGGGATCTTCCTGGCCGCGGCCGTGACGGCAGGGGCCGGGTTCCTGACCTACCACTTCACGCGGTTCAAGGGGGAGATCGGCTCCAGGGAGGGGTTCGCCATCGTGACCTTCGTGTGGGTTTCCGCGGGGGTCTTCGGCGCTCTCCCCTTCCTCTTCACCGGCACCATCCGGGGTTTCATTCCGGCGGTCTTCGAATCCATTTCCGGGTTTTCCACCACCGGCGCCACGGTCTTCACCGACATCGAGGCCCTTCCCCACGGGATACTCTTCTGGCGCTCCCTGACCCACTGGCTGGGGGGGATGGGGATCATCGTGCTGGCCATCGCCATCCTCCCCTACCTGGGGGTGGGGGGGATGCAGCTCTTCAAGGCGGAGGTGCCGGGGCCCACGCCGGAGCGGCTGCGGCCCCGCATCACCCAGACGGCCAAGCTTCTCTGGTATGTCTACCTGGGGATGGGCGTCCTCGAGACGCTCCTCCTCATGCTTGGGGGGATGGACCTGTTCGACGCCTCCACCCACACCTTCGCCACCCTGGCCACCGGGGGGTTCAGCACCAGGAACGCCTCCATCGCCGACTTCCAATCCCCCTATGTCCACTACATCATCATCCTGTTCATGTACCTGGCGGGGGTGAACTTCGCTCTCCATTTCCGGGCGGTGACGGGGCGCCTGGACTACTTCAGGGATCATGAGTGGCGTTTCTTCACCTTCCTCCTCCTGGGCTCGGGGGTGGCCCTCCTGATCCTGAACCTGGCCGGGGGAAACTACCCCTTTTCCCCTTCCGGAGTGGAGGCCGCCTTCCGGGACGGACTCTTCCAGGCCGTCTCCATCGGCACCACCACGGGGTTCGTGACGGCGGACTACGAGCTCTGGGTCCCTGCCGCCCAGATGCTGATCTTCGTCCTCTTCTTCACCGGGGGGATGGCCGGCTCCACCGGCGGGAGCCTGAAGGCGATCCGGGTTCTCCTCCTCCTGAAGCAGACTGCCATCGAGCTCAGGAAGCACCTTCACCCCAAGGCCGTGTTCCTGGCCAGGGTGGGGAGACGGGTGGTCAAGGAGGACGTGCTGGCCAACGTGGTAGGCTTCGTGATCCTCTATGTTCTCCTCTTCCTGGCAGGGGGAATGGCCCTGTCCCTCCTGGGCGTGGATTTCCTCACCGCCCTGGGGGCCAGCGCCTCCTCGGTGGGGAACATCGGCCCGGGATTGGGAGGGGTGGGTCCCACAGACAACTACGGCTGGATGTCCGACCCTGCCCTGGCGGTCCTGAGCTTCCTCATGGTGGCCGGTCGGCTGGAGCTCTACACGGTCCTCCTCCTCTTCCATCCCGAAACGTGGAAGGGGAGGCAGGGCATGAAGGAGCTGTGATCCGTGCCGGAAACGGACCCCTGGCGGCTCGGGTGGTATCCCAACAGGGTGGGAAGAATGCGGTCGCTCCCTGGCCTCACTTCCCCCCGACTTTTCCTGCTTTCCTTCGCGACCCTGATCCTGGTGGGGACAGCAGGCCTCCTGGTGCTCCCGGGCCTTTACGCGGGTCCGCGTCTCAGCCTCCTCGACGCGCTCTTCACCGCCACCAGCGCGGTCTGCGTCACGGGCCTCATCGTGGTGGACACGGCCACCTTCTTTTCCCCCTTGGGCCAGGCCTGGATTGCCCTGTTGATCCAGCTGGGGGGCCTGGGGATACTCACCTTCACCACCCTCCTGGCCCTGGGCCTGGGGAGGAGGGCCGGGATCCGCCTGGAGGAGGCCTCGGGTGTCCCGGGCCATCACCTGGCGGAGCTCAGCCGGGGGAAGCTCATTCGCGCCATCGTGCTCACGACCGTCTCCCTGGAGGGGCTCGGTGCCCTGGGGCTCTGGGTTTCCTGGAGAGGTGAGATGGGAAACGCCGGGGCCCTCTTCCCCGCCCTTTTCCACTCCGTCTCCGCCTTCTGCAACGCCGGATTCTCCACCTTCTCCGACTCCCTCATCGGCTACAGGGAATCCCCGGCCACTCTCGGGATCGTCATGGCGCTGGTGGTCCTCGGAGGGCTGGGCTTCCTGGTCCTGGAGGAACTCCGTCGCCGCACCCTCGCCCGCACCCTCCGCAGGCTCTCCCTGCACTCCCGGGTGGTCCTGGTGGCGACAGCCCTTCTCCTGGCCACCTCCTGGGTGATGTTCACCTGGTTCGAGTGGGGCCACCAACTGGCCGGCCTTTCGCCCTTCCATCGTCTCCTGAACGGCGCTTTCATGGCGGTGACCCCCCGGACCGCGGGGTTCAACACCGTGGACTACGGAGCCGTGAGCGACCCCTCCCTGTTTCTCAGCCTCCTCCTCATGCTGACGGGGGGGTCTCCGGGGTCCACCGCGGGGGGGCTGAAGACCGTGACGCTGGCCCTCCTGGTGGCGGTCCTGGCGGCGCGGGTGCGGGGTCGGTCCAGAGTGACAATCTTCAACAGGAGCATCCCCAAGGATACGGTCCAGCGGGCCATGGGGCTGGCTGTGGGTGGCGTCTTCATCCTGGCAGGGGCGGTGTTCCTCCTCCTCCTCACGGAGCTACCCTCGGGCGCCGCCGGAAACCGTGGTGAGTTCCTTGCCCTGGTCTTCGAGACGGGGAGCGCCTTCGGAACCGTGGGGCTCTCCATGGGAGTCACCGCCTCCCTCTCCGGCCTCGGGCGGCTTCTCATCACGCTCCTCATGTTCACCGGCCGGGTTGGGCTCCTGGTGTTGGTGGGGGCCATGGTGGTTCCCGGGAGAGGAGCATCTCCGCCCTACCGCTTCGGGGAGGAAGACGTCACCATAGGGTAATCGCAACGGAGGGGCCCAACGTGAAACGCTTTGTGGTCATCGGTCTG
>JBFYZD010000209.1:0-10105 GCA_041309685.1 Gemmatimonadales bacterium | reverse complement strand
CACCATCTCCAGCCACCTGAACCTGGGGGCTCTGTACTTCACCCGGGACCTCTTCCAGCGCTACCTGAACCCCGATGCCAGCGAGAGGACGCTGGTGTGGGTGGGGCGGCTGGCCACCGCCGTTCTCCTGATCGGCTCCTTCTTCTACGGGATGATGATGAAGGAGATCACCCAGTGGCTCATCTTTGCCCTCTGGCTCATGATGGCGGGGATCTGGCTCCCCAACATCCTCCAGGTGGTGTGGTGGCGCTTCAACGCCTGGGGCTACCTCTCGGCCTGGATGGCGAACCTGGGGGTGGCGTGGCTGGTGGTGTGGGTGCTCCCCGCCTTCGGGGTGTTTCCCCCGCTGCCGGATTACCTCCAGTTCTGGCTGCTGATGGCCCTGGGGGCCGTGGTCTTCCTCCCCACCACGCTCCTCACCAGGCCCGAGAAGATGGACCACCTGGTGCGCTACTACCTCCAGACCCGGCCCATCGGGTGGTGGGGTCCGGTCCACGCCGAGGCGGTGAGGCGCGGCCTGATCGAGGAGGCCGCTCCCGCGGCCAGCGCCGCTCCCCGCCCCCTGATCCAGCGGAGCTGGACCGCCGCGGAGGCGGAGGAGTGGACCCGGGAGGACTGGATCGCCATCGTCCTCTCGCCCATGGTCATGGCGGCGTACATGATCGGGGTGGCCTCCCTTCTCCTCCTGCGCCCCGGGGGGATCCTGCTGACCCTCCTCGCCGTGTCGGGAACCGTGGCCATCTATTGGGTCATCGATCCCAAGCTCAGGGCGGTGTCGGCGGAGTACGAGGAGCGCCAGGCCAAATACCTGGAGGAGCTGGAGCGGGGGGTGAGGTGGGAGGAATCCGCGGCGGGAAAGGGGGCGTGAGATGGATCAGGGACTCGTCACCGTCATCGGCATGAGCATCGCCTACGCCGCCTCCTTCCTGGGGATGGCGCTGGCCTGGTACGGGTGGAAGAAACGCCACGGGGAGGAGGGGAAATGAGGATGCTCGCCGCGGCGCTCCCGGCCCTGGCCCAGGCCGCCGGAGGGATGGCTCCCCTCCCGGCCGAGCCGCCCATCGGAGGGGTGGTGTGGACCGTGGTCATCCCGGCCCTCCTCCTTCTTGGGTCGTTCTGGGCCACGTATGCGCTCTACCAGCGCTTCGCCAGGGAGGAGAAGGGAAAATGAGGCCGATCGCGTTTCAGGTGAAACGTCCGCTGGGGGCACTGGTCCTTTCCCTCCTGCTTCCCGGGGTCGCGCATCCTTCTGCCCTCGTTGGCCAGGACCCGCCCCTGCCCACCGTGGTCGTCCTCTCCACCGGCGGGACCATCGCGAGCACGCGGAGCACGGAGGAAGAAGGCTTCACCTCATCCCTGGCCGGCGAGCAACTGGTGGCGGCGGTGCCTGGGTTGGACCAGGTGGCCCGCATCGAGGTCCAGAACGTGGTGAACGTGGGGAGCACGAACATGACGCCGGCCCTCTGGCTGGAGGTCTCCCGCAGGGCCGCGGCGGCGCTGGCCCGCCCGGAAGTCGTGGGCGTCCTGGTCACCCACGGCACCGACACCATGGAGGAGACGGCCTACTTCCTGGACCTCACCGTGGCCGGCGACAAGCCGGTCGTCCTGGTGGGCGCCATGCGGGCCGCCTCGGAGTGGGACGCCGACGGACCCCGGAACCTCCTGAACGCGGCCCGGGTGGCGGTCTCCCCCGAGGCCCGGGGGAAGGGGACCTTCGTGGTGCTGAACGGAAAGATCCATGCCGCCCGGGAGGTCACCAAGACCCACTCCCTGGCCGTGGAGACCTTCGACACCCCCGAGTTCGGAGCGCTGGGGATCGTGGATCCTGACGGGGTACGCTTCTACCGGGGGCCGCTCCGGCGCCAGACCATCGAGATGCCCCCGGACGTGGTCCTCCCCACGGTGGACATCATCCCCAATTACGCAGGCTCCGACGGTCGCCTGATCCGGGGGCTCCTGAAGGAAGGCCAGGTGGACGGGCTGGTCATCGACGCCTCAGGGGCGGGCAACATTGCCGCGCCCCTCTTCGAGGCTGTGAGGGAGGCCCGCGAGGCGGGGATCGCCGTGGTCATCACCAGCCGAACCCAGAGCGGAAGGGTCCTCCCCCTCTATGCCGGCGGCGGCGGCGGAACCACCCTCCACGAGATCGGATGCGTCTTCGCCGACAACCTCTCGGCCCAGAAGGCCAGGGTGCTCCTCATCGCGGCGCTGACCCGCACCCGGGATCCGGAAGGGTTGAGGGGGTTCTTCGGACGTTGAAGCGCCCCCGCCCCTAGCTCTTCTTCGAGGTCTTCACGAACACGCCGCCGTAGCTCTGCTCCACCCTCGTGCTCTTGCACTTGGGGCAGCGCACCTTCTTCGCCCCGTGGTCGGAGATCTTCTCGATCTTCGTGAACGTGTGCCCGCACTTCCGGCAGACGTAGTCGTAGGTAGGCATCTTCCATTTCCTCCGTGGAAAGGCCAGGGCCGGGTCTCGCCGTTTCCGGGAATCGGTGGCGGGAGCGACGACCACCGGTCCCTGGCGGTCCCGACGATCCTCGATGGCGACAAGATAACCGCCCCTGTTCCCTTTCTTCTAGAGCTTGGGGTGCCAATCCTTGGGGGACCCCAAGGAGTCCCTTCGCCCCTCGCCGCCTCCGCTCGCCCGCCACGCCGCCAGCACCTCCCGTTCCCGGTCGGGTGCGATCCCCGCCTGGGGGTTGGACCGTTCCTCCTCCGGGCGGGCGAGCTGGTACTCCAGGGTATCCAGGGCCGTGACCGCCAGAGGGCGGAAGGTGAGGCCCGCCTCCACGGCGCGGGCGACGCTGACCAGGGACTGGGGATCCCCCGGGATCCACGCCGGCATGTGGGACCAGGGGCGCACCCCGTGGTCCGACAGGAACCGGGTGGGGACCCAGGTGAACCGGACCGGCGTGGAGGTGATGGCCCGGACCCCGTAGAGCATCTCCGCCATGGACATCCGCGCCTGGGGTCCGGTGGCGTTGAACGCTCCGAAGGTCCCCTGCTCTGCCAGCCTCACGATCCACTCCGTCAGGTCCCGGACGTCGATGATCTGGGTGGCGTCCATCCCCGATCCGGGGGCCAGGACCTCTCCCCCCCGGTGGATGCGGACCGGCCAGTAGGTGAAGCGGTCCGTGGTGTCTCCGGGTCCGACAATGAGGCCGGGGCGTACCAGGGTGGTCCGCCCCGGGAAGGCGGCCTCGGCCGCCTCCTCCCCCAGCGTCTTCGAGAGACCATAGGGCGCCTCGTCCCCGTCGGTGAAGTCGGCGGGTCGGGTGAAGAGCGGCGCCGACTCGTCCATGACAGGCTCCCAGAAGACCCTCTCTCCCCCCTCGAATCCCGTGGCTTCCCCGGCGTAGGCGGAGATGGAGGAGACGAAGAGATAGTGCTCGGCGGCGCCCCTGAGGAGCTCGGCGCTGAGGCGGACCCAACGGTAGTCCCGGGCGTTGTTGTCCAGGACCACGTCCCAGCTCCGGCCCGCCAGGGCCGACAGGTCGCCGCCCCGGTCTCCGATGAGGTGCTCCACCTCGGGGATGTCCGCCTGGGTCCGGCCCCGGGTGAAGATGCTCACCTGGTGCCCGCGCTCCACGGCGCAGCGAACCATGTGGGGTCCGATGAAGCCGGTGCCGCCGAGGATGAGCATGCGCTTCGGGGATGGGGCCCCGGCTGCGGATGCCCTTTCGGACCCCGGCATCAGCCCTCCCGCGGGGGCTTCCCTGTCGGGCTGGGAAAGAACCGGATCGACGCCGAAGGCCAGCCCGGTTCCTGCCAGGCCCACGCCCCGCAGAAAGGTCCTCCGGTCCAGCGCCAGCCCTGTCCCATCATCTCTCGCGTGCGGTCTCACAGGTGGTCTCCGATCCGGTGCATAGGGGTGATCGCACGTTCGCATGGGTGTCCCTCATCCAGGATTGGGGGGCTCTCCCACTAATCATAGGGGCGGGAGCCGGTTCTGCCAGTTGGCTGCCAGGGATAAGTAAATTATACTCAAGACATGAGTAAGCGACTTCAGGTGGTGATGACCGAGGCGGAGTACGAGGAGGTCCGGCAGGCCGCTCTCGCTCTGCGCATGACCGTCTCGGAGTGGGTGCGGCGGAGCCTCAGGGAATCGCGTCGCCCTGAGGAAGGCGGGGGTCTGGGCAGCGGCGCCACGGTCCGGGAGCGGACCCCGACCTACGGCGATCTCCTGGAGCGGGTGATGCAGCGGTACGGGTTGCCCGACGGGGAAGCCGCCGTCCGCTTCGCCCTTCGCCGGGCCGCCGACCCACCCCTGAGCCGGGATGAGATCCTGGCCATGGAAGGGACGGGCTGGGCGGGGGATCTGGCCGCGCTTCGATCCTCGGAAGAGCCGGAGAGGCTCCCGTGATCCTGGTGGACACGTCGGCGTGGGTCGAGTACCTGCGCGGGACGGGTAGCTCCGTCCACGGAAAGCTCCGGTCCCTGGTGGCGGACGGCGCTCTCCTGGCGACCACCGATCCCGTGATGATGGAACTCCTGGCCGGGGCGCGGAACCAGACCCACGCCCAACAGCTCAGCAGGATGCTCAACGCCCTGGAACACCGGCCTGTGTCGGGCGCGGACTTCGAGGAAGCGGCGCGAATCCACCGCGAATGCCGGGTGCTCGGAGAGACGGTCCGGTCTCTCCTGGACTGCCTCATCGCAGCGGTGGCCTTGCGCGAGGGGATGAGCGTGCTGGCCCGGGACCGGGACTTCAACGCCATCGCGGGCCGCACGGGGTTGAGGCTGGAGGAATGATTCCGGCGGGTCCTCCGGTCCGGCGCCCGTCCGGTCCCATCACCTCTCGCGTGCGGTCTTACAGGTGGTCTCCGATCCGGTGCATCCGGGTGAGCTCGGCCTCGCTCATGGGTCCCTGGTCGAGGGTGGAGAGGTTCTCCCTCATCTCTTCGAGGGTTCGGGGCCCCGTCAGGCATACGTCCACCGCCGGGTGGCTCAGGGCGAACCGGTAACACTCCACCGCCGTGGCCGGCTTCTCACCCGGAGGCATGCGCTTGGGGGAGAGGAGCCTCCCCCAGCAGGTGGCCGTGAAGGCCACGATCCCCGGTTTGGAAGGCCCCATCACGTGAGGGAAGAGATCCTCCTCGCCTCCCCGGTGCGCCGCGTTGTAGCGGACGTGATAGAGGTCCAGGATGCCTTCGCGGTGGAGCTCGGGCACCAGGGACCGGTTGTGGGTGGTGATCCCGACGGCCCGGACCATCCCCCTCTCCTTCAACCGGAAGGCTCCATCCAGGACCCTCTGGGGCGGCCTCTTCGAGAAATACCCCAGGAGGAGGACGTCCGCGTGGTCGGTTCCCAGCTTCCTCAACCCCTTCCTCAGGAAGTGCTCGGTGAGGAACGCCGAGTGGGCATAGCTGAGGATGCCGAGGACGATGCGGCTCCGATGGCCGTTCTCGAAGAGGGACCGGGCGGCCCGTTCGAACTCCCTCGACGGGCCCCGGATGAAGCTCCCCCAGGTGAAGTAGTTGCACCCCCTCTCGAAGGCCTCGAGGTAGGCCGTCTCCGGAGCCCGGTAGCTGCTGGCGACGCCCAACCGCCCCACCGGGATCCCGGTGGAGCCAAGGGTCGTCGGCGAATCGAAGGTCATGGCCGGATCTCCATTCTCGCCCAGGGTGGATTCGACCTCATCATAGAGACCGGGGGTCCGGCGAGCCAACCTGCGGCCCTTTCCGGTCTGAGGTGGGCGCCGGGCCGGTTTGCCTTCCCTGGCGGGGTGGCCCCCCGATGCGTTCCCGGCGAGAACATCCGGCTCCCGTCGGAGACCCGGCGGCGGGCTGCGTCACGGCGCCGAGCGAAGCGAGGGCCTGCCCGGTTGCTGCCGTAAACCTCACTCTTTCATGAGGTTGCGCCCACTGGCGGTGGCCGCCGGCCGGCGGAAGGGGGGGTTCGTCCGCCCGGAGGCGCCCGAGACCCCGGGGGTGAGTCCCGAAACCGGTCTTGCACGCTTTCGGGCGTTTCCGAATCTCTAATGGAGAGAAAAATCCGCCTCCGAGCTCGATCAGGTTGCTGGGCGAAGGCGGGGAGGAAGGCGCCGGCCACCGCCAGGGGTCCCGGCAGGAAGTCGGTCCGTGCCCCATCCATCGAACCCGGGGAGATGCCCCATGTCTGCCGTGCCCCCACCTCAGGTCGTCGGGGTCTTCGCCCCGGGTCCGGTCGGCTCCGAGGTGTCGGTGCTCGTCGAGGAAGCCGGTTTCAGGATGGCGAGGTGGCTGCCTCGGGAGCTCCTCCGGCTGCCGGAGTGGGCGGGGCCGGTGGTGATCGAGGTGAGCGTGGTGCGAGGGATCGGGGCCCCCCGCGGGCCACTGCCGTACCGGCCCGGGCCGGGTCCCTGGATCGGTGTGACGGGCCCGGCCGACCGTGTGGGCGCCTCTTCTTCGCTTCCGGCCGGGTTGGACTCGGTCTTCGAAGTGCCCAGGGAGCGAGGTGCCCTGCTGACTGCCGTGCGTTGGGGGTGGGTGTCGGCTCTGGAGCGGAGGGCGTGCGCGGCTACGCGGTCCAGGGTGGAGTGGCACGCCTGCGTCGCGTCGGCGGTTCGGATGATCCTGCGCCAACGATGTGAAGTAGTGGGTGGTGGCGGTCGGGGGGGGGGGGAAGGAGGTGCGGCCAGGGTGGGCCTGCTGGCCTGGTTGGGGAAGGAAGTGGGGATCTCGGTGGATCACCTATCGCGGCTGACGTCGGCGGACGCGACGAGACTGCGGGAGGTGTTCGACGCCTGGCGAATGGTGCTGGCGACGGTGGTCTGGATGGAGGAGGGGTCGTGGGAGAGGGTAGCCTGGCGGCTGGGCTACAAGGGACCCTCCGGGGTCACGGCCCTGGCCCGGCGGACCCTCGGCCGGTGCCCGCAGGAGCTCTCCCGGGATCCCGGACAGGTATTGGCCCTGGCCGAAGCGCGCATCATGGGACTGGTGGCGGGACCCGGCGAACGGAAGTCGGATGGAGTGAACGAATGTGGGATTGGGTGAAGAAAGGTCGGATTGAGTGAAGGTGAAGGGGGATCCCGGATGGTATCCTGGGGGTGGAGCGGGAGTCCCGCAGTGCCCTGCTGGAGGGCCCTGAGAGGGGAACCTGCCGATTAACAGGGAGGAGGATCCATGCGTCCCAGACGGACTCTGGTTCCCATGGCAGCTCTGCTCGTTGGGTGGAGCCTTGGGGCCTGCGAAACCACCCCCGTGACGCCCGAGGCCCTTTCGCTTCAAGGCATCGTGTCGCCGGAGATAAGCCAGGACGCCAACCGGTCGCTGGGCCGGGAATTCCCCGCGTTGGAGAGGGTCGGATTGAACGCGGTTGCCAGGGGGCCGTTCGTGCCCGGGAATCCCATCATGATCGAGGTCACCGCCACGGCAAACCGGGATGCTCACTCCGCCGTCGTTGAGATCCGGGGGGTCAACCTGGATCGTAGTGGCCTGAGAGCCCGCCGCACTACTGCGCTGGAAAGTTGGAGCGGAGACCTGCCAAAGGGAGGAACGCGGATACAGCGCGCGACCATCGCCTTTCCAGAGCCGGGGTACTACCGCGTGGACGTGGTGGCGCGGACCGAGGCGCCGGAGGAGGCCTCCGTCCGGATCAGCCGCACCGATTCGGCGGTGGTCGGGTTCAGCCGCCGCGTCGTCTGGATCCTCGTCACGGAGGAGGGCGGCCGAATGACCCAGGGGTTCGACCCCCGGGTGATCGAGGAGCACGGATTGCCGTTCTTCGGATCCTACGGCCCGTTCCGCACAGGTGAAGCCCGGCACCGCCTCGGGCCCGTCGGTCCGGACTCCATCGGTTCTTACTCTTTCCTTGCCGTGAAAGGGAGAAGTAGAGATTCATCTGAGCCTCCCCCGCCCCACTCCGGTCCTTGGGCGGGCTCGGGCTCAGAGATCGCCCTGGTGGGGACCGTGGAGTACAACAACTACGATGTTTCCCCCGCAACCCAGGACCCGGTGGCCGGGGCCGAAGTCGAGGTGGACTGCTTCGGAAAGTCGGAGTGGTGGATGGTGGAGTACGATCTCTGGTACCGCACCCACACCCGTACCGACGGGAACGGCGACTTCGTGGCCATCTGCGATTCCGGCTATGAGTACATCGAGGGGTACGCCCGGTTACGTAACGATTCCGTCTACGTCTCGGGCGCGGACAACACCACCTCCGGTGTCTTCTTTTCGGGATATGACAACGACACCGTGCAGCTCATGGTCGCGAACGACTACGCCGCCCACGTCTTCAAGACCATGAAGCACTGGATCCCTCGAGTAGCACCCCAGTTCGGGCAGAGCCGCGACCGGGGGTATTACGAGGTTTCCGAGACGGATCCCGATTGGGGGAACTACTACGTCCCGAACACCGATGAGATCCACCTCAACTACACCCGCGTCCTGGGTAACGATGGC
Source organism: Gemmatimonadales bacterium (assembly GCA_041309685.1). Taxonomy (GTDB): domain Bacteria; phylum Gemmatimonadota; class Gemmatimonadetes; order Longimicrobiales; family Gaopeijiaceae; genus JBFYZD01. The sequence continues at coordinate 1,724 of JBFYZD010000209.1, read as the reverse complement.
CTCTTTGTGGCACTTCATGAGTATGGACATGCGTATCAGCATGAGGCTATCGAGCCTTGGAGGGAATACTCGTACAGTGGCGACGGCCACAGCTGGCTGGAGGAAGAGTACCATAGCTGCGCATTCGTCGAGGGTTTCGCCAATTTCCTCTCCATGTGGATACTGGGAAGCGCTCTGACGACAGTGCCCTACGGCGCCGACTATGGCCTTGAGAACAATCTCTATGGGTCCACTCCCACGAACTCCTTCGACGGGGTCCGTGTGGAATCGGCCGTGGCGGCCTTCCTTTACGACTTGGTGGATGGTACGGACGAGCTGGATAGCTCCACCAACACAGCGGACGGGGACGACGACGACCTCCAGGTTCCCGCCAGCTGGCTGGCAAACGTCATGGATTACTGTGTCCTGGGATCCTATTCCAGGCTGGCCGGGGCCGACGAGCTGGTGTATTGTCTCGAGAGGAGTGTGTCCGCATACGCCGTGGGGGATTCTCTAGGGGATTGGCGAAGCCGCACCTGGGGCTCTTGGGAGCAGTCCCTGACCGTCTACGGGCAGGACACGATCCGGGCAATGTGGCTTCAGAGCTTCTACGGGGTGTCATGATGAGGACCTGGGTCACTACAGGTACGGGTGTTGAACCGAACGCAGGGCCTCCGGCAAGCCTCTTCCTCCTCCTCGTCCTGGTCCTGGGGGTGGGCTGCGCGACCCCCTCCGAGCCCCCGAAGGAGGAGATCTCCTGCCCCTATCTTGGCGGCGACCTGCCGCCGTCCGACTGCGCCCGTGTGGAGGGGGTGGCTCTGGACCGGACCGGGGCTCCGCTCGTGGGCGCCTACCTGGATGTCGACTCCCTTCACCTTCCCTCGGGGCAGCGGTATTTCGGCCACCCCACAGCCGTCACCGACTCCGACGGAAGGTTCGGGCTCTGGGTGTACCGCACGTTTCGGCTGGCTCCGCCCGGTTCCCCTGACACCGCTTCTCTCCCGGTGGGGGCCTACTCGGCTCCCGACCCGAACGACGCGGACGAACCCATGGCTCAGGCCTGGCTTCCCATCCTCTTCTTCCGAGGGGGGGATTCGGTGCGGGTGACCACCGCCGCACTTGTGTTCGACCTGGAATGAGGGAAGGGCGGTTCGAGTGGGCCTCAGTGCTTCGTCTCTGGATCACGGCCCCTCGCCCGCTTCTACCCGGAAGCCTTTGGGGGCGCGTTCAGGCCCTTGCCTGCAACGTGTAGAGTTGGTGGTAGCGGACCTTGCGACACAGCGGACGGGGACGACGACCTCCAGGTTCCCACCAACCGGCTGGCAGACCTTCAGCAACTCGAGCCGCTCGTTGATCTCCTCCACCAAACCGAGCATGCTGACCAGTTCATGGACGGCCGCGATGCCGGCGTTGCCCGTCGCATTGCCCTTGTCCCCGATCTCGTAGTGGACCGTACCTGGGCTGAACATCGGACTCGGTTGCGGGCTCCGGTGCCCCGCCTCCTCGTGGCGCTTCGTCACCTTCCGCTTACGCCGAGCACTGTTCTCACGGCTCTTCTTGTGCGAAATCCTCTTAACCGGAAAGGCCTCCGTGTTTGGAGTTGTGGTTCTGCCGAGAACTCACCTAACTCCAACAAGGATAAGCCTTTCTGGTTCCTTTTCCTTTTCAAGCGTGTCACATCACGCTTGTTGAGGGCTTAGGCTGCGTGCTGTTGGAGATCTGCAGTCCCCTGGATCCCGAGGACT
>JBFYZD010000208.1:0-6319 GCA_041309685.1 Gemmatimonadales bacterium | reverse complement strand
CCCTCCCGCCTCCCCTCCCCCCTCCCCCCCCCGCCGGTTGGCCCGACCCCCCGGGAGCCCATGAGCGTCAGCCGGGCTGAAGGGTATCCGGCTCCCCGCGGCCGACCCCTCGGTGCCGCTCCCGGGCCACCCGCTCGGCCAGGTACATCTTCATCAGGCTCTGATAGGGGACGTCCAGCTCCTTGGCCAGGGCCTTGACCTCCTCGAGCAGGGCCTGGGGCAGGCGCAGGGAGATGGTGGTGGTGGAGGGCTTCAGGGCCGGGAACGACCCCCGGACGGAAGCCTCCCAGTTGAAGTAATCCACCACATCGTGCTCTGCCCAGAACTCCCGCTCTTCCTCCTCGGTGCGGAACCCGGGGGGCTTCCCTTGGTCGTCCTTACGCTCCCTCATGGATCCTCCGCTCGCGGCCGCTCCTGTCCCTTGCGGAGATCACTCGGATCAGGGTGCCGCGAATCGTGAAGATGACGCTCAATCGCCGGTCCGCTGTGGTCCTTCCGAGGGCGGCGAATCGGGCCTCGCCCTCAAACCCCCTCGCGTCGGCCGCGATCAGGATCGGGCGCTGGAAGAACACCTGCTCGCTCTCGATCGGGGGGACCCCCCACTGCTCGAAGCCCGGTCCGGCGTTCCTTTGGTCCCAAACGAAGCCGGTGCACGCCGCGAGTTGTGCCCCAAGTCGGTTCACCGCGCATGCGTCGAACCGCGGATCACCGTCCACCTCCCCGAAGACGGCCTCAGGCGAAGGGGCCAGGCTGGAGGGGACCCCTCTCCCGTTCTCACCCCTCATGCCGAGGTCACACCCCTTCCGCCGAGCATCCGGCCCACGAGAAGGGCTGAAAGGGGCGTATACACCGCTTCCGACAGGATCCCGAAAAGCGCCTCGCTCCACCCGTAGCCCGGCCGGCCGAGGTGGAACAGCCCCACGAACGCGGTTGCAACCCCCACCTTGAGCACGAGCACGGAGAGCATGAACCTCCCCGGTGACTCAGGGGCGGGGAACTCCACCCAGCCCAGCGACGAGGCGGGACCGTACACGATCAGGGGGACGAAGTACAGGATCGCCAGGACGGCGAGCCAGGCAAGGGCGATTCTACGCATCTCGCCGCATCGGACCGGCGGGCATTCGCTCATCCATCTCGACAACTCCGTCCTGTCAGCTACAGGCACCCCGCCGGGGAGCCTGCACACGGATCCTTCACGGGCTCGGGGATTCCGAGGCCGCCTATGTCCTTGGGGGGCTCCTACAGGATAGGCGCCCGGCTCCCCGGGCGCCAGGGGAAAGATAACGGGGTTAACCTGGGTCGTCCGGGTCCGGGGGAAGGGGCTTCCTCCGGGGTGAGGGCTCGGTCCTTCCCATCCCCTCCTCGGCGGGCCCCAGGAGGGTATCGGCGGGGCTGCGGATCCGCGCCAGGTCCCGGTCCGCCACGTGGGTGTAGATCTCGGTGGTGGTGCTCTTCTTGTGCCCGAGCAGACGCTGGATATAACGCAGGTCGGTGCCCTCCTCCAGCAGGTGGGTGGCGAACGAGTGACGAAGGGTATGGGGGGTCACCCTCTTCCTGATTCCGGCTTCCAGAGCCCCCTCCCGCACCACCCGCTCCACCGTCCTCGTGTTCATGTGCCGGTCGCGCCGCTCCCCGGGGAAGAGCCAGTGGTGGGGCCGCTCGAACTTCCAGTAGGCCCGGAGCTCGTCCAGGGCCACCAGGGCCAGCATCACCACGCGGTCCCTGCGCCCCTTCCCGTTCCGCACGTGGATCACCCGCCTCTCGGAATCGATGTCCGACACCCTCAGGCGAACGGCCTCCCCCACCCGGAGGCCGGCGGCGTAGAGGAGGAGCACCACGGCCCGGTGCTTCGGGGTCCTCAGCCTGTCCATGAGGCGCTTCACCTCTCCACGGCTCAGGACCGTTGGAAGGGGTCGGCCCCCCTTGGGTCGGGGGAGGCGTGCTACGGGGGAGGCGGTGTGCAGCACCTTCTCGTGCACGAGCTTGAGCGCGCTCAGCGCCTGGCTCACGTAGCTGTGGGAGACCCCCCGCTCCAGAAGACCCAGGAGCCAGCTCCGGCACTCCTCCTCTCCGCACTTCGGGTCCGGGGCATCACCCCGGGCCCGGTAGAACCGACCCAGGTGCCCCCGGTACAGGCGCCGGGTCCGGGGGCTGAACCCCTTCAAGCGCATCTCCTCATCGGTGCGCTCCAGCAGGCGTGGCAGCCAGGTGGGCTCGGTACCGGACCCCCTGGGGACCGGCCGTGGCAGCGGCTTGTTCCGTGGGTGGCTTTCCATGCCCGATTCTCGCGTCGGGATTGGGGCGGAGCCATGGAGGGGTGGGACGCAGGGACCCATGCGGGCACGGAGGGGTTCCAGACAACCGGAAGAGGCCTTCGATGCGCCCCGAACCGGAGCCGTCCATGTCCGACCACGATCCCCTTCGCTACCCCGTGGGTCCTTTTCAGCCTCTCAGCGGCCTCACCGCCGGCGACCGGGAAGCCCTCATCGGCGAGATCGCCCACTTCCCCGCCGACCTCCGCTTCCTCGTGGAGGGGCTCCCGGACCAGGCGCTCAGCACACGGTACCGGGAGGGCGGGTGGACCCTCCGCCAGGTCATCCACCACCTCCCCGACAGCCACCTCCAGGGGTACGTCCGCTTCAAGCTGGCCATGACGGAGGAGGCCCCGGCCATCAAGACCTACGAGCAGGCGCCCTGGGGGGAGCTGGCCGACGCCCGCAACGCACCGGTGGCCTGGTCCCTGGACCTCCTGGAGGCGCTGCACCGGCGTTGGGTATTCTTCCTGCGGACGCTCACGGAAGCGGATTTCCAGCGGATCTACCTGCACCCCGAGCTGGGGGAGATGACGCTGGAGAAGACCCTCCAGCTCTACGTGTGGCACGGCCGGCACCACATGGGGCACATCAGGCTGGTGACGGAGAAGGCAGGGTAGGGGCGGATCTACCCCACGCCCACCTTCCGGCTCCTTCGCTCCAGGAGGAGCACGTCCCGCCATACGCCGTTCAGCCTCACCAGATGGTGGCGCTGGCCCACGATCCGGAACCCGCACTTCTCGTGGCTGCGGACGCTCCCCGCATTCTCCGGAAACACGCCGGCCTGGAGGGTCCAGAAGCCCGCCTCCGTCGATCTCCCTCACGCGGGGCCGGTCGGAGGGGCGGAGGATGCGGATGTTCATGATGGTCTCCGTGGGTCTGTGGCCCTCTGTCCTACTATCTTGCCGGAAGGACGGGAGGGGTGGGGTGGCGGCACGATCCCCTTCAGGAGGATGACATGCGCCCCTGGCACTATGGACCCCTGGGCCTGGCCCTTCTCGCGGCTTCCCTTCTCGGCTGCGGCGGCGACGCCTCCGGGCCCGACGACAACGAGCCCCCCATCGTGGACCGCCACGCCGCCATCCCGGCCGACGCGGTGAAGGGGACCCCCGCCAACGACGAGTTCCCGCCCATCCTCCACTCGGGGGAGTTCCAGGAGCCGGTGCCGCTCCCGGTCGTGAGCACGGCCGGAGCCGAGGACGCCCCCTTCATCCCCCTGGGCTCGGACGAGCTCTACTTCTTCTTCGCGGCCGACGTCCGCCAGGACGCATCCCTCCAGATCCGGGATCCGGTGAACGGGATCTGGGTGTCGCGGCGGGTGGGCGGGAGCTGGCAGGAGCCCACCCTGGTCTGGCTCCAGGAGCACGACCGACTGGCGCTGAACGGGTGCCAGTGGGTGGGGGGCGACGAGATGTTCTTCTGCTCGGCCCGGGAGGGATACGCTGGCCTCAACTGGTTCCGGGCGGTGCGGAGGGAGGGGACATGGAGGGACTGGTCCCTGTTCACCTTCCCCGCGGACTTCGAGGTGGGGGAGTTCCACATCCACGGCGACTCCCTCTACTACGGCTCCCCGCGCAGCGGAGGCCTGGGCGACAACGACATCTGGATGCTCACCCGGGTGGGGGGGGTGTGGACGAACCCGGTGCACGTGGCGGAGGTGAGCTCCCCCGTCGACGACAGCCGGCCCTTCGTAACCGCCGACGGGAACCAGCTCTGGATCACCCGGTGGCACCAGGGAACCCCGGCCGTCTATCGGTCACAGCGCGTGGGCGGGGCCTGGCAGACCCCCGAGCTCATCGTCTCGCGCTTCGCCGGGGAGCCCACCCTGGACGCCCAGGGGAACCTCTACTTCGTCCACCACTTCTACTCCGGCGGCGTCATGCGCGAGGCGGACATCTACGTGGCCTACCGGAAGTAGCGGCAGGGGGGCCGCTACCTCCCCCGCTGGCCCCCTCGGTGAGCTTCCACGCAACCGTTCCCCCGCAGGTTGTGTCCCATGGGGTGAAGAGAACACCCACGGCGATCAAATGAGCTCTTCGATTTGAGCGATCTGGATCTGGTCAAGCGGGCCAAGGGCGGCGATCAGGCCGCGTTCCGGGCCCTGTATGATGCGAACGTGGACCGCGTCTTCCGCCTCTGTTTCCGGATGGTCGGAGAAGAGGGGCAGGCCAGGGAGCTCACCCAGGACGCCTTCGTGCGGGTCTGGGAGGTCCTGGACCAGTTCCGGGGGGATGCGGCGTTCTCCACGTGGCTGCACTCGATCGCGGTTTCCGTGGTCCTGAACGGACTCAGGAAGGTTGATCGCCACCGCAAGCGGGAACGGTCGCTGGAGGACGCCGGTCACCTCGGAAGCAGTCCCAGGGGCGCGGAGCCCCTGGTGGCGGATCGGATCAGGGAAGCGGTGGACGGTCTGCCCGAGATCTACCGGACGGTGTTCCTCATGTACGATCTGGAGGGGTTCCCCCACGGTGAGATCTCCCGGGCGCTGGGGGTGCCGGTGGGGACGAGCAAAGCGCGCCTCCACAGGGCCAGGGAGATGCTGAGGGAGAAGCTGGGAGAAGCCATGCGGGAGTATGCATGACATGGAAGAGAGACCCGACGAAGGAATGGAAGAGCTGCTGAAGGGGCTGCGGGAGGAGTACAACCCCCCGCCCCCGACCCCCCGGGAGGAGATGTGGTCGGCCCTCCAGCCCCGTCTGGAGCCCCGGGACGGGGAGGTGGTGTCCCTGGACGCGGCCCGGGAGGCGAAGGCGGCGCGCCGGCCGGCCCCCTACCGCCGGCCCCTGGGGTGGGCGGCGGCCGCGGCGGCGGTCCTGGTGGTGGGTGTGGGAATCGGACGGATGACGGCGCCCGGCGCTGGTCCGGCGATCGGGCCGGTGGCGGCGGCGAGCCCCGCCTTGCTCCGGGTTGCCGCCGTGGAGCACCTGGTCCGCACCGAGTCCCTCCTGACGCTGGTCCGGGCCGACGCCCGGTCGGGGCGGTTGGAACCGGCCGTGGGGTCGTGGGCCCGGAGCCTGCTGAGCGAGACCCGGCTCCTCCTGGACGCCCACGCCGGGGCCGATCCGGTGATGATGGAGCTCCTGGAAGACCTGGAGCTGGTGCTGGCGCAGATCGTGGGCGTGGCCCACGCCGGGGGCGGCGACCAGGCCCGGGTGCGGTCGGAGCTGTCGTTGGCCCTGGGTGGATTGGATGCGCGAGACGTCCTGCCCCGGATCCAGGCGGTGATTCCCGCCGGACCCGGGCTGGCGGGAACCTGACGAGGAGAGAGCGATCATGAAGACGATGACGGGAAGACGGTTCATGGGCCTGGTCCTGCTGGCGGGGATCACGGTGGTGGGGAGCGTGGGCGCACAGCAGGCCACGGCGCGGGCGGCGTTGAACCGGTCCTTGGGCGGACTCGAGGCCCTGAGCCGGTTGGACTTCGCGGACGCCGTCGTGGCTCCGGCCCCCTGGCTCCAGGAGGACCCCGGGGCCCGGGCCTACGCCCAGGCCCGGGAGGCGCTGAACTCCCGGCGCTACCGGGAGGCGGCGGAGGCCTTCGCGTCGCTGCGGCAGCAGTTCCCCAGCTCGGGGTATGTGGCCGACTCCTATTACTACCAGGCCTTCGCCCTCTCCCGGGTGGGCGCCCAGACCGAGTACCGGCAGGCCAGGGACCTGCTCCGCAGCCAGATGGAACGGTACCCCACGGCGGGCACCATGGCCGACGCGGAGGAGCTCCTCCTCCGGGTGGAGTCCCAACTGGCCCAGCGGGGGGACTCCCGGGCCGCCCAGACCATCACCCAGCAGGCCACCGAGGCGTGCGGTCCCGAGCAGGAGCTGCGGGCGGCGGCGTTGAGCGCGCTCCTGAACATGAACGCCGAGAGGGCCATCCCCATCCTGAAGGAGGTCCTCCAGAGCCGGGACGCCTGCTCCGCGGAGCTCCGGCGCCAGGCCGTCTTCCTCATCTCCCAGAAGATGACCGACGAGTCGGTGGACATCCTCCTGGACCTGGCCCACCGCAACCCCGA
>JBFYZD010000207.1:0-2703 GCA_041309685.1 Gemmatimonadales bacterium | reverse complement strand
GGGGGGGGGGGGGGGGCGCCCCCCCCAGAGGCTCCGCCAGCTCACCGGGCCGCTCAAGACCCAGATGGCGTCGGCGCCGGAGCCGCCCGGCGGGAGGGTGGACCCCGGGGAGATGGCCATCCAGGCCCTGGCCGCCCGGGCCGACGTGGCCGCGGCGGGAGCCGCCATGCAGGCGGCGGAGGAGCTCCGAAGAGGAGCCCAGCGGGCCGTCCTGCCGTCTCTCAGCTTCGAGGGAGGGGTGGCCTCGTCCGCCTCCGCCTCCTCCCTGGGCGGCTCCGTGGGGAAGCTGGACGGAAGCCGGTCGTGGTCCCTGGGGCTTTCCTTCTCCCAGCCTCTCTTCAACCGCCGGGACCGGGGGGGAGGGCTTCAGGCCGACCTGAACCTGGAGCTGAGGCGCCTGGAGCTCCTCCTGGTGGAGAACCAGGTGCGGTTGGAGGTACGGAGCACCGTCCGGGCCCTGGAGGCGGGGCGGGAACGCTTGGCCGCCGCGGAGGAGGCGTCGTCTCTGGCCCGGGCCCAGCTCGAGGCCGAGCGGCGCCGCCTGGAGCTGGGGCTCGGGGACTCCTTCCGCCTCCTGGAAACCGAGGAGAACGCCGTGCAGGCGGAGCTGGAGGAGGTGCGGGCCCGCTACGACCTCGCCCGGGCGACGACCTTCTTCCGGTTGGCCATGGGAAGGGTGCTGCCGGGGTAGGCTGGCGTCAGGACCGCTGGAGCTTCTGGAGGATCCTCTCGAAGCGGACCCCCGCCTTCGACACCGAATCCAACGCCAGAAGGTCCAGTTCGCTCACGTCCCCGGCGTCGGCGGACGATCCCAGCTGCCGCAGGGTGCTCCGGAGCCGCTCCGCCAGGAAGACCGCCACCGCCTTGTAGAACCGCCCGGCGAACCCGGGATCGGCTTGGATCTTGGCGGTGAGGACTCGGCGGGAGACCGCCAGCACAGCGGAATCCTCCACGGCAACCACGGTCGCGGTGGGAGGGTGTCGGTCCACGTAGGACACCTCCCCCAGTACCTCCCCGGCCCCCACCCGGGCGACCTCCTGCCCAGCCCCCTCGGTGGTGACGGAAAAGGTGCCCTGGGTCACGAAGAATACCGCGTCGATGTCCCGCCCTTCGTGGATGAGCACGTCGCCCCGGGGGATCTTCCGCTGCACACCCGCCCGGGACAGCCACTCGGCATCGTCGTCGTCCAGCTCCCCGAGGATATAGAGGACTTTCTTCATGCGGTGGGTCTCCGTTGCCGGGTGTGGGCGTGAGGAGAAGGTGCGCTGGGCGGGCGGTGCTGAGCAAGGGGTTGCCCGCGGCAGGGGGGCGTGGCGGAGGAACCCTCACCCCTCTTCCTGGGCCCGCCTCCCCTCCCCCACCGCGCGGTGGAGGCTGAAGGGGTGGTCCCAGGTGGAGGGAGGCTCCCGGGTGTAGAGATGGGTGAAGTGCTCCAGGGACCGCCGGATCCGCTCCCGTTCCTCCTCGCACTTGCGCCGAACGGCCCGCCAACGAATCTCCCCACCCCGAAGGAAGTGGGTGAGGCAAAGGGAGCACAGCCTCCAGGCCCAGCACCCCTGGCAGTCCGATTCGCAGAACCGCACCTGGCGGAGGAGCAGGTGGCGCACCTTCCCCAGGTCGATCCCATGGTCGATGTCCCCGATGCGGGCAGCCGGCACGCCCGTCTTCTCGCAGGGATAGAACACACCCTGCGAATCCACGTACAACCGGGTCACCCCTGGCGTGCAGGTCCGCATGGGGTGGGCATCAACCGGGGGGTACCCGATCCGGCGGGCGGGAAGATCCCGGAAGACGGGGCGGAAGAGGTTCCGGAAGAGGCGGTGGGGAAAGGGCTCCCCGCTCTCCAGCGCCGAAAGATGCCGGGCGGCGAGGCGGTCCATGGCTGCCTGGTGACGGAGGGAGGCGTCCCGGTCCCCTCCGCACCCCCGCCGGCCCTCCAGGCGGACGCCGCCGACGGTGATGGGCAGGTCCCGCCATGGTTCGCCGCAGAAGAAATCGAAGACCTCCTCGATGTCATTGTGCCTGTCGAATGTGGCGTGGAGCACCACGTTCTTCTCCCAGTAGGCCGGGAAGGCCGCCCGGATGTACTCGAGCCAATGCACCACCCGGGAATGGGTGGGCTTGCCGGAGGCGAAGCGTCGGGCGGGGTCGTGGACCGTCGCGGGTCCGTCCAGACTCACGGCCAAAGCAACGTCGTTCTGGGCCAGGAAGCCGGCCCTGGCCTCGTCCAGGAGGGTCAGGTTGGTGTTGAGGAGGAGGATCAAGCCCGGGAGGCCGAGGCCCCGGGTGTACTCCACGCAGCGGCGCACCAATTCCCAGGCAAGGAGGGGCTCCCCGCCATAGAAGGTGACGAAGATCGGTGAAGCGTCGGCGACGTGGCCGGCGAAGAAGTCGATGCTTCGCCGGGCCACCTCCCAGGACATGCGGCCCGTTCCATGGGTCCGCTGCCCTCTATAGCTCCCGGAATAGATGCAATAGGAACAGCGCTGGTTACACCCGTCCGTGACGCCCAGGAGCAGCCCCCGCATTCCATGGTCCAGGCGCGTCCGGATCCGCTCCTCCTCGAGAATTCCCCGGTAGTCGCGGGGTGGGTGGGAGGCCAGAAGGCCACTGCGGCCTCGGGCCCGGTCAACAAAGGTCGCGGCGGCTCCGCGCCCGGGGTCGGCCTTCTCTCCCGATCCGCGGTGGTCGCCTCCCAGGACC
>JBFYZD010000206.1:0-3108 GCA_041309685.1 Gemmatimonadales bacterium | reverse complement strand
GGGCTTCTTCCGGCCGACCTGGTTCTCCTAAACCCTCCCCGGCGGGGGCTGGCGACGCCGGTCCCGGTATTTCTGGCAAGGCGGCCTCCGGCCCGCATGATCTACGTGAGCTGCGACCCGGGCACGCTGGCCAGGGACCTGAAACGGATGGGGGACGCCTTCCGTGTCGTCGGGGTCCGGGCCTTCGACCTCTTTCCCCAGACCTTCCACGTCGAGACGGTGGTGGTTCTGGCAACCAAGGACGGGTGATAGCCATGCGCTATTTCGTCACGATCGGCTCCCGGACCTTCGAGGTGGAGCTCGGGGCCCACGGTATGCGGGTGGACGGGGAGGACGTCCACCCGGACCTGGCTGAAGTGGATGGGACCGAGCTCCGCACCCTCCTCCTGGGAGGGCGATCCCACGCGGTCCTCGCCTCCAGGGCCGAAAGAGGGGAGTGGATCCTGCACCTGGAGGGGCGGCACCTCCGGGCTGAGGTGGTGGACGAGCGGACCCGGGCCATCCGGGAGATGACCGGAACTGGTGGGGGGCCGCAGGGACCGAGGAACCTCCTGGCCCCCATGCCTGGGCTGGTCCTGGCCGTGGAGGTGGGGGAGGGGGATGAGGTGTTCCCGGGGCAGGGACTGGTCATCGTGGAGGCCATGAAGATGGAGAACGAGCTGAAGAGCGACAGCCACGCTCGCGTCCGGTCGGTGAGGGCCCGTCCCGGGCAGGCGGTGGAGAAGGGTCAGATCCTCCTGGAGCTGGACGCCGTGGAGTCCCCCCCTGAGGAGGGGTCCAAGCCATGACGAAGGGGCAGACGAACCCGTCGGTGGTCTCGGGGAGCGGGATCCCCGTGGATCCCGTCTATCGGGCACCGGAGGTGGAACCGGAGCTGGGGGAGCCCGGGGCGTATCCCTTTGCCCGGGGGATCCACCCCACCATGTACCGGGGCCGCCTCTGGACCATGCGCCAGTACGCTGGATTCGGCACGGCCGAGGACACCAACCGGCGCTACCTCTACCTCCTGGAGCAGGGAACGACCGGGCTTTCGGTCGCTTTCGACCTTCCCACCCAGATGGGGTACGATTCCGACCATCCCATGGCCCAGGGCGAGGTGGGCCGGGTGGGGGTGGCCATCGACTCCCTCCAGGACATGAAAACCCTGTTCAACGGGATTCCCCTGGACCGGGTCTCCACCTCCATGACCATCAACGCCACGGCGGCCCTCCTTCTGGCCTTCTACGTGGCTCTGGCGGACGAAGAGGGGGTGCCCCGGAATCAGCTTCGGGGAACGGTGCAGAACGACATCCTCAAGGAATACGTGGCCCGGGGCACCTACATCTACCCGGTGGAGCCGAGCCTGAGGCTCATCTCCGACGTGATGGCGTTCTGCGCCCGGGACGTCCCCCAGTGGAACACGATCTCCATCTCGGGCTACCACATGCGGGAAGCGGGCGCCACGGCTCCCCAGGAGGTTGCTTTCACCTTCGCCAACGGCCTGGAGTACGTGGACCGGGCGTTGGCGGCGGGAATCCCCCTGGAGGAGTTCGCCCCTCGTCTTTCCTTCTTCTTCGCCGCCCACAACGATCTTCTTGAGGAAGTGGCCAAGTTTCGGGCCGCCCGCCGCCTCTGGGCCCGCCTCATGCGGGAGCGGCACGGGGCCAGCGACCGTTCCTGCCAGCTCCGGTTCCACACCCAGACAGGGGGCTCGACCCTTACGGCCCAACAGCCTCTGAACAACGTGGTCCGGGTCACGATCCAGGCGCTGGCCGGGGTGCTGGGTGGGACCCAGTCCCTCCATACCAACGCTTTCGACGAAGCCATGGCCCTTCCCTCCGAGCCATCGGCCCTCCTGGCCGTTCGGACCCAGCAGATCCTGGCCCACGAGTCCGGGGTCACGGCCACGGTCGACCCGCTGGCCGGGAGCTATTTCGTGGAGACCCTGACCGATGAGGTGGAGGCCCGGGCCCGGAGCTACCTGGAGCGGATTGCGGAGCTGGGCGGGGCGGCCAGTGCGGTGGACTTCATGAAGGAGGAGATCCACCAGGCCGCCTATCGGTTCCAGTTGGAGGTGGAGAGTGGAAAACGCACGGTGGTGGGGGTGAATGCCTTCCGGGACGAGGCATCGCCCCCGGCTGTCCGCCAACCTGACTACCCGGCTCTGGAAGCGACCCAGAGGGACCGCCTGAAGGGCATGAAGGCGGGCAGGGACGGGGGGGCCGTGGGGGAGGTGCTGAGGGGAGTCAGGGAGGCGGCCCGAAGCGGGGAGAACCTCCTTCCTCCCCTCATCGGGGCCGTGAAGGCCTCGGCTACCCTCGGGGAGATCAGCGATGTCCTTCGGGAGGAATGGGGCACCTACGATTCGGGGTGAGAGGGGAGCCCGCCCCCGCTGAGCCGCGAGGTCTTGCCGGTGGGTGGAACGGTACCTCGACCCTGATTAGCTTTTTCCCGGGAATACCAACGGCACATGGAGGCCAGGAGGGTCATGCCCACCTACGAGTATCGGTGTCCCAAGGGGCACCGCTTCGAGCTGGTCCAACGGATGAGCGACGAGCCGGGGGCGGTCTGCCCCGAGTGCGGCGCCGAGAGCGAGCGAATCCTCTCCGGCGGTGCCGGCTTCCTGTTCAAGGGCGATGGGTTCTACATCACAGAACACCGAAGTGATTCCTACAAGACGGCCGCATCCAGGGAAAGCGGCGGCGGGGAAGGTTCGAAGGGGGAGGTGAAACCCGCCTCCAAGGAGGAGCCCAAAGCCGTTCCCTCCGGGCCGAAGCCGCCTTCCACCCCAGGCGGCACCTCCAAGGAGTGAACCCCAGAGGACCATGTCCGAATCCCTCATCCGGGCCGAGTTGGAAGCGATCCTCATCGAGATGGGGGTCCCCGAGGCGGAGGTCCGCCTGGAACGTCCCAAGGACCCGTCCCACGGAGAGTGGGCCTCGAACCTGGCCATGTCCCTCGCCTCCCGGCTCCGGCGTTCCCCCCGGGAGATCGCCCAGGAGATCGTGGGGCGCATCGACCCGGTGCGCATGGGAGCGGACCGCGTGGAGGTGGCGGGCCCCGGCTTTCTGAATTTTCACCTCTCCCCGCCCGAACTCCAGGTTCCTGGCCAGGATCTCCCCCAGGACC
>JBFYZD010000205.1:0-40044 GCA_041309685.1 Gemmatimonadales bacterium | reverse complement strand
CAGGCGAAGCTGGACCGAGTTCGCAGGCTGCTTGGAGCGGACACGGAGACGGAGACGGTGGATCAGGCTCTCTCGGCGTTGTTGCTACGTGAGGAGTTGATCGCGGGGGTGCGGAAGATAGCCGGGAGCGGTGGCGTTGAGAACATGTTCGACGGTGACCGTGAGCCATGAAGAAGTATGTGCTCGACACGAACCTGTACGTGAGGGCATTTCGCAGTGAGGAAGGCGCGGCGGAGTTGGAGCGGTACTACGCGGATTTCACGCCAAACACCTGTCTCAGTTCCATTGTATTGCAGGAACTGCTGGTCGGGGCCAGCACCGCCGAGAAGACCCGCCAGATTCGGGAGGATCTGGTGGGACCCCTGGCGAGGACTGGACGTGTGATAACGCCGAGCCATTCGGCGTGGGAGCGGGCGGGGTCGGCGATTGCGGCCATGGCGCGCCAGGAGGGCCGGGACCTTCGGAGTGTGGCGAAGTCGTTGGTGAACGACTTCCTGCTTGCCGCGTCGTGCAGGGAATCGGGAACGATCCTGATTACCGACAATGCCGCGGATTTCAGTCTCATCAGAGGGTTCATGAGACACGAGTTCGTACCGGCGTGGCCGTCGAGGTAGAGAGTCGGCAGGTGAATCCGATCGAGTTCGCCGATTCCTCGGGAGCGACCGGACCGGGGACCGGGCCGGCATCTTCCCGGGTTGCCATGATCGGCCCTTCCGCCCATACTGCCAGGATACACCCACAACTGGAGGCTCGCATGAAAGGCACCCTGGCTGACTTCCTCCACCTCGTATCCCGGACCCCCGAGCTGGCGGAGAAGGTGGTGGACCTGGCCCTGGAATACGACTTCGAGTTCCAGGAAGAGGGGATGGGCGACGCGGAGCTGGCGGGGATCTCCGGCGGCGCTGGCGATTCGGGCAGCGGAGAGGGCGACCTCAAGCTCATCGCTCTCAACAGCCAGATCAGCTCCCATTCCTCCCCGGTCACCGTCCTGACCAACATGATCAAGACCTCCCACGACACCCGCTCGGCGATCATCAACAACCTGAAGTGACGGCCGGGGTTGTCGCATGGTTTGATCCTGCTGCCTCACCCCTTTGGGCCTTCCTGGCCAGGAGAACGGCCGGGGGGGGTGCTCCGGGAGCGTACTTGAGGGTCCGGAACAGGGCCTCCGGGTGAGGGTTGTCACCGCTCACGTGGGGCCGACTGAAGGAAGGAACCACACCCAGCCACGGCAGGGTGGCCGGCATGGTCCAGCCCTTCATGGGCCCGCCGTCGTCGGAGTGCAGGACCCGGACGCCGGCGCCTCCCCCTCCGCCTCAGGGCCCGCCCGGAACCACCGTGACCCGAAGGCTGTCCCGCGCTCCCTCGCCGGCCACATGGATGACCGCCTGGCCGGCCTGCAAGCCCGTGACCCTGGCCGTGAGCGTTCCCGTGGCGAGGACGCCGGCGATCGTGGGGTTGGAGGAGGACCATTCCACGGGAGGGACGTACCCGGGGGGAAGCATGGGAAGGAGACGCGCCTGGAGGGTATCGCCGACGGCAAGAGTCGCGGTCTCCACCTCCAGTTGGACCTTGGGGATTCGATCCGGACCGGAGGTGCTGGTGCAACCTGCCGGAAGGAGGACCGTGGACGCGCCGAGGAGGACGAGGGTTCGCGTCACAGCGCCGTGCATCGCACACCTCCCGCAGGGGAACCGCCATCGCCGGGGGCGCCCGGCCGGTTCCGGGCATACCCGCATTGGCGACGTGCCGGTCCTTGACCAAGATAACGATCGGGATCGCGACCGTGTGACCGGGTGAGGGGGTGGCTTCCGCGTGCGCCGGAGGGCGAGGGGCCGTGGCCAGTCCATTCACGTCGGCGGGGGCGCCGGGGGATCACGGGCCATGCACCCGGCCCCGGCCCCGGCCTCCCATCGCGCTTCCGCCACCGCGGCCATAGCTTCCCCGCCATGGACACGCGAGCCCTGCGACGAGGGGTACTCCTCCGCCTCGGCGGAGGCGTGGGCGTGCTGGGAGCCCTCTTCTTCCTGACCGCCGGCACCGTCCGGTACCCCGAGGCGTGGCTCTTCATGGCCACCCTCTTCCTCCCCATGGGGTTCTTCCTCCGCTGGCTCTGGCGGCACGACCGCGGGCTCCTGGAGCGGCGGATGAGCGGAGGGGAGGAGCGGGCCCGGCAGAAGGCGCTGGTGGGGGCGAGCTCGGTCTTCTGGCTTGCGAGCTTCCTTCTTCCGGGGCTCGACCGGCGGTTCGGATGGTCGTCGGTGCCCCTCCCGGTCGTCCTCCTGGCCGACCTCCTGGTCCTGGCCGGGTATCTCGTCGTGATCCTCACGCTCCGGGAGAACTCCTTCGCGGCCCGGACCATCCGGGTGCAGGAGGGCCAGAGGGTCGTCAGCACGGGTCCCTACTCCGTGGTGCGCCACCCCATGTACCTGGGCATTTCGCTCATGATGGTCCTGGCGCCGCTGGCGCTGGGATCCTGGTGGGCTCTGCTTCCCGCCCTCGCCACCCCCATGATCCTCATGCTCAGGATCATGGACGAGGAGAAGGCGCTGGCGGCCGGGCTCCCGGGGTACGTGGAGTACGCCCGCCGGGTGCGGAGGAGGATGCTTCCCGGGGTGTGGTGAGGGAGGGGGCGGATCCGGCCGCGGGCCGCCCTCCCGGGAGGACGGCCGCCGCTCTCAGAGCTTCATCTGCTTGAGAACGTTCAGGCGCTCCTGGAGTCCACTGCGCCCTCCGGCGGACTCCATGCGTTGAACCGCCTGGGCCGACAGGAATTGACGGTCGGTGCACTCGATGATCGCCGCCGCCTCCTGCAACTCCTTCTCCAACCCCTCGGTGGAGGGGAGGAACTGCTCCACGGCCTCGCGGAGGGCCTCGGCGGTGACGTGGTCCGCCCCCGCCAGCAGGGACCGGCGCAACGCCCGCCCCACCAGCCCCTCGATGTCGGCCCCGGAGAGCTTGCCCAGGTGGGGAATGGGCGGAATGTCCCCGGGGTCGAGGGTGGCTCCCATCTTCCTGGCGAGCACCACGAAGAGCTCCCGGATCTCCTCCTCCTCGAACGGATAGAAGAGGGGGATGTGCACCTCCGCCCTCCCCTGCCGCTTGATGTCGATGGGGAGGAGATCGGGGCGGGCGGTGATGAGGACCCAGAGGATACGCCCCCGGTAGCGCGTGTCTCCCATCTGGCTGGCGATCATGCCGAAGACCCGGCTGGAGGTCCCCGAATCCCCCTCCTGGTCCCGGTCCCCCAGCGCCGCGTCGGCCTCGTCCACGATGACCATGACCGGCCCCATGACCCGGAGCACCGAGAGGACCCGCTCCAGGTTCCCCTCCGTCTCCCCCACGTACTTCGACCGGAAGTTCTTCAGCACCACGACCGGAATCCCGATCTCCCCGGCCATGCACTGGGCCAGGAAGCTCTTCCCCGTTCCCACGGGCCCGCAGAGGAGATAGCCCATGGGCAGGCTCTCCAGCCGGCCCCGCTTCAGGAGCTCGGCGTCCTCCCGGAGGCGGGCCTTGGCAGCCAAATGGCCCACCACCGTATCCAGCGTCCAACGGGGCTCGACGAATTCCAGGAGCCCCTGCCCCTGCTTTTCGATGAGCCCCTTCTTCAGCTCCCGGAAGACCACGGCGTCCAGGCGCGATCCTCTCTGCCGGGCGGAACGGAGCAGAACCCCGAGATCCGTGCAGGAGACTCCCGCTGTGAGGCGGGCCAGCTCCACGGGGCCGTAGTCCGAGAACCCCCTCAGCGCTCCCTCCCCCACGGCCGTGCGGATGTACCGCTCCCGGGCTCCCTCGTCGGGCATGGGAGCTTCCAGGGGCGCCACGTGGGGGCTCCCCACCAGCCGCTCGTTGAAGTGGGTGCGCTGTTCGTCCACCAGGACGAAGGCGAGGTTGAGGTTCTTCACATGGGGGCTCTGGGCCCAGTTGAGGACCGTCACCAGCATCTGGGCGTAGGAGAAGCTCAGGTGGCCCGGCTCCCCCGCAGGGAAGAGATAGGATGCGTGCTCCACCACGATGGCGGTGCTGGGGCGCTTCTCCGGGGGCGCCATGACGACGTTCCCCACGAAACGGTCCAGGACCTTGAAGACCACCGCGGGGTCGTTGCCCAGCTCCCCCAGCTCCGGAATGAGCGCGTGGGCCCGGGGCACCATCTCCTTCAAGCGCTCGGGGTCGGACCCTGCGTAGGCCCGCAACCCGTGCCCCAGGTTGTAGTGCAGGACCAGGTCCCACCGTCCGAAGAGATTCTCCGCAAGAAAGCGGGTCATGGACCCGTAGACGGGGGCGTCGGAGTCGTCGAGCGCGACCACGTCGATGACGTTCCCGGTAAGGACGAATACCGAGGTGGTGCCGGAAAAGTAGAGATCTCCCATCCTGCGGGCCCACTCGGGGAACCAGGAGGGGAGCTGGGTGGCCTTGTCCCGGTCCTGGGACTCGGAGAGGGGAGAGGGATCAGGCTTGGTTTCCAACGGTCTCTCCCAGGTCGGCATCGAGTATGGGGGGCGCCTCGGCGAGAATATCCGTCAGCCCGGTGATGCTCTGGAGCTCCCGGATCGTCCCTTCGGTCTGGCGAACGCTCTCGGCGGCGGCGTCCACCTGGCTGGTGAGGAAATCCGGGTCCTGCCGGATCACCGCCATCTCCACCAGCGCCTGGATCTTCCCTTCGATGCGATCCAGCTCCAGGTCCATGAACTCGGCGTTCTTCTGCGCCTTGCGGAAGTTGTCCAGTCGGAGCTCCGCCACCGCGATGCTGTCCTGGAGAGAGGTGCGGACCCGCTCGTCCTCGCCCGCCTCCACGACCTGGAGCCGGCCCCGGGCGACCTCGAGCTGCCGGGAGAGATCCTCCTCCTCGGTGCTCTCCATGAAGTGCTCCAGCGCCTGCCGGGCCAGGAGGAGACGCAGGAACATCCACAGAAGGCGGTCCAGGGCGGGGACCCGGAGATCCTCCCCCCGGTCCGACCCCGACACCTTCCCCTGGGCGCCCTGGGCGATGCGCTGCATCTCCAGGCACCGGGCCCGCAGCCGCCCGAAGCGGTTCCTTCCCGAGGGGGAAAGGCCGGTCACCAGCTCGGCCACCGTGGGCCCCTTGGGGTCGGCGACCCGGCCCTTCCCCCGTCGCTCCCGGGCCGCGGCCTGGGCATCCACCGCCTGCCGGAAGCGGGGCCGGGACACCAGGGCCGCCAGGAAGGCGATCTCCCCCGCCGCCACCAGGGGGAGAAGGGCGTCGGGCCAGGGCGAGATCCCCGCCGCGACGGCGGCGCCGAGGAAGAGAAGCAGGTTCCACCGGGTCAGGAACGCTCTCTTCAGGTACGCCCCCAGGGTCGGGTGGGTCGTCATCTCTCCCTCTCCGTGGACGCCTCCAGCCCCTCCAGGAGGTCCCTCAGCTCGAAGACCACCGACAGGAAGCTGGGCTCCCGCTGCATGAGGTGGGCGGGACGGTCGGGGGGCGGCACGCTGAGCTCCCTCAGAATCGTGCCCGGGGGGGAGGACATCACATAGATGCGGTCTCCCAGGTAGACCGCCTCCTCTATGGAGTGGGTGACGAAGAAGACCGTCGCCTGGAGGTCCCGCCACAGACCCACCAGCAGGTCCTGCATGTGCATGCGGGTGGAGGGATCCAGGGCTCCGAAGGGCTCGTCCATGAGGATGATGCGGGGGTTCAGGATCAGCGTGCGGGCGATGGCCACGCGCTGACGCATCCCGCCGGAGAGCTGGTGGGGGAACTTCCCGGCGTCGCTGTCGACGCTCAGCCCCACCTTCCCGATCCACTCCCGTGCCAGCGCCAGCCGCTCCTTCCTTCCCATCCCCCGGCACTCCAGGCCGAAGGCGACGTTGTCCTCCACGGTCCGGTGATCGAACGAGGTGTAGTCCTGGAAAACCATTCCCCGGTCCGCCCCGGGTCCCACCACGGGCTGGCCCAGAACTCTTACGGAGCCCGTCGTGGCCGGGTGCTGGGGCCGCAGGCCCGCGATGAGTCGGAGCACCGTGGACTTCCCGCACCCGGAGGGGCCCAGGATGGCCACGAACTCCCCGTGCCCGGCCTTGTCCTCGACCGAGAAGCTCACCTCCTTGATGGCCAGGTGGCTTCCCCCGTAGATCTTGGTGACCTTCTCGAACTCCACCACCGGTGGATGAGCGCCGTTCATCCTCATTCCTCCGAAGCCCGGAAGGGGAAGAGCCCCCGCTGGAACCAGAGGAGCCCCCGATCGATGACGAAGGCCAACGCCCCGATGAGGACCAGGATGAGGATGATGTGCTCGATGAGCCCCCTCCTCTGGCTGGTGCTGAGAAGGTACCCGAGGCCGTGGCGGGCATTGATGAGCTCCGCCAGCATGATGTATCCGAAAGCCAGCCCGAAGAGGTTCCGGAGGCTGTTGAAGATGTCCGGCATGGCCAGGGGCACCAGGACCTTCCGCACCACCTGCCCATCGCTGGCCCCCAGCGTCTGGGCAGTCTCCACGTACCGCTGGTGGACCCCCGTGAGGGCGACCACCGCGTCGGAGAAGACGAAGGGAATGCAGGCGATGAAGATGAACATCACCTTCTGGGTCTCGTCGATCCCGAACCAGAGGATGGTCATGGGGATGAGAGCGGCGATGGGGATGTTGCGCCCGAAGATGGCCATGGGGGCGCTGGCGGCGTCGAACACCCGCCATGCCCCCGCCAGGATCCCCAGGGGCACCCCCACGAGAACCGCAAGCCCGAAGCCCAGGAACACCCGTTCCAGGGTCGCGAAGACGCCCGCCAGGAGGTCCCGCTCCAGGAGGGAGGGGACGGCTCGGATCACCTCCATGGGACTCGGCAGCAGGACCGGGGAGATGAGGCGGGTCTCGGGGGTGGCTCCCATGGTGAGGAGCCCCCAGGCCAGCACCACGACGGCCACCGCCAGGACGCCCAGCGCTCTCCCCACCAAGGGAGGAGGAGGCTCCCGGAGCTCCAGCCGCCAGCGCCGGCCCGGGGAGGGAAGGGCCTTCGGGGCCGGGCTCTCCCGCTCCACCTCCTCGTGGGACTCCATCCGGGCGTCCGGGCTCACCCGCCGGCCTCGGCGGGATACACCTTGATCTCCACCCGCCGGTTCTTGGCCTGGTTCTGGGGATCGTTGGGGTCGGCGGGCCGGTCCCAACCGAAACCGGCGGCGGTGAACTGGTTCGGCTGGAGGGTCGAGAACCGCCGGATGAGGGCTTCCTTCACCGCGTTGGCCCGGTTCAGGGAGAGCTCCTGCACCAGGCTGGTGGGAATCCTCCCCTGCATGGAGGAGTCCGTGTGCCCCTCGATGATGACCCTGGCGGCCCCGTACTGCCCCGCCAGCGTCCCCACCTCCTCGATGACGAAGCCGGCGTTGGGATCGTACTTCTCCTCCACCGTCCGGCCGTCCACCGTCTTGGTCACCACCTTCTCGATGTCCCAGGAGTTGGGATAGAACTGGATGACGACGGTCTTGGTGAGGATCTCCTGACTCTCGGCCTGGATGGAGCTGGCGCTCGCCGGGGCGAACTGGACCTGGTACTCGTTGCGCTGGCTGGCGTAGCGCTCCACCGATGAGAGCTTCTGGATCATGGAGAAGTCCATGACCTGGTCGAAGGGGACCTGCTCGCTCACCGCCCCGATCCGGCGGTAGAGGAAGTAGGCGGTGTTCCAGGTGCGCTCGAAGTTGGTGGGGTTGTTCTGGTTCAGGAAGAAGTCCCGGTTCTCGGCGTAGTTCGTCCAATGGGCGTCCGGGAGCATGGAGAGGGCATCGCTGGGAGGGATGGAATACCCCGCGGCCATGAGCCGGGCCGCCTCCTCCCTGGCCGTCTGATCCTTCAGGGCGATCATGGCGTCGAAGATCCCCCGCACCAGCCCCTCGATGATGTCCTGGTTGTCCTTGGCGAAGTCCGCCCGGGCGAACCACACGTCACCGATGAGCTTGTTCGCCGTCGCGGTGGTGACCAGCATCCGGTTCCCCTGGACCTCGGAGAGGTTGTAGATGTCCGGAGCCCAGCTCACCACCGCCGAGATCCTCCGGTCGGCGTTGAAGGCCGCTGCGGCCTGGAAAGCGTCCTGGGTGAAGCGGAACTGGACGTCCCCGGGCTGCAGGCCGCCGTTGATGAGGGCGTTCAGGAGGAAGAAGTGGGAGGGCGAGTTCTGGGCCAGGACGATGGTCTTGCCCCGGAGGTCGGCCACCGTCCGGATCTCGTCCCGGACTACGATCCCGTCTCCTCCGTTGGACCAGTCCACCTGCTGGTAGACCCGGGGCATGGTGCGGGAGTCCCTGCGGAGCCCCTCGATGAGGAGCGGGAGCATATCCAGCGTGGCCCATCCGACATGGATGTTGCCCGCCGCGTAGGCGTCCCGCATCGCCACCGGATCGTCGATGAGGACCAGGTCCAGCTTGAAGCCCTCACCCCCGGGGGTGGTCCAGACCTTCCCGGGACCCATCCCGCCGTTGGCGTAGATGATGGGGGCCCAGCCGGCCCACACGTTGATGGCGAAGCGCACGGTGCGGTCCACCAGGGGCTGGTAGGCCGACGTGCCCTGGACCTCCGGAAGCCGGGCGGCAGGGACGTACTCGTACTCCTTGACGGTGGTGATCCCCTGGGCATCGGGAGCCTCGGCGCCCCCGAGCTCATCGACGGAGATGTCGTCTCCGAAGCCCCCGTCTCCGCCGCCGCCGAAGCGCCAGACTCCGAGGGCAACAAGGCCGATGACCACGAACAACGCCACAAGGAAGAAGGCGGGAGTCGGCTTTCCGCTGGACATGGTTGTGCTCCTCCGGTAGGGGGGCGGTGCCCCCGAATCAGGTCGTCTGTTCCGTGGCGGGCCCCAGGTCCTTCGCCAGGGGGGCCACCGGTGTCGTGTCGGGAGACCTCAGGCCGAGCTCCACCTCGAAATCCCGCAGGGCGTCCTCGGCCATGGACTTCTCCATGGCCTCCTCGGCTTTGATCTCGGCGATCCCCTGCGAGGAGAGATCCGAGGCGACCCGGACCTTCCCCCGGTTCTCGTCGATCTGCCGCTGGATCACGTCCTCGATCTGCCCGAAGTCGGTGGTGATGTCCACCTGGAAGGTCTCGGCCAGCTTGGCGATCTCGGCCTCCGCCGCGCTCATCTTCAGCTCGGCGTCGTAGCGGCGGATCTTCTCCCGGACCTCCACCAGCTTCTTGTTGGCGTGCTGGATCTTCTTGAGGTTGTTCTCGTAGGCGGTCTCGTGCATGCGGAGCTGTTCCTCGTTGGCCGCCAGCTCCTTCTGGGCCTTCTGGAGCTCCATGGCGAAGCGGGCCGCCGTGTCCCGGTCGCCGGCCTTGAGGTACGCCTTGATCTGGGCCTCGAGCTTCTCCGCGTGGTTCTTTCCGGCGTTGACCTGGCGCTGGACCCGTTCCACCAGCCCCCGGTAGACCTCCAGCCCTTCCCTGCCCTCCTTGAGCCGCTCCACCGCCTGGTCGGCCTCCAGCTGCATCACCGCGATGGGATCGGCCTCCCAGAAGAGGTTGGCGAGCTTGTTGAGCTGGGCCGAGATGGCCTTCAGGATTTTGCTGAGCATCGTTCTGGGCCCCTCCTTGGGGTGGTGGCGTCAGGCCCGGCCCGGGCCGTGGGTGCTAGCGAATCGAGTCCTCCCCGAAATCGACGGACTCCGCAAGGATCCCGGTTCGATAGAGCTGCTCCAGCCCGGACCGCAGGGCTTGGGCATTGTCGGCGGCCAGAAGGGTGCCCTCGACCCCTTCCAGGAACCCGAATTTCTCCGGGTCGGTGTCGAAGGCCACGAAATGGAGCCGAACGGACCGGCCGCTCCGCCGGAAGATCTCCTCCGCCACCCGTCCGGGGTCGGGGCCGTCGGTGTTCTCTCCGTCGGTGATGACCAGCATGTGCTTGCGGAAGACCCCGGACCGGTACAGCTCCGCCCGGGCCTCCTCCATGGCGGTACCGATGGCCGTCCCCCCCTCGGGGGACTCGATCCGCTCCAGCACCCGGGTCACCGACGCCGCGTCGTAGGGTTGGACGGGCAGGAGGAGGGTGGCCCGGTCATTGAACATCAGGACCCCCACCTTCACCGCAAACCCCGGGTTCTCGGCCGCGAAGGAATCGGTGGCTGCCAGCATCTGCGCGATGGACCGCCGGGCCACGACGAACTTCGGTTCCGCGTCCCCCGACGCTGATGCGTCCATGGACCCGGAGTTGTCCAGAACGATCAGGATGGCCAGCCCCAACCCCTCCTCCACCTCGGGCACGTAGGCCTCCGCGCCCTCCGACCAGGACGGTTCGGGGACCGATTCCCTCCGGTTCTGCCACCATACGGCCAGCACCACCCACACCAGGATGGCGAGGACGGACATGCGCTTTCGTCGCATAAGCCGGTGCCCGGGGGACGGGGTACGCCGCATCCTTCACGGGGAGAATGGGTCACTCGAGAACCCGAAACCGGCAATATACGCGGGCCTTCGCGGCAGCGACAGAAAGGCGTGGGGGGGGCCGAGCCCGGACCGGCCCCGCCGGCGAGGGCTAGAGCGGTTTGACCGGCAGGCAGATCTCCACGATGTGCTTCCCCTGGGGATGCTGGGCAGGATCGTTGAGGTACCTCTCGAAGGGCAGCCCGTCGCCGGGGACGTACCCGCTGTCCGGGAGCCAGCCGCCGTAGACGCTGGTCCAGGCCTCCTCGTACTGGTCCGGGCCCAGCTCGAACCGGGCCTGGGCGTAGCGGCCTCCCGGGAGGGTCATCCTGCCCACCTCACCGGACACCTCCGTGTCGGGATGTACCGTGATCCCCACGCTCACCCTCAGCTTCTCCGGATCGGTGACGCCGGGATCGTCGTGATAGATGGAGAGGACCTGGGCCTGGGGGAAGCCGAGGAGGTTCCTGGGGCCGGCCCACTGGAAGAGCCTCCCGAACAGCCCCTTGAAGAGCGCCGAGTCCCCCGCGTAGGGGCCGACGTGCCGTACGTAGGCCACCGTCATCTCCGGGAGATCCTCCACCCGGACCTCCATCTTCAGTTCGACTGCCATGGTTTCCCTCCAGGGGTGCGGGGCGGCGACGCCAATCTTCGAGCCTGAAAAGTAGGGAACCGGACTCCCGCCGTCTTTGCCGGGATTGCCGTCCGCTGTGCCGTCCTTGCTGACTTCCTCGCACCCCATCCGCCACTCGCTGGGGCTGGCGCCGAAGGCCGCCCGGAAGGCCCGGGAGAAGGCCGCCGGGTTCCCGTAGCCGCACTCCAGGGCGATGCGCGTCACGGGCCTACCGGGATGGGCCCTGAGAAGGGAGGCCGCCCGTTCCAGACGGACCCGCTGCACGAACTGGCTCACGGGCTCGCCCATGAGACCCTTGAAGATCCGGTGGAAGTGGAAGGGAGAGAAGAAGGCCGCCCGGGCGATGGCCTCCACCGTGAGATCCTCGTGCAGGTGGGTCTCGATGTGGTCCAGCGCCCGGTTGATCCGGGCCCAGTATTCCCGTCGCCGTCTGCCGTCCACCACGGTCGCTTTCCCCCTCCCCAGGGTCCGCCGCCGCCCGGGTGAGCGGAGGCGCCTTCCAAGGTACGGCCCGGCCGGGGATCGCAGGAAGGGCCGCCGAGCCCGGAAGGGGTCCGGCCCTTCGGGACCCTGGACCCCGGACGCCACCTCGGGGGTAATCCTGCCGCGACGTCGGTTCCTCCCGAATCGCCCTGAAACCCTCGAGGGGTGAGTGACCTTGAACCGGATCCACCGAAATCGGCTCGCCGGCGCCCTTTCCCTGGCCATGGCCTCCCTGGCAGGCTTGCTCCTGTCCGCCTGCGAGGGGCGGGGCGCCGTGGGGCGCGCCGGTGCGGCCGAGAGCGGCGCCCCGGCGGCCCGGGCAGAAGGCGCGGGCGACGGCGGGGAAACGAAGGCGGGCCTCCAGGGCCCGAGCCGTCCCGTCCTGGACTTCGGCCGCATCGGCTATGACCAGGGCTCGCCGGATGCTCCGGTCAAGGTCGTGGAGATCAGCGACTTCGGGTGCGGGTATTGCCGGGTGTTCAACCAGGAGGTCTTCCCCGTCCTCCTGGAGGAGTTCATCGAGTCCGGTCGGGTCCAGTGGAAGTTCGTCCCCTTCGTCCTGGGCATCTTCCCCAATGGGGACAAAGCCGCCCTGGCCGGGGAATGCGCCGGGGAGCAGGGATTGGAGCCCTTCCTGCGGATGCGGGGCCGGCTCTTCAGCGAGCAGGCCGGGTGGCGGGACACCCAGGATCCGGACGAGTTCTTCGCCCGGCTGGCCAAGGAGGAGGGGCTGAGGGAGGGCCGGTTCAGGCGGTGCCTGGAGGACGGCCAGCGGGCGGAGCAGGTCCAGCTGGACATCCGGCTGGGACAGGCCCTGGGCACCCAGGGCACCCCCATGTTCATCGTGGACGGGCTCCCTCTCTCGGGCGCCCTCCCCGCGGAGAGCTTCCGGAGGCTCCTGAATCTGCTCCTGGCGGAAAAGGCCGGGCCTTCCCGGGATTGGCTTCCCCCCCCACCCACGGGAGGCAACCCGTCCATGGCGAGCCTGATCCTGAGCATGGGGATGGGTCACGGGGTCGGGTCTCCGGACGCGCCCATCCACATCATCGAATTCAGCGATTTCGGGTGCGGGTACTGCCGCGTCTTCCAGGAACAGACCCGCCCCCTCCTGGTGGCGGAGTATGTGGACACGGGGAAGGTGCGCTGGACCTACATCCCCTTCGTGCTGGGGATCTTTCCCAACGGAGATGCCGCCGCGGTCGCCAGCGAATGCGGGGCGGAGCAGGGGCTCTTCGAGCCGCTCCGGAAGAGGCTCTACCAGGATCAACCCGGGTGGCGGAACGACGGTGATCCGAAGCCCTTCTTCGCCCGGATCGCGGAAGAGGAGGGGTTGGACGCCAAGCGCTTCTCCGAGTGCCTGGAGGGGGAGGGGGCCTCGGCCCGGATCCAGGAGAACAACCGCATGGGCCAGATGGGAGGGGTCCGGGGCACCCCGGCCTTCTTCGTCAACGGATTCCCCGTTTCCGGCGCCCTCGGCCTGGAGGCCTTCCGTGACCTCCTGGACCTGGAGATGAGCTCCCTTCCCGGAAGGCGCCCCACCCCCTGAGGGAGGCGCCCGCCCACGGGGCGGAGGTCGCGGCGCGGCGCCCCGCCGCATCCACCCCGGTCGGCCCGCGCCCTTGGCGAGCCCCGCTTCGGGCCTTATCCCTTATCCTGTCCGGTGCCCGACGACCCCCGCGAGCATCCGTCCAGAAGAACGCCGGAACCCCGCCTCCAGGGAGGACCGCACGCATGAGCTCGTTCCGCATGACCACCCGCCCCTCGACTCCGGAGCCCCGCCGCTCGGCCGCGGGGCTGGCAGGCCTCTGGGCCGCCCTCGCGGCCGTGGCCCTCCTCCACCCCGGAGCCCTCCCCGCCCAGGACCGCCTCCCCTCCTATCCGGGCCATTCCCGCTACCTGGAGATGGCCCCCCAGCTTCAGAGCGCCTTCGTGTCGGGAGCCCTGGAGGTCACCTGGGCCCAGGACGGGGGCGGCTTCGAGTACGTCCGGGACGGGAAGCTCTGGCGCTACGACGTGGCCGGGCGGGAAGCGCGGCTCCTGGGGGACGCCCCCGAGGCCCCCAGACCCGGCGGCCGCATGGGGGCAAGGCCGGCCCGGGGCCGCCAGTTCGATTCCACCGACTCCCCCGACGGCGCTCTTCGGGCCTTCTACCGGGACCGGAACCTCCATATCAGCGCCCCGGACGGGAGCGGGGAGATCGCGGTCACCACCGAGGGGAGCGAGGAGGCCAGGATCAAGTACGGGACGGCGAGCTGGGTGTACGGGGAGGAGCTGAATCAGAACACCGCCATGTGGTGGTCCCCCGACGGGTCCAAGCTCGCCTACTACCGCTTCGACGAGAGCCAGGTACCGGACTACTACCTCCAGATGGACCAGACCGAGATCCAGAGCAGCCTGGACGTGGAGGCGTACCCCAAAGCCGGGGCTCCCAACCCGGTGGTGGACCTCTTCGTCTACGACCTGGCCGCCCGCCGCTCGACCCGGCTGGACATCCGGGACGGCCAGCCCTTCACGAACGACGTGGTGGGGCACTACGCCTACCGGGTGGCGTGGTCGCCCGACGGGAGCGAGCTCACCATCCACCGGACCAACCGGCGCCAGAACGTCCTGGAGTTCGCCGCCTGCTCCCCGGCCGGCGGAGCATGCCGCGTCATCCTCCGGGAGGAGTGGCCCGCGAGCTGGGTGGAGAACCATCCCCCCATGCAATACCTGGAGGACGGCCAGCGCTTCCTGTGGATCTCGGAGCGCACCGGGTTCGCGAACCTCTACCTCTACGACCTGGATGGAACGCTCCTGGCCACCCTCACGAACCATGGGTTCGAGGTGGCCGACATCGTCCGTGTGGACGAGGAGGCGGGGGTGGTGTGGTACATGGCCCGGGACGGGGACAACCACATGAAGCTCCAGCTCCACCGGGTGGGGCTGGACGGGCGGGGGGAGCGGCGCCTCACGGACCCCGCCTTCCACCATTCCGTGAGCCTCGCTCCGGATGGGCGCCACTTCGTGGACGTGGCCCAGACCCATGACCAGCCACCGGCGACGCAGCTCCTCGACGGCGACGGCAAGCTCCTGGCCGAGCTGGCCGCCAGCGACATGACCCGCTTCGAGGCCCTCGGCCTCCGCAAGGTGGAGATGTTCACCTTCACCGGCGCCGACGGCGTCACCCAGCTCCACGGCATGCTCCACAAGCCCTCGGACTTCGACCCCTCCCGGAAGTACCCGGTGCTGGTGAGCGTCTACGCCGGCCCTGCCACCAACGGGGCCCGGGAGACGTTCACCATGCCCAACCCCCTCACGGAGCTCGGCTTCCTGGTGGTGACCCTGGACTCCAGGAGCGCGGCCGGGAGGGGAAAGCGCTTCCTGGACGCCATCTACCTGAAGCTCAGCACCGGCGAGATCGACGATCAGGCCGCCGGGGTGCGGGCCCTGTGGGACCGCCCCTACGTGGAGCCCGGCCGGGCGGGGATCTTCGGAACCTCCTACGGGGGCACCGCCTCTCTCATGGCCATCCTCCGCCACCCCGACGTCTTCAAGGCCGCGGCCGCGTCCTCGGCCGTCACCGACTGGCGCAACTACGACTCCATCTATACCGAGCGGTACATGTGGATCCCACAGGAGAACCAGGCGGGGTACGACGCCGGATCGGCCATGGAGTATGCCGACCGACTGAAGGGGGACCTCATGCTCTTCTTCGGCACCGCCGACAACAACGTCCACCCCTCCAACACCCTCCAGATGGTCGCTGCCCTCCAGGCCGCCAGGAAGCACTTCCAGCTCCAGGTGGGGCCGGACATGGGGCATGCCGGCCTGAACCGGGACCGCATGATGGAGTTCTTCATCGAAAGCCTGGTGCCGGGGTCGGGTCCGTAGTCAACTTTGAGAAGCATGGAGGGCGCTGCCCTCCCCCCCCCATCCAAGGGCTGTCATGATCCGGATCGCGCTCCTCATCTCGCTGCTGATTCCCGGCCTGGCGAAGACGCAGGTCGCCGAGCCCCAGGTCCTGGCGTCCGGGGCATGGCTCCAGGCGAATCTGGAGCGCGCCGACCTGGTGATCCTCCACGTGAGCGACACGCCCGATGGGTACGGCCAGGCGCACGTCCCCGGGGCGCGCCTCTTCCTCACCGACTGGTTCATGTGGAACGGGGGGACCGGCATGGGGGCGGAGTTCCGCCCCTGGGACCGCATCGAGGCCGCCCTGGAGCAGGCGGGTGTCTCCGATGGGTCAACGGTGGTGGTGTACGGCGAGAGCCCCCTCCAGGCGGCGCGGCTCTGGATGACGCTGGACGTGCTGGGAGCGGGTACCTCCATGCCCCTCTTTCTGGACGGCGGACTCCAGCTGTGGAGGGAGGAAGGGCGTCCTCTCACGGCCGAGCTCCCCAACGTCCCCATGGGGCGCGTGACCCTTCGCCCCGATCCCACCAGGCTGGTGGACGCCGAATGGGTCCTGGCCCGCCTGGGGCATGAGGATCTGGCCCTGGTGGACGCCCGCCCCGACAATGAGTACACGGGCGCCGATGGAGGCCTGGGCGGGCAGGTGAACCCCGGCCACATCCCCGGAGCCCGGCAGCTCTTCTGGGAAAACCTCATCGAGTCCCGGGAACGCCCCCGGTTCCTGCCCCTGGAGGAGCTGGCCACCCTCTTTTCCGCCGCGGGCGCCGGACCCGACGACACCGTGGTCACGTACTGCCAGGTGGGGCTCCGAGCCAGTGCCGCCTACATGGTGGCCCGGATGCTCGGCTACCCTGTGCGCTTCTACGACGGGGGGTGGCGGGACTGGGGCGGGCGGCGGGACTATCCGGTGATGCCCAGGGGGGGGTGAGGCGCTACCTCGGCGCCCCCACCCCTCCCATCAGCGGATCCCCCACCCCCAGCAGGTGCACCGCCACCAGCCCCAGGATCCCGATGACCACCAGGTAGTAGAGGGTGGGGAGGATGGTCTTCCTGAGCGTCGCCCCTTCCCGTCCCAGGAGCCCCACCGTGGCCGAGGCCGCCACCACGTTGTGGATGGCGATCATGTTCCCCGCCGCCGCCCCCACCGCCTGGAGCGCCACGATCAGGACCCCCGAGATCATGAGGCGCTCCGCCACCCCGTACTGGAAGGCGGCGAACATGAGGTTGCTCACCGTGTTGGAGCCGGCGATGAAGGCCCCCAGCGCCCCCGTCACGCCCGCGAAGAGGGGCCAGACCTGCCCCACGTTGGTGGCCACCCACTCCGCCATGGCGATGGGCATGGAGAAGAACCCGGCGCCGTTCACTTCCGAGTTGATGTAGACCCTCACCATGGGCACGGTGAACACCAGGACGAACCCGGCCCCCAGGAGCACCCGGCTGGAGTCCGCCACCGCCCGTCTCAGCTCCGGCCCTTTCATCCGGTGCAGGAAGAAGGTCAGGGCCACCACCACCACCAGGAGGAACCCCGGGAGGTAGAGGGGCGTGGTGGCCCCGGCGATCCCGGTGCCGAAGATGTCGTCCCAGGCCAGCCGCAGCGTCCTGAGCCAGCCTCCCACCGGGAGGAGGGGGAGGCGGGAGAGGACCAGGAGCGCCGCCAGCAGGAGGTAGGGGCTCCAGGCCGTGGCGATGGACATGGGCCTCCTGGCCACGTCCCCTTCGTCCTTCACCTCCAGCCCGCTCACCCACTCGGCCGGCCAGCCATCCGCCGCCGGGAAGTCCCAGCTGTCGGCGGGGAGAAGGAAGCGCCGCCGCGCCGCCACGGTCATGATCACCAGCCCCACCGGCGCTCCCAGGAGAGAGGGGAACTCCGGCCCCAGGAAGAGGCCGAAGAGCGTGTACGGCACGGTGAACGCCAGCCCCCCCAGGAGGGCGAAGGGGAGGATGGAGAGCCCCTCGGTCCAGGACTTCCTCGCTCCGAAGAACCGGGTGGTCATCATGACCATGAGGAGCGGCATGAGGGTGCCGGCGATGGCGTGGAGCACCACCACCCTCGTGGTCACCAGCTCCAGGAAGTCCCGCATCCCGAGCCCCGCCGCCGCCAACTGGGCCTGGAAGAGCTCCCCCCCCACCCCACCCTGCACCCCCACGAGCACCGGCGTGCCCACGGCCCCGAAGGTGACGGGAGTGCTCTGCACCATCATTCCCAGCATGACCGCCGCCGCCGCGGGGAACCCCATGGCCACCATCAGGGGGGCGCACACCGCGGCCGGCGTGCCGAACCCGCTGGCCCCCTCGATGAAGGATCCGAAGAGCCACCCCAGGAGGACGATCTGCACCCGCCGGTCGTCGCTCACGGCGTGGAAGGACCGGCGGATGGCCGCCACCCCGCCGGAGCGCTCCAGCGTGTTCAGGAGGAGGAGGGCGCCGAAGATGATGAAGAGGAGGTCGAAGGTGAGGAAGAGCCCCTGGATGGAGGCGGCCCACACCCGCACCCACTCCATCCGCCACGCCCCCACTGCCACCACCACGGCAGCCAGGTAACACGCGGGCATGGCCCACCGGGCGGGGACCCGGAAGCCCACCAGGAGGATGCCCGCCAGGAGGATGGGGAGGAGGGCGAGGAAGGCCTGCATGCCGAGGGTCATGAATCCTCCACGAGAATCACTTCCAGCGTCCTGGGGCCGTGGACCCCTTCCACCCGGGAAAGCTCGATGTCGGAGGTGGCGGAGGGTCCCGAGATGAAGGTGATGGGGGCGCGCCGGTCCCTCACGGCGGCGGCCAGCGCCGAGATGGCTTCCGGCACCATCTCCACCACCTGGGAAGTCGACACCACGCACAGGTGGTAGTCGGGAAGGAGGGTCAGGGCCCTGCGCCCCTGGCCCTCCCCTCCGTCCAGGACGAGGGTCCCCGTCTCGGCGATGGCCAGGGCACAGCCGGAGAGGACACCGCTGGCGGAGGAGAGCTGCCCCGGCGAAAGGAGCTGGGGGACTCCGTCTCGGAGGACCTCCAGGGAGGGGGCAAGGCCGGCGAGCCAATCCGCCGGGAGGTCCGGTGCCACGGCCAGGCGCCGGACCCCCCGGGAGGACAGGGCGGCCGCCACCGCGCCGGGGAGCCCATGCGCTCGCACCCGCGTCACCTTCGCGTGGTAGTCCTCCACGCGCTCCACGAAGCGCGTGAGGAGCTGGTCGCGGGGGAGCGTGCCGTTGCGCCGGTAGGCGCGGGGAATGGGCGCGGGGCCATCCCCATGCGCGCCGGCAAGGGAGCGCCGGATCCGCTCCAGGATCCTCTCCCTGGGGAAGGTCACGGTATGCCTCCTCTCCCTTCCCACCATTCCTGGAAGCTCTCACGGGGTAGTGCCGGAAGGTCCCGCCCCAACGTCCACCCGGCGCCATACCCGGGAAGGGTGTGGACCCACCCGTCCCGGGCGAACCTGGCCAGAAGCCCGCGCGCCGTGCGGACACCCAGGCGGTACAGGAAGGGCGACCGGAACACCCACCCCAGGATCCGCATGAGCCAGCGCTCCTGGAATGATCCCGCTCCGGTGCCATCGCTGGCCCGCGCCCGGAGGTGCAGGAGCACCCGGGGGATCTCGATCTTCACGGGACACACGTCGGCGCACGCTCCGCACAGCGTCGAGGCGAACGGGAGAGAGTCGTGGACGCCGGGGCCCAGAAGCTGGGGCATGAGGATGGAGCCGATGGGGCCCGGATAGGCGGCGTGGTAGGCGTGGCCGCCCACCCGCTCGTACACGGGGCAGATGTTCAGACAGGCGCTGCAGCGGATGCACTGGAGGGCCTGCCGCCCCACCGGGTCCGCAAGCACGCGGGTGCGGCCGTTGTCCAGGAGGACCAGGTGGAACTCCCGGGGCCCGTCCCCGGGGGTCACGCCGGTCCAGAGGGAGGTGTAGGGGTTCATCCGCTCGCCGGTAGCGGAACGGGGGAGAAGCTGAAGGAAGACCTCCAGATCCTGGAACCGGGGGAGCACCTTCTCGATTCCCATGAGGGTGATGAGGACCCGGGGGAGGGTGAGGCACATGCGCCCGTTCCCCTCCGACTCCACCACCCCCACCGTCCCGGTCTCCGCCACGGCGAAGTTCGCGCCGCTGACGGCGACCTGGGCCCGGAGGAACTTCTGCCGCAGGTGCAGCCTGGCCGCCTCCGCCAGCTCCGCGGGATCGTCGGAGAGCCCCGGGCGCCCCAGGTGCTCCCGGAACAGATCCCGGATCTGGGTGCGGTTCTTATGGATGGCCGGCACCAGGAAATGGGAGGAGGACTCCCCCGCCATCTGGATGATGAGCTCCGCCAGGTCCGTCTCCACCGGGACGATGCCGCGGGCCTCCAACGCGCGGTTCAGCCCCACCTCATCGGTGGTGATGGATTTGACCTTCACCACCTCTCCTGCGCCGGCGGCCGCCGCCAGCTCGGCGACGATGCGGTTGGCCTCGACGGCATCTCCCGCCCAGTGGACGGCGCCCCCGGCCCTGGTCACCGACTCCTCGAGGCGTTCCAGATATTGGTGCAGGTTGGAGAGGGCATCGGCCTTGATGGCCCGCGCGGCTTCCCGGAGCGTTTCCCAGTCAGGCATCTCGCCGGACACGGCGGCACGCTTGGCCCGGATCGTGGTGGTGGCCTTCCCGAGGTTTCGCCGAAGCTGCTGGTCTGCCAGGGCGGCTGGGGCCGCAGCGGGAAAACCGGGGCGGGTACCGCGCCTCATCCGCCCTCCCCCGAGGCGAGGATCTCCGCAAGGTGCACGACCCATACCTTCCCGGCCGAGCCGGGTCCCGATCCCACCTCCCCCTCACCCAGCCACCCCTCTCTTCGCATCCCCCCCATGAGGTGGAGGAGGCAGGAGTTGTCCACCGCGGTCAGCACCCCGGCGCCCGTCTCGCGGACATGACGGAGCTTGTCCTCCATCATGGCCAGGGAAGTGTGGGGGTTCTTCACGGCGAAGGTCCCTCCGAAACCGCAGCACTCCAGGGCATGGGGAAGCTCCACCAGCTCGAGGCCCCTCACGGCCCGGAGGAGGCGCAGAGGCGCATCCCCGACGTGGATCCCCCGGATGGAGTGGCAGGTGGGATGAAAGGTGACCCGATGGGGGAAATGAGCCCCCACGTCCTCCACGCCCAGCTCACCCACCAGGAACTCCGACAACTCGAAGGTGCGGGCGGCGAGGCCGCGGACCTCCTCCTCCAGCCTCGGATCGCCCACCCCGGCCGCCATCTCCGCATACTGCTCCCGGACCATGGCCACGCAGGACGCCGAAGGAGCCACCACCGTGCCGCATCCCGCGAAGACCTTGAGGAAACGCTCCATGAGGCGGTAGGCTTCCCGCCGGTACCCGGTGTTGAAGTGGATCTGTCCACAGCACGTCTGGCCGCGGGGCACATCCACCTCCATACCCAGGCGCTCCAGCACCCGAACGGTGGCTTTCAGAGTGCCCGGGAAGCAGGCATCGTTGAAGCAGGGAACGAAGAGGGCGACGCGCATGGACGCGAATCTTGATCCCTTTTCCTGCCCTGGGCAACTTCCCGCACGCCCTCCGGCACGGAGATCCGATACCCGATGAAAGCCAGTGGAAGACCGGGACCCGCCCAGGAAGCCCGCCATCGGGCCGGTGACCCGTCATCGACGCCGGAGGGCCACCTTCTTCTGGACCCCAACCTCAACGTCGTCTTTGGCATCACCCTCCTGGCGGTCCTCGGGGTCTCCTCGGTCGCGCCGGTCTTCCCGACCGTGGCCCGGGAGCTGGGCGTGGCGCCGGAGGCGGTAGGGCTTCTCATCACGGTCTTCACCCTCCCGGGGATCATCCTCACGCCCTTGCTGGGAATCCTGGCCGACCGATTCGGACGCAAGCAGGTGTTGGTGCCGGCCATCGTCCTGTTCTCCCTTGCAGGGAGCGCCTGCGCACTCGCCCGGGACTTCCATCTCCTCCTCGCCCTCCGTTTCCTCCAGGGCGTGGGCGCCGCCTCCCTGGGATCCCTGAACGCCACCCTCATCGGAGACCTCTTCCGGGGCCGGCGGCAGGTGGAGGCCATGGGCTACAACGCCGCGGTCCTGAGCGTGGGGACCGCGGTCTACCCTTCCCTGGGCGGCGCCCTGGCCATCCTCGGGTGGTACGTCCCGTTCGCTCTTCCCATCGTGGGCCTGGTGGTGGCGCTGGCCGTCCTCTCTCGCCTGGAGGCGGAGCGGGCTCCTCCCACCTCAGGCTTCCGCTCCTACCTCAGGGACGCCCTCGCGGGCATGGGGACCCGGAAGGTGCTCGGATTGTACCTGAGCTCCCTGGTCACCTTCATCGTGCTCTACGGGGCGTACACGATCTTCATCCCCCTGCACCTCGCCGAGCGGTTCGACTCGTCGGCCCTGTCCATCGGACTCATCATGACGGTGGGCTCCCTGGCCACGGCCCTCACCGCCTCGGGGCTGGGCGTACTGAGCCGGCGTTTCGCCCAGCACCATCTCATCGTCACCGCCTTCGCCTTCTACGCCCTGTCCTTCGCGGTCATCCCCCGGCTTCCGGGGCACTGGTGGATCGCCCTGCCCGTGGCCCTCTTCGGCGTGGGCCAGGGAATCAACTACCCGGTGGTGATGAGCTCGCTGGCGAGTCTCGCTCCCCACGACCACCGCGGGGTCTTCCTCTCGGCGAACGGAATGGTGCTGCGGATAGGGCAGACGCTGGGCCCTCTCCTCATGGCGGGCGTCTCGGCCTGGAAAGGGATGGATCAGGTCTTCCTCGCCGCTGCCGGCATCTGTGCGGGAATGGTCCTGGTTCTTCCCTGGTTCCTCGGGAGGAGATCCTAGGACCAGGAGCCTCCCGTCCCCATGGAAGGGGCGGACCCGGACGGCTTGGAGATCCAGAAAAAAGGGGGGAGGCAAGCCATAGGGAGGTCTGCACCCCCCTCGGACCTGCCCCCCTTCCCTTTTATGAAAAGGACCTCAGGGAAGCCCTTTCCTACTTCTTGGCAGCCTTCTTCGGCGCGGCAGCCTTCTTCGCCGGAGCCTTGACGGCAGCCTTCTTCACCGGCGCGGCCTTCTTCGGCGCGGCGGCCTTCTTCGCCGGAGCCTTGGCCGCAGCCTTCTTCGGCGCGGCAGCCTTCTTCGCCGGAGCCTTGGCGGCGGCCTTCTTCGCCGGCACGGCCTTCTTCGCAGGCGCGGCCTTCTTGGCAGCGGCCTTCGAGGCAGCCTTCTTCGGCGCGGCCTTCTTCGCCGGAGCCTTGGCGGCGGCCTTCTTCACCGGAGCCTTGGCGGCAGCCTTCTTCGCCGGCGCGGCCTTCTTGGCCGGTGCCTTGGCGGCAGCCTTCTTCGCCGGCGCAGCCTTCTTGGCCGGTGCCTTCGCGGCAACCTTCTTCGCCGGCGCAGCCTTCTTGGCCGCAGGCTTCTTCTCGGTCTTCGCCATGCTGTGCATCCCCCTTGTTTGGTTCCGGGACTCTTCTGCCCGGCTCTGGTGAGAGATGGGTTCCTTCGGCTTGCCGAAAAAACAAAGGAGCTTTGTCGGTCTCACCGATCGGCGCCAAGGACCCCGGTTCAGACACCGCTCTCTCCTGCTTCAACGCGAGCACACAGCCGACACTCGCTCACGAGGAAAACGGTGTCTGCAAAATTTAGAAAAAAACACGGCGTCGTAACAAGGGTTTTCTCTCATCACGACGCCGCACGTTGAGCGGAAAGACGCGACTCGACGCTCTACCAGATCACTCCGTAGTCGTCTCCATGGTTGCTGGAGCCTCCCCAGAACGTCCCATGAACCCAGTCGAAAAACACTGCGTTGATAGGCCCGGAAGTCCTGGGAGAGTAGGTGAGTGAGTACCCCATGGCCTCGAGTCTCGCACGGGTCTCGGGGGATGCCGAATCATGCAGGAGGATGCGGCCCGGCTCCGAGGCGTGCGCGCCGAACGAGCCACGCATCTGGTAGCTGTTGATGTTGGGTGCTTCCGTCGCTTGCTGAACATTCATCCCCCACTCCACCACATTCAGAAAGAATTGGAGGAGGTTCTGATCCTGTCCGTCTCCCCCCTGCACAGCGAAGGAGAGAAAGGGACGGCCATCCTTCAGGGCGAGACTCGGCGTGAGGGTGGCCCTGGGACGCTTGCCCGGTTCCACGACGTTGAACGGATTCTCCGCCGGATCGGTCACGAAGCTCTGCGCCCTCTGGCTCAAGCCGACGCCGGTGCGGCCCGCGATCACCGCCGGGATCCAACCTCCGCTGGGAGTCACGGAGACGACCCAACCCTCCTCGTCCGCCGCCTGGATGGAGGTCGTGCCGGCATAGAAGTCGCTATCGTAGAGATCCCCCGCCTCGTCCTTCGGAGCCGACGGCAGGAGCGCACCCGGGGCGGCCCCCTCCGCACCGCCGCCTCCACCCGTGGTGGTCCAGGCCCTCAGGTATTCCTGGAACGGGTTCACCGCATTCATGAAGGGATACGGATCGCCGGGCCTGACATCGGGATCATTCATGCTCCAGTTGATCTCTCCCACCCTGCTCTTCGCATACTCCTTGGAGAGGAGGCCGGCCATGGGCTCCGCCGGCGGGAAGTAGGGATCTCCGTAGTAGAAGTCCCGGTCCGCAAAGGCGAGGTTCATGACCTGGAAGAGGGCGTGGATGTACTCCGGCGAGTTGAAGCCCATGGACTTGAGGTCGACCTCCTCGAGCATGTTGAGGGCCTGGAGCAGGACCGGTCCCTGCACCCAGGAGGTGAGCTTGTAGACCTCGATCCCCTTGTACGAGGTGGACACCGGCTCCTCGATGTGGACCTTCCACCGATCCAGATCCTCCATGGTGAAGAGCCCACCCTGCTCCCGGGTCGCCCGCACCAGCTCCTCGGCGATGTCTCCCCGGTAGAACCGGTCATAGGCCGCGTAGATGGCCTCCTTCCGGCTCCTCCCCTGCGAGAGGGCCCGGGCCTCGGCCTCCACCAGCTTTCCGAGCGTGCTCAACAGATCCGGCTGCCGGAAGACCTCTCCTTCCCTGGGCCCCGGGTCGTTCTCATCCTCCGCATGCGTGAAGAAGAGATCCCGGGTATACGGCCACTCGGCCATGGCTCTGCGGTCGGAACGGACCCTGCGCACGGCATCCCCTTCCATGGGGTATCCCTCCGCCATCTCCATGGCCGGCGCCAGCACCTGGGCGAGGCTCAGCGTTCCGTACTCGGCGAGCATCACCATGAGCCCTCCCGGAGTGCCGGGAGTGACGGCCGCCAGAGGTCCCTCTTCCGGCGGATGCCGGAACCCCTTCTCCTGGTAGAACTGCGCCGTGGCCCCGGAAGGAGCGACACCGAGGGCGTTGATCCCCACGACCTTCCCCGTGTTGGGGTTGTAGATGAGAGCCTGGGTTTCGCCCCCCCAGCTCAGCACGTCCCACATGGTGGCCGTCGCCGCCAGCATGGCGCACGCCGCGTCCACGGCGTTCCCCCCCTTCACGAAGGTCATGGCCCCAGCCGTGGCCGCCATGGGTTTCCCCGTGATGGCCACCCAGTGCTTGCCGTGCAGGATCGGCTTCTGGGGACGGAAGTCCTGGGCACCGCCCGTGCCCGGGAGGAGCAGGAGGGCGAAGGGAGCCAGGGCCAGGGCCCGGCACGGGCCACGGGAGGAGAAGTGCATGGTGCCTCCTTGTCGATCGGATCCGGAAACCATCATGGGAAGAACGCTCAGGCGGGAGCAGGGAGCCGGGCGAGGGCTCCGCGGAATTCCCTGGAGCAATGGGCCAGGGAGGTCTTCAGGTAGCGGGATTCTTCCCGCTCACTTCGGCTGATCGGTCCTTCGGCTCCGGGCTCCATGCGGACGCTCGCGAAGACCGGACCGACTCCGGAGAGGATTCCGGGGAGCGCTGCCTCGAGATCCTCCGGGGAGGAGAGAGCGTGGATCCTGGAGAAGCCGGCCGCCCGGGCGATGCCGGGGAAATCCACGCGGCCCGCGCCGGGAATGGGCTGGTTGCCGGTGATCTCGTAGGTACCGTTCTCCAGGACGAATAGAATCAGGTTCGTGGCTCTCGCCTCCACCGCCGTCACCAGGGTGCCCAGGGTCATGAGCATGCTCCCGTCCCCGTTCAGGCAGATCACTTTCCGGCGGGGCTGGGCCAGGGCGACACCCAGAGCAAGGTCAGCCGTATGCCCCATGGCGCTGTCGGCCGAAGCGAAATCCAACTCGTGGGAGGAAAGGCGCCCCCAGGGCCGGGTGACGCTCATGCAGGTGATCACGACCTCGTGGGTCCGATGCCTGAGGAGGGGCAGGAGCAACTGCTCTTTGGTCAGCACGAGGGCGGAGGACTC
The DNA here is from genome assembly GCA_041309685.1 of Gemmatimonadales bacterium. Taxonomy (GTDB): domain Bacteria; phylum Gemmatimonadota; class Gemmatimonadetes; order Longimicrobiales; family Gaopeijiaceae; genus JBFYZD01. The sequence goes on along the minus strand of JBFYZD010000205.1, from coordinate 14,414 downwards.
CCGGAATCGGGTCCAAGACCGGGGGCGTGAACCGGGGAAGGGGAGGGCGGCCTCATGAGAGCACGAGGTCCATCAGCACGGCCACCGGGCGCTCCTCCGCAACGGCCAGAGCCAGGCTCCGCCGTACCGGCTCGAGGTCCCCCGGATCGCTCCAACGGAGGAAGGGAATGCCCCACGCTCGAAGGGTCTGCTCCGTCATGTGGGCCACGGAGTCCAGGTCCGGCCGCACCAGGAGGTCCCGGTCCAGGAAGCCCGCCGCGGGGTCGATCCCCATGCTCCGCGCCTTTCCATACCCGCGACACGTGATCAGCATCAGAAGAGGCGCCCCCATGCGGGAGGCCGTGCCCCGGAGCCCATCCCCCGACTCCAGGAGCCCCGTGTTCTGGATGATCACGGCGGGGCTCGCACCCCCCAGCCAGAGACCCGCGGCCAGGGCGATCCCCTCTCCCTCCCGGGTGACGATCACCAGACGAACGCCGGGGCCATCCGTCCCTTCCGCCGACTCCCCTTTCTCCGAGAGAGCGGAGAAGAGGGGGGCCGAAGTGTTGTCGGGAAGGCCCACGAGGTGGGTGATGCCCAGCTCCGCCAGGAGAGCCGCCAGCGTCCGGGCGGAGGATCGGGCCACGCAGGACCTCAGGCCCGGACCCCTTGGCGGGCCCGAGCGGTGTCGGTGACCCTGGCCAGGAGTTGATTCAACTCCTTCTCCTTCTGCGCCGCCTTCTCCACCGCCTCGTCGGGGGACATCCTCCCGGTACCCAGAAGGTGACAGGTGAGGTAGAACTCCCGGATGTGCGAAAGAAGCTCGTCCACGGCCCCCCGGGTATCCCCATCCATCCGGCGATCGGCAGCCCCGACGAGCTCATGGCGCCTTTCGTCCTCCCGGCCCGCCTCCAAGGCTCTCTGAACCAGGAGAAGGGCCGGGAGAAAGGCGATGGCCAACCGGAGCCAGCGCTCGTCCACAATGATCACCGCGAATGCCAGAACGAGGATGAGGAGGAGGATCGATACCACGTCGCCCTTCCGCATGGTGACTCCCTTTCCGAGCTGGCCTGGCCGAGGCTTGAACCCGATGCCGAAACGGTGGACCCCCAACGTGAGGGTACCGTCGAGCCGCCCGAAGCTCAAGGTCTCGATTACCGGAGCCCGAACACCTATCCTTGGACTCCGGACGGCGGACCTCTTTCGAGGAGGCAGCTGGTGAGGGTGAATCCCAACGTATTCGTGGTCTCCGATTCCATGGGGGAAACGGCGCAGCTGGTGGCGAAGGCGGCCCTGAGTCAATTCCCGGACGGGGGCGTGAGCCTCAGACGCTTCAGCCATGTGGACACCCCCGGGGCCGCCGAGGAGCTCATGGCCGCCGCCCGGGTACAGCCCACCCTCATCATCTTCACCATCATCATCCCGGAGGTAAGGGAGGTCATCCTGTCCAAGGCAAAGAGGGACGGGATCCCAGCGGTGGACATCATGGGGCCCGCACTGGAGGGATTGGCCGCGATCACGGGCCAGCACGCCTTGCTGGAGCCAGGGCTGATCCACAAGCTGGACGAGGGCTACTTCCGGCGGGTGGAGGCCGTGGAGTTCGCCGTTCAACACGACGACGGGAAGAACCCCCCCGGATACCGGAAAGCGGACCTGGTCCTCCTGGGGGTGAGCCGGTCCAGCAAGACTCCCGTGAGCATGTACCTGGCCCACCGCGGCCTGAAGGTTGCGAACCTGCCTCTGGTCCCGGGCGTGCCCATCCCCCAGGAGCTCCGGCGCGTCCCCGTCCGGAAGATCATCGGCCTCGTCATCAACCCTCAGAAGCTCGCCGGAATCCGGAAGGCGCGGGTCAAGACCATGGGGGTCCAGGGAAGCTCCCCGTATTCGGACCTGAAGCGAATCCAGACTGAGCTCACCCATGCCCACGCGATCTTCAAGGAACTGGGGTGCGAGGTGGTGGACGTCACCGACCGGGCCGTGGAGGAAACGGCCCGGCTGGTCCAGGAGATGGTGGACAACCGCCGTTCCTTCGGCGACTGAGTACCGGAGAAGGAGATCCCAATGACGGTCTTTCTCAAGCTGTACGGGGTGGCTCTGCCCACCTTCCTCCTCATCGACCTCGTCTGGCTGGGGGTGGTGGCCCGGGGGTTCTACCGCTCCCGCCTGGGCCACCTCATGCGCCCCGACGTGAACTGGTCCGCCGCCCTCGCCTTCTACGCCCTCTTCGTGGCGGGCCTGGTGGTGCTGGCGGTCTGGCCCGCGGTGGAACGGGAGAGTTTCCCCCGGGCCGTATTCCTGGGAGGGCTGGTGGGTCTGATCTCCTATGCCGCCTACGATCTCACGAACCTGGCCACGCTCAGGGACTTCCCCCTTACCCTCGCCCTGGTGGACCTGTGCTGGGGAACCGTGCTGTGCGGCGCCGTGAGCGCCGTCACCTTCAAAGTCTGGTTCTGGATTGGCTAGGACGGAGTCTCGCGAAGGCCGTACCCCCAACCCCGCCCCCTTCAGTCGTGGAGACGAACATGTTTCGCACCATCGAGGACTTCCTGGGCTCCTGGGCCTACGAGTCCGAGGCCACCCTCAAGGTCCTGAACGCCCTCACGGATGATTCCCTCCTGCGGAAGATCCACCCGGACGTTCGAAGTCTCGGCCGACTGGCCTGGCACATCACCCAGACGCTCCCCGAGATGGGAGGCCGCACCGGGCTGAACATCGCCGGCCCCGGCCAGGAGGATCCGGTCCCTTCCACCGCCCACGAGATCGCCACCCTCTACAAGGAGGCCGCGGACTCCCTGGCCTCCGAGGTCCGCGCCCGCTGGAAGGACGCCGACCTGACGTTGGAGGACGACATGTACGGGGAACGGTGGAAGCGGGGGCGGACCCTGGCGGCCCTGGCCAGTCACCAGAACCACCACCGGGGCCAGATGACGGTCCTCATGCGGCAGGCGGGATTGCGGGTACCGGGGATCTACGGGCCGGCGCGGGAGGAATGGGCCGCCTACGGGATGCCGGCCCAGGAGTAGCAGGCGACCACCATGGCGTATGGAGAGATGATGATGATGGCGCGACTCGAGAGAGGTGCGGGGTTCGTGTTGCTGGCGTGGACGGCGCTGGCCGCCGGGCCGGCCCCGGCAGGGGCCCAAACCACCCACCCCTTCAACATCCACGACCTCTGGGCGATGGACCGGGCATCCGATCCGCAGGTTTCCTCCGACGGAAGGTGGGTGGTCTTCGCCGTGAGCAGCCTGGACCAGGCGGGAAACCGCCGGCGTTCGGACCTCTGGCTCTTGGGCACCGACGGCAACGGGCTCCGGCGCCTCACCACGAGCCCTGCGGGAGAGTTCAACGCCCGGTGGGCCCCGGACGGCTCGGGCGTCTACTTCCTCTCCACCCGGTCGGGGAGCTCCCAGGTCTGGCGGATCTCCACGATGGGAGGGGAGGCCCAACAGGTGACGGACCTTCCCCTGGACATCGGGAGCATGGCCGTCTCCCCTGACGGGGCCCGCCTGGCGGTGAGCGTGGAGGTCTTCCCGGACTGCCCGGACCTTTCCTGCACGGTGACGCGGTTGGAGGAACGGAGCCGGCAGGCGGCCAGCGGCGTGCTCTACGAGCGCCTCTTCATCCGGCACTGGGACACCTGGGAGGACGGCCGGCGCTCCCATGTATTCGTCCTTCCCTCCGCCGGCGGCGGGCGACCGGTGGATCTGATGCGGGGGATGGACGCCGACTGTCCCTCCCTCCCCTTCGGGGGCCCGGAGGAGTACGCCTTCACCCCCGACGGCGGGGGAATCGTCTTCACCGCCCGCACCGCGGGACGGGAAGAGCCCTGGTCCACGGATTTCGATCTCTTCTTCTCCCCGACCTCGGGGGGAGCCGGGCCCCGTCTCCTCACCACGGAAAACCGGGCCTGGGATACCCAACCGGTGTTCAGCCCCGACGGGAAGACCCTGGCCTATCTGGCCATGGAGCGGCCCGGTTTCGAGGCGGACCGGTTTCGGATCGTGCTTAGGGGGTGGCCCGAGGGCGCCTCCCGGGTCCTGACCGAGGAATGGGATCGCTCCGTGGGATCCATGACCTTCTCCCCCGACGGCCGAACCCTCCTGGTGACGGCCCAGAACCTGGGCAACACCTCCCTCTTCGCCGTGGACGTGGCCTCGGGAAGGGTAAGGGAACTGATCCACGAAGGTACCGTCCACTCCCCCGCGTACGCCGGGGACCGGATCGTCTTCGGCCTGGAACACTTCACCTCTCCGGTGGAAGTCCATTCCTCCCGCCCCGACGGCAGCGACGTGCGGGCCCTCACCCAGGTCAACCAGGAGCGGCTGGCAGCCATCGCCTTCGGGGAGGCGGAGCAGATGACGTTCGAAGGCGCGATGGGAGACGAGGTCTACGCCTGGGTGGTGAAGCCCGCCGGGTTCGACCCCTCCAAGCGCTACCCCATCGCCTTCATCATCCATGGCGGGCCCCAGGGATCGTCCGCCAACAACTTCCACTACCGTTGGAACCCCCAGATCTACGCCGCCGCGGGGTACGCCGTCATCGAGGTGGACTTCCACGGCTCCACCGGGTACGGCCAGGCCTTCACCGATGCCATCCGGGGAGATTGGGGGGGGAAGCCCCTGGAGGACCTGAAGAAGGGGATGGCGGCGGCCCTGGATCGCTACCCCTGGATGGACGGAACCCGGGCCTGTGCCCTGGGGGCCTCCTACGGAGGGTACATGATCAACTGGATCGCCGGGAACTGGACGGACGGCTTCCGATGCCTCGTGAACCACGACGGCGTCTTCGACCAGAGGATCATGTACTTCGGGACCGAGGAGCTCTGGTTCCCGGAGTGGGAGCACGGCGGGACCTACTGGGAGAGCACGGGAGGCTTCGAGCGGCACAACCCCGTTCTGCACGTGGACAAGTGGCGGACCCCCATGATGGTCATCCAGGGCGGCAGGGACTTCCGGGTTCCCCTGGAGCAGGGGATCGGAGCCTTCACCGCGCTTCAGCGAAAGGGGATCCCCAGCCAGTTCCTCTACCTTCCCGAAGAGAACCATTGGGTCCTGAGCCCCGCCAACGGCATCCAGTGGCATGATACGGTCCTGGCGTGGCTGGCCCGCTGGACCAGGGAGTAGCGGACCCGAGGAGACGCTGACGAGGAGATGAAGGTCCCTGCCTCGACGGTGACGACGGAGCGAGTGCCGGTCCTCGGGTGGGTCCTGGGGGCCGGCCTCTTCGTGGCCCTGGCCGCGCTCCTCCATCTCTCCGTGGGATGGCGTGCCCTCCTGGAGCCCTGGCAACGGATCCCTCCCGGGAAGCTCGGGGCGGCCTTCCTCCTGGTGGTCATGAGCTACGCCGTCCGGGCCGCCCGGATCCACCGGTATTTCCAGCCGGACACCCGGGGGGGATTCCTCCGCGCGTTCCGGATCACGCTCCTACACAATCTCTTCAACAACCTCCTCCCGGCCCGGAGCGGAGAAGCGTCCTTCCCCATCCTCATGAAGAGAGAGTTCCAGATACCGCTGGCACGCTCCCTGCCGGCGCTGGTCTACCTCCGCTTCCTGGACCTCCACTTCATCCTGGTCCTGGGAGCAGGGGTTCTGATGGCGCCCCGGGGGCCGGCCGGCTGGTTGGTTCCGGCATCCCTGGCTCCCCTTCCCTGGCTGGTCCTGCGGGGTCAGGCCTGGCTGGGGAGGAAGCTGGAGAAGGGTGGGGGCCGGACCGCGAGCCTGGTGGCGAGGGGCCTCTCGGGACTCCCCGCCTCCCCCCACCTCTTCTGGCCGGTCTGGGGCTGGACGGCGGTGAACTGGACGGCCAAGCTCCTGGTCTTCGCCTGGGTGCTCCGGGCCTTTCTTCCCATGCCCTACCCCACCGCCCTGCTGGGAACCGTCACGGGGGAGCTCTCCAGCGTCCTCCCCTTCCACGGATTGGCGGGGGCCGGTACCTACGAAGGCGGGATCCTGGCCGCGCTCCTCCCCCTGGGAATCCGGGCCGAGCCCGCCCTCGCCGCCGCGGTCAACCTCCACCTCTTCGTCCTGGGGGTCTCTGCGCTGGGGGCGCTCCTGGCCCTCGTTCTTCCCGTGGGTCCGGGGCCATCGAGCCGTGCGGGGGGACCGGGCTCCTCCGCCATCGGCCCTCCCACCGGGTGAGATGCCCGGCGATTCCTTGTATCTTCTTCGGATGGTCGAGAACCCTGAAGGTCCCACTCTCTCCGTCGTGATCCCCGTCTACAACGAAGGGGAGAACGTGGACGCGCTCGTGGAGGAGGTTCATGGGGCGCTGGCGTCGTGTCCCTGGCCGTGGGAGCTGGTGCTGGTGGACGACGGCAGCGCCGACGACAGCCTCCCGCGGGCGCGGTCGTGCCGGGAGCGCTTCGGAGGGCATGTGAAGGTGGTGGCCCTCCAGCGCAACTTCGGCCAGAGCGCCGCGACCCAGGCCGGGATCGATACCGCGGAGGGAACGCTGGTGGCGACGCTGGACGGGGACGGGCAGAACGACCCTGCCGACATCCTTCCCCTCGCCCGACGGCTGATCCGGGAGGAGTTGGACCTGGTGGTGGGATGGAGAAGGAACCGACAGGACGGCTTCGTCCTCCGGCGCTTTCCCTCCTACCTCGCCAACCGCCTCATCGGCCGGGTCACCGGGGTGCGGCTCCACGACTACGGGTGCAGCCTCAAGGTCTACCGGGCCTCGGTCCTGCGATCCGTTCGCCTGTACGGGGAGATGCACCGCTTCATCCCGGCCTGGTTCGCGGCGGCCACCTCCCCGCGGCGGATCGCCGAGGAGGTGGTGAACCACCGCCCCCGTGTGGCAGGAACATCGAAGTACGGCCTCGGGCGGACCTTCCGGGTCCTCCTGGACCTGGTGTCCGTCCACTTCTTCATGCGCTACTGGACCCGGCCGGGCCACTTCTTCGGCTCCATCGGCCTGGGGATGGGAGGGGTGGGCGGCCTCATCCTGGCCTACCTGGGTTGGGTGAAGTTCGGCCTCGGGCAGGACATCGGCACCCGGCCGCTCCTCCTGGTGGGAGTCGTGCTGGTCATCGCGTCGCTCCAGTTCCTCACCACGGGGGTCCTGGCCGAGCTTCTGACCCGCACCTACTACGAGTCGGCCAGGGCCAGGCCCTACCTGGTGCGGGAGGTGTCCGGGGAGGACGAACCGAGGTGGGCCGGGCCCCGATGACGGACGCCTTCCCCGAGGAGGGCCTGGGACTCCGCCGGACCCCGGCCCTGGTTCTGATCCTGACCCTCGCCCTCGCCTTCTTCGTGAACCTGGGGGCGGCCCCTCTCTTCGACCGGGACGAGGGAGCCTTCAGCGAAGCCACCCGGGAGATGGCGGAGAGCGGCAACTACGTCTCCACCACCCTCAACGGAGAGCCCCGCTACGACAAGCCCATCCTCACCTACTATTTCCAGCTCGTGGGGGTGGCCGTCCTGGGGTGGAACGAGTGGGGCCTTCGCCTTCACTCGGCGCTGGCCGCGGCCCTCTGGGTCCTGGCGGTGTGGAGCTTCGCCCGCAGGGAGTGGGACGAGGAAACCGGGTGGGCGGCGGGGATGTTCGCCGCCACCTCTCTCTGGGTCATGGTCATCGGCCGGGCCGCCACCGCCGACGCCCTCCTGAACCTGTTCCTGGCCCTGGCCCTCTTCGACCTCTACCGCTTCTGGCGGGGTGGGGGAAAGGCGCCCCTCTACCGCTTGTTCCTGTGGGCGGGGTTGGGGTTTCTGACCAAGGGTCCCGTGGCGGTGGCCATCCCCCTGGCGGCGGCCTTTCTCCTCTCCCTGTTCCGGGGCCAGCTCCCCCGCTACTTCCGGGCCATCTTCAACCCGGTGGGATGGCTGGTCTTCTTCGGGGTGGCCGGCCCCTGGTACGCCGCCGTGTGGGCCCGGGACGGGCAGGCTTTCATCGACGGGTTCTTCCTGAGGCACAACCTGGCCCGCTTCGCCGACACCATGGAGGGGCATGGCGGGGCCCTCTTCTACTTCGTCCCCGTGGCCCTCCTGCTGGTCCTGCCCCATACCAGCCTCTTCCTCCGGACGCTGGGGCGGCTGCCCAGGGCCACGAGGAGCGACCTGGACCTCCTTCTCTGGCTCTGGTTCGGGTTCGTCTTCCTCTTCTTCTCCGTCTCCAGCACCCAGCTGCCCCATTACCTCCTGTACGGGGCCACCCCCCTCTTCCTCCTCATGGCCCGCTACCGGGAGGACCTGAAGAGCCCGGGCCTGGGGCTCCTTCCGGGGCTCATCCTGGCCGGGGTCCTCTTCTTCCTACCCCTCATCGTTCGAGTGGTGGAGCCGCGGGTGGACGACTACACGCGGGCCATCCTCTCCACGGCGCCGCAGGCGTTCGACCTTGGGTACCGCCTGGGGACGGGGGCGGGTCTGGCGGCCATCGTCGCCCTCTTCTTCGCCAGGGGATGGGCCCCCTGGAAGCGCCTCATCGGGGCCGGAGTGGCCACAGCCTGGCTCGTGGCGATGGGGCTCTTCCCCACCTGGGGCCGGATCCAGCAGGGGCCCACCAAGGAGGCCGCTCTCCTGGCCCGGGCCCAGGGATGGGAGGTGGTGATGTGGAGGCTGGACATGCCCAGCTTCGCCTTCTACTACGGCGACATCACCCCCCTTCGGGAGCCGGAGCCCGGGGAGGTGGTGCTCACCCGGGTCACCCGCCTCCAGGGGCTGGAGACGCCCACCGAGGTGGTCTTCCAGAAGGGTGGCATCGTGCTGGCCCGCCCCCTGGGCGTGGGGGGGGAGGAAGGCGAGCCGCAGCCGGTCCCGAACGGTGGGGGGGGAGGAGGGTGAGGGCCGGGGAGCCTCCTGACGCGGAAACGGGATCCCTGGTCCGGGCGCCCCTTTGGATCACGGTGGGTGTGCCGCTGGTTGCGGCCACCCTTCTGGGGCTGGTGGAGATCCAGGAGTGGGACCGGCCCCTCTTCCTCTCCTTCAATGCCCTTCCCCGGTTCACGGGACCCGGCCTGTGGGCCCACGTCACGATCCTGGGCGACGGGCTCGTGGCGGCAGTCCTTCTCCTCCCCTGGGTCCGGCGATACCCCGAGCGGGTCTGGGGGGGACTCCTGGGGGCCCTGGTGATGGTCCTGATCCTCAGGCTCTTCAAGGATCTGGTGAGCCTCCCCCGCCCCCTGGCGGCCCTGCCGGAGGGTACCATCAACCTCATCGGACCCGGGCACCGCCGGGGCGCCTTCCCTTCCGGTCATACCGCCACCTTCTTCCTCTGGGCGGGGGTGTGGGCCCTTTCCACTCCCCGCCGCTGGCTCTCGCTGGCTCTCCTCCTCCCCGCCGGGTTGGTAGGGATCTCCCGGATGGCCGTGGGGGTGCACTGGCCCTCGGACGTTCTGGCCGGTGCGGTGCTGGGGTGGGGAACGGCATGGCTCGGCCTTCGGGTGGCCGGCCGCTGGCGCTGGGGGCTAGGCGCCAGGGCGGGGCGAGTCCTCGGAGGGGCTCTCATGGTTTCGGCGGTCGTTCTTCTGGTCATCGACCACACGGGGTACCCCGGCGTCCTGCTTTTCCAGCGGGCCCTGGCTGCAACCTGCCTCGCCCTCGGGGGTAGGGAGCTTCTGGCTGAAGGGCGGCACTCCGATTCCAGTGGATTTCCGCACCAAGAAATGGAAGATTAAGGGGGCCCAGCCCCTCCTCAACGCACAGGAAAACGGAAGGATCTCCCCATGGCCGCACACGATTTGAACCCCGAGATCCGGCGGTTCGCCGAGGAGCACCCCCAGGGATGGGGCCACGACGAATGGCTGGACTTCCTCTCCTCCCTGGCCGCGTCGGGCCACGACGTATCGGACAGCAGCGGAATCGGCCTGGCGCTGGAGCACCATCGCCTGGCCCTGATCCTCCAGCGCATGGAGATCAAGGGGCTCGGCAAGAAGCGCATCGAGGCCGTTGCCGACCGGTTCGGGACCCTCTGGAACCTGATGAACGCCTCCGCCGAGGAGGTGGCTCAGCTCCCGAGCATCCCCCGGTCCCTGGCCGAGCAGATCCTGGACGTCCTCCAGTAGGAGAGCGGGGGTGCCGGGAATCCCGCCAGCGGGGTGACCGGCACCCGCCCCCCCAAGGGGTAGGGGGTGGGAAATCGTCCGGCCCCCAAGGGGCTGTGTGCGGAAAAAAAAGGCTTCCCTTTCTGTTTCACCCGCGCTATACTCCTCCTGTAGAAAAATTCGATTCGCGCCCGCCGGGGCATCCGGCGCACTCCCCTCCCCAGAGAGGGGTTTTTTCATAGGGGTATACCACCGTGGCGCTGACCATCGGCTTCGCCTTCAACGAGAAGCCCTCGGAGGAAGAAGAGCCACCAAGTAATGCGTCCCACGACCGCTTCGCGGAGTGGGACGATCCAGCCACCATCGCCGCCGTCGCCGAAGCCCTCGGCCTGGCCGGCAACGTCATCCCCATCGAGGCCGACGAAGCCTTCCCTCAACGCCTGCGGGAAGCCCGGCCTGACATCGTCTTCAACATCGCCGAGGGCCTTCACGGCCCCAACCGGGAAGCCCATGTCCCGGCCATCTGCGAGTTCCTCGGAGTCCCCTATACCGGGAGCGACCCCCTCACCCTGGCTCTGGGGCTGGACAAGCGCCGCACCAAGGAGGTTCTCTCCGCTCGGGGAGTGCGGACTCCACGGTGGACGGTGGCCGGCGACGGGACCGGGTCCCTCCGCCACGACGGGCTCACCTTTCCCCTCTTCGTGAAGCCTCTCTTCGAAGGATCCAGCAAGGGGATCGACGTGGGGTCCCTCTGCCGGAGCCCCGAGGAGGCGGCCGCCCGGGTGCGATGGGTGGAGGAGCGGTACGCCCAACCCGCCCTGGTGGAGGAGTTCCTCCCCGGCCGCGAATTCACCGTGGCCATCCTCGGCAACGGAAAGGCCGCCCGGGTGCTCCCTCCCGTGGAGATCTCCTTCCACGCCCTTCCCGCCGGCGCGCCGCCCCTCTACGGATGGGAAGCCAAGTGGGTATGGGACACCCCCGAGGCGCCTCTCTCCATCTTCCAGTGCCCCGCCCGCCTGGACGCCGCGCTGGACGGGGAGATTGCCGCGGCGGCCCTGGGGGCCTTCCATGCCCTGGGATGCCGGGACTGGTCCCGGGTGGACCTGAGGCTGGACGGCCAGGGGAACCCCCACGTTCTGGAGGTGAACGCCCTCCCCGGAATCCTCCCGGATCCGAAGCAGAACTCCTGCTTCCCCAAGGCCGCCCGGGCCGCGGGGATGGACTACGACCGGATGATCCTGGCGGTCCTGGAGGCGGCGTTGGAGCGACTGGGGATGGCGAAGACAGTCCGGGAGGATGCCCCATGAAGGTGGCCATCCTCTTCGACGACGTGGCCTCCCGCCCCAACGTCACCCTGGATGAAGCCGGGGTGATGGAAGCCGTGCAGGGGGTGGAGGAAGCCCTGGGCCGCCTGGGCCATGACGTGGTGAGGGTGCCGGCCGGCGCCAGCCTTCACGCATGGTCCCGCGTCCTCCTGGACACCGCTCCCGACATGGTGTTCAATCTCTGTGAGGGGCTGGGGGGGCGAAGCGAGGGAGAAGTGCTGGCGGCCCGGGTGGTGGAGGAGATCGGGATCCCCATGACCGGCAGCCCCTCCTGGACGCTGGCCCTCGCCCGCAGGAAAGACCGGGTGAACGCCATCCTCGAGGACCGGAGCCTTCCCGTCCCTTCCTGGGGACTCTGGGAGGGTGCCGACCCGGTCCAATGGGCGGCGGGATGGAGCTCCTTCCCCGCCATCGTGAAGCCCGCCGCCGAGGACGGGTCGGTAGGGATCACCCAGGCCTCGGTGGTGTCCGCGCCCGGAGCCCTGGCACGCCGGCTCGAGGAAGTGGCGGATCTGGGCCCGCTCCTCACCCAGGCCTTCGTGGGTACCCGGGAGATCAACGTGGGGATCGTGGGAAACGAGGTCCTGCCACCGGCGGAGATCGTGTTCTCCGAGCTGCCGGCGGGGCTCCACCCCATGGTGGGCTATGAGGCCAAGTGGTCTCCCGGGAGCGCCGAGGACCAGGGCACCCGTCCCCTGTGCCCCGCGCCCCTGGCCGCCCCGGTGGCGTCGCTGGTCCGGAAGCTGGCCCTCGGGGCCTGGGAGGTGGTGGGGGGACAGGGGTACGGACGGGTGGACTTCCGCCTTACGGAGCCGGCCACCTTCCACATCCTGGAGGTCAACCCCAACCCCGACCTCGCCCCCTCGGCGGGGCTGGCCCGCATGGCCGGAGCCCGGGGCTGGGACTTCACGACGCTGGTGGAGCGCATCCTCGCCCAGGTGATGACTCCCGGGGCGGGGGCTTCCGCAACCGCTTCCCCATCGGCCGAAGCCAGGGCCGGGATCGAAGTGCGGGCATGACACGCACGATGCCCTCCTCCGAACCCCCCGCTCCCGACTCAGAGCTCGTGCTGGGCCCCCTGGAGCCGAAGCACCGGGGGCCCCTGGAATCCCTTCTCCGGGCCACGGCCGTCTTCAGGGAAGACGAGATCGCCGTGGCCCTGGAGGTGCTGGACTCGTACTTCGCCCGTCCCGGGCAGGACTACACCGCCGTGGGCGCCTTCACCCCCGGCGGAGAGCTGCTCGGCTACTTCGTGGTCGGGCCCACCCCCTGCACCCTTGGCACCTGGGATCTGTATTGGATCGCCGTATCCCCGGGCACCCAGGGAAAAGGGGTGGGCACCATTCTTCTTAAGGAGGCTGAGGGAAGGCTAACCCGGTCGAACGCCCGGCAATTGATCATCGAGACCTCGAGCCGCCCGCCGTACGACCCGACGCGGGCATTCTATCTGAAGCGGGGATACCGGGAGGTCGCCCGGGTCCCGGACTTCTACGAGGCCGGTGACGACAGGGTCATCTACGCCAAGAACCTAACCGTTAGACCGGAACAGGCCTGAATGAACAACTGGCAGCAGATCCTGAAGCAGAGCCTCACCACGGTGGACGACCTGGTAGAGCGCTTTGGGGAAGAGAACATCGACAGGAATGAGGTGGAAAAGGCCATCGAGGCCTTCAACCTCCGCATCACCCCCGCCGCCCTGAGCCTCATCAAGAAGCCCGGGGACCCCATCTGGAACCAGTACGTGCCCACCCCCGCCGAGAACCTGGTGGAGGACGGGATCGTGGATTCCCTGGGGGAGGACGCCGATTCCCCGGTTCCCAACATCACCCACCGGTATCCCGACCGGGTCCTCTTCCTGGTGTCGCCGGTGTGCGCGACCTACTGCCGCTTCTGCACCCGGCGGCGGAAGGTGGGGGACCCGGAGAAGATCCCCCTGAACGAGTACGAGGCGGGACTCGCCTACATCCGGGAGCACACGGAGATCCGCGACGTCATCCTCTCCGGAGGAGATCCCCTCCTACTCTCGGACCGGCGCATCGAGTACCTCCTCTCCAGCCTCAGGGCCATTCCCCACCTGGAGATCATCCGCATCGGGAGCCGGGTCACGAGTCACCTTCCGGAGAGGATCACTCCGGAGCTGTGCGCCATCATCAAGAAGCACCACCCGGTGTTCATCAACACCCACTTCAACCACCCCGACGAGCTGACGCCCGCGGCGGTGAAGGCGCTGGGGATGCTGGCCGACGCCGGAGTCCCCCTGGGGTGCCAGACCGTGCTCCTCAAGGGCGTGAACGACGAGCCCGCCATCATGAAGGAGCTCATGCACCGGCTCCTGAAGGCCCGGGTACGCCCCTACTACATCTACCAGGCCGACGTGGTGGCGGGAGGCGAGCACTTCCGCACCGGCATCCAGAAGGGGCTGGAGATCATCGCGGCCCTGCGGGGGTGGACCAGCGGTCTGGCCGTCCCCCACTTCGTCATCGACGCCCCCGGGGGCGGCGGGAAGATCCCGCTCCTGCCCGAGTACGTGCAGGCCATCACCGAGGAGGAGGTCATCCTCCGCAACTACGCCGGCAAGGAGTACCACTATCCCCTGCCGAAGGAGCCGGCGACGGTGGTGGTGGAGGCCGGGGAGTTCGAGCTGGTCGGTGCGGGGGCGGTGGGTGCCGGTGTGCCCGGGAACGGAAAGGGCGCGAACGGCAAGCACGCCCGGTCGAATGGAGCCAGGGCCGGGGCCAACGGGAACGGGAACGGGAACGGCGCCAGGACCAACGGCAAGAAGGCCGCCGGGAACGGCAACGGGAACGGGAACGGCAAGCGCTCCAACGGAAACGGGAAGAAGCAGGCGCCGACCCGGGAGCTTCCGGTTCTCGGGAGCCCCTCTCCGGTGAACCGGATCGCCGGAGCGTGCGGTGACGCCGACGTCGGGGAAGACCTCATCACCCTGTCCCCCATCGTGTCGGTGCCGTCGGAACGATAGAGGCCCAGGAGCGGGGACCCCCCGAAGGATGGGATGGCCGATCCGGCCCGGTCACCTGGCGGGCCGGATCACAGCTGCTTGATGAAGCAGCGCCGCCGCTTGTGCTGCCGGTGCTCGAAGTTCTTCCAGTGGGCCTGGACCAGCTTGTTGC
>JBFYZD010000204.1:0-2845 GCA_041309685.1 Gemmatimonadales bacterium | reverse complement strand
GGGCGAGCCCCGTGCCATCGACCTCCTGGCCCCCGACGGCGCCTACCTCGGGACGCTGGGGCCGGGATTTCCCTTCCCCGATGCGTTCCTGGGCCAGGACCGCATCCTCAAGATCGAGCAGGACGAGCTGGACGTGGCTTCGGTGGCGGTCTACCGGGTGGCGCGGTGAACCGGGTCTCCCCTACTCCTCCCCCAGCGTGCGCACCGGATCCACCCGGGTGGCCCGCCGGGCGGGCACCAGCAGGGCCGCCGCCGCCACGGCCACCAGCACCAGCGGTACCGCCGTGAACACGGCCACGTCCCGGGCCCCCACCCCGAAGAGCATGGACTCCAGCACGCGGCTCAGGGCGAAGGCGCCGGCCAGCCCCACACCGAGCCCCACCCCCACCAGCGGCGCCCCCTCCCGGAACACCATCCCCAGCACCGAGCCCCGGCTCGCACCCAGCGCCATGCGCACGCCGATCTCCTTCGTGCGCTGTGACACGCTGTAGGCCATCACCCCGTACAGCCCCACCACCGCCAGCAGGAGCGCCGTGAGCCCGAACCCGGCCATGAGGAGGGTGCGGAAACGGGGGGTGGCGATGGAATCCGAGACCATCGCGCGGGCTGACTCGATGCTCCGGACCGGCTGGGTGGGATCCACGGCGGCCAGGGCGGCCAGCACCGCGGACGTCACCTCCGCGCCGGGAGCCGAGACGGTCAGCACGAGGTTGGCCGCCAGGCTCGGGCGCTGCGCAAAGGGGACGTAGATCTGGGGCTCGGGGACCTCTCCCAGCTCGCCGTGCTGCACGTCGCCCACGACCCCCACGATCTCGGCAACGGAGCTCTCGTCCTCGGGGTCGAAGCGGAGGCTCCGCCCGACGGGGCTCTCGCCCGGGAAGTGGCGGGCGGCCAGAGAGGCGCTGACCATGGCGACGGGGGGAGCGCCCTTCCGGTCGCCCTGGGTGAAACCTCTCCCGGCCTGGAGCGGGATCCCCATCACCTCGAAGTACCGGGCGCTCACCCGGTAGAGGTGGGCCGATCCGTCGGAGTGGGCCGGGTCCAGGGGCCCGGCCGCAACCCAATAACCCCAGATGTTGTCGCTTCCCTCCAGGGGAACCATGCTGGCCAGCGCGGCCGCTTCCACGCCCGGGATGCCCTCCAGCCGCTCCAGCACCCGGGTCCCCCAAACCCGCACCGCCTCCCCCGTGCCGTACCGTCCCGGGGCGAGGGAGTTGACCACGACCACCCGCCCCTCCGACCGGAAGCCGGGATCCTCGTCGGTGAGGGCCGCCAGGCTCCGCAGCAGGAGGCCCGTGCCCACCAGGAGGACCACGGCCAGCGAAACCTCGGCGGTCACCAGCCCGCCTCGCAGCCGCCGCGCGCCGTGTCCCACCACCCCCCGCCCTCCCCGCCGGAGGCTCTCCTGTAGGCTTCCTCCCACCCCCCGCAGCGCTGGGGCCAGCCCGAAGAGGAGCCCGGAGCCGATCGCCAGTGCCAGCGCGAAGAGGAGAACGGTACCGTCCACTCGAACGCTCTCCATCCCCGGGAGCAGGTCAGGCCAACCCGAGCGGAGCGCCCCCACGCCCAGGAACGCCAGTCCGACCCCCAGCGCGCCTCCGGCGACCGAGAGGAGGATGCTCTCGGCCAGGAGGTGGCGCACGATCCTCCCCCGGCCGGCACCCAGCGTGGCGCGGACCGCGATTTCCCTCCCGCGCGAGTTGGCCCGCGCCAGCATCATGTTGGCCAGGTTGGCGCAGGCGATCAGGAGGATGAGGGCCACGCAGGCCATGAACACCAGGATCTGGGGGCGCACCTCCCCCCGCACCACCTCGTCCAGCGGCCGGACCACCGCCCCCCATCCCTCGTTGGTGTCAGGGTACTCGGCGGCCAGGGCGGCCGCGATCGAGGAGAACTCGGCCCTGGCCTGCTCCACCGTGGTGCCCGGCCGGAGCCTGCCCAGAGCGACAAGGTGGTGGGAGCCCCGCGATGTGTGCCAGTAGGGTTGTGCGACCAACGGGAGGAGGAGGTCCACCTCCCTCCCCGGGAGCCCATCGAACCCCTCCTGGAGGATCCCCACCACCCGGTGGGGGGCGCCGTCCAGGGAGACCACCCGCCCGAGCGCACCGGGGTCGCCCCCGAATGCCCGCTCCCAGAGCCCGTGGGAGAGAACGGCCACCGCCTCCGCGCCGGGCACCAGGTCCGCGTCGGTGAGGCCACGGCCGAGGGAGGGGGCCCCGCCCAGGATCTCCAGGAAGTCCTCGCTGACCCGGAAGGCCGCCAGCGACTCGGGGCGTTCGTCGGCCGCGAACGCCACGGTGGCCTCCTGGTAGGCCGCCAGGTGGGCCATGGAGCGGCTCCGCTCCCGCCAATCCCAGTAGTTGAGGGGAGACACCCGGAAGGAGGTCCACCCCTGGGCGAGGTTGCTCTCCGTCAACACCACGATCTCAGCAGGCTCGGGAAAGGGAAGTGGGCGGAGGACCACGCCACTCAGCACGCTGAAGACCGCCGTGTTGGCCCCGATTCCCAGGGCCATGGTGAGGATCACCACCACCGTGAACCCGGGGCTCCGCCCGAGGGAGCGGAGCGCGTGGCGGAGATCCGCGCCGAGATCCGAGGCCAGGGAAGACCCCCCGCCGGGATGGGGCGCCGGTCCCCGCGGAACCCGAGAGGGGCGGAGCGAAACCAGCCCCAGGATCTCCCTGATCCACGAGCGGCGCCCCGACTCCATCAGGTCGCCCAGGAGGAACTCCCGCTCCTCCTCCCTCACCAACAGACGGAGGAGGAGCCGCACCGAGGCCGGGGCCTTCGATGGGCCGACCATCCCCCCTACTCCTCCCCCAGCGTGCGCACCGGATCCACCCGG
>JBFYZD010000203.1:0-21788 GCA_041309685.1 Gemmatimonadales bacterium | reverse complement strand
TCAGGAAGACGAAACGGCTGAAGGGGCAGGACCCTCGGGTGTGGCCGATCTCCTTCAGCAACCGGTCGGTCAGGCGCTTCTGGCTGAAGGAGGGCGTCATGACGTTGGCCATGACATGGGGGTGGCCCATGGCGGCCAGGACTTCCGCGGGCGCATGGCCGAGGCCGAGCATGCCGTACCCGCCGGAGTCGTGGACGACGGCTCCGTGGGTTGTGACGATCCAGGGGCCCCGGGCAGCCAGGGGAACGTAGGGGTTGATGCTCTGCTCGGGATAGAAGTTGAGGAGGCTCTCCTGGACCCGCTGATAGAGCTCGGCCTCGGGCATCCGGAACCAAGCCTCCTCGGTGGCTCCCATCTCCTCCCTGCTTCGTCCTGCCTGAACGATGGCTTCGCCCAGGTCGGGATGCCGGGGAAGGAGGGACTCGATGGCCTCGTCCGGGAGCCCGGTGGTGGTGGCGGGGCCGGAGCGGGCCCGCAGGTCGAAAAGAACCTGGATGGGAGAGGGGTGCATGGGTCCGCCTTTACGGAAGGGCCGTTGGGGAGAGCGCTGTGAGATTCGGCTTCGCAAGAGGCGGGGGCAGGAATATCCCACGATCCGGAGGGAAACACAAGTTCCGGACGGGGGGACATCCGGGTGGGGGACACCAGGAGGCGCGGAGGGGCGCCTCAACCTCCGGGGCGGGGATTCCGCACCCAGATGAGCTCGGGTTGGTTCCGGAACACGATGGTGGTGTCTGCCGGCCGATAGGTGAACGAGAGAGTGAAGATTCCCCCTTCGCGGTTGCGGTACTCGATCTCGTAGTCGGTGCCTTCCGGCGCGGGGGAGGTCTCGATGGACCGGATGACCTGGACCGTGAAATCCCCTCCGCCGACGTCGAAGGCCAGCGCTTTCTCCAGGATCTCCATCCCTCTGTCCGCGTACCCGGGAGCGTCCGTACGCCACGCCCCCCGGATCTCCTCCGGCGTGATCCTGTTGTCTGCCGACCTGCCCCCGGAGCACCCGGGCCCCGCCAGGAGGGGGATGCCAAGGAGGAGAAGGGATGCCAGGGACGTGCGAGTCATGGGGTGCCCCCACGGAGCATGGGTGCCATGAGAGGGAGTTGCCCGGACCGGAGGAGATCGAGGAAGGTGGACACGATGGCCGGCTCCAGCCCCCGGCCCGCCTCGGCCTCGATGGCCGCCGCGGCCTCGGACAGCGGCATTCCGGCCCGGTAGGGCCGATCGGACGCCAGAGCATCGAAGCGGTCCGCAACGGCAATGATGCGGGCCTCAAGGGGGATGGCCTCACCCCTCAGACCCGCGGGGTATCCGGAGCCATCCCATGATTCGTGGTGGTACAGCACGATGGGGAGGATCGGCTCCATGGCTGAGATCGGCTCCAGGATCCTCACCCCTGCCTCGGGATGGGCCTCGATAGTGCCGCGTTCTTCGGGGCTCAATCCGCCGGCCTTGTCCAGCACTTCCCTCGGAATGCCGATCTTGCCGATGTCATGGACCAATCCCCCTCTCTGGAGGTTTCTGATAGCGCCTTCTTCCAGCCCCATCCGCCGCCCCAGCGCCACCGACAGGCTTGTCACCCGCTCCGAGTGCCCCAGCGTCCAGGGGGAGCTGGCGTCGATGGCCCGGGCCAGAGCGGTGAGGGCCCCCCAGCTCATTCGCTCCAGCTCCTCCAGGAGGCGGGCATTGGAGAGGGCGATGGAGAGCTGCTCGGCGACCTGCTGGAAGTGGGCCCTATCCGTGTCGGAGAACTCCACGGCTTCCCGGCGCCCGGCAGCCAGGTATCCGGCAAGGCCTTCGGGGAGCATGAGGGCGGCCACCACCGCGCTCGACACATCGTCCTTGCCGACCGCCGCGCCGAAGAACCCCGCGGCCTCCTCCTTCTCACCGAGGTGGACGGGGGTGCTCGCAGCCCCGAGGAGGGCCAGGTCGGCGGGACGAAGAAGGACCCGGGCCGCCTCCTGCGTGGGGGGTGTACCCGGGGAAGAGGTCCTCAGGCGCCCTTCCCTGGACCCGAGCCAATCCAGGCGGCAGACCGCCACCCGGTCGCAGGGGAGGAGGTCCGCCGCCCGCACGAGGACGGTGTCGATGATCCGCTCCGCGTCTAGAGCCGAGAGAACCGCCCGGTCGATCTCTCCGATGGTGCGAAGGGCCGCGAATTGCGCGCCGAGCTTGCCGGCCATCCCGTTGAAGGAGTCGGCCAGCTCCTCGAATTCATCGCCACTGGAGACCGACACCCTGGAGTTGAACTCCCCGGTCGCCAACCGCCGTGTTCCCGCCTGGAGCTCCTCCAGCGGTTCCATGCTCTTCCTGATCTGCAGGTTCGAGAGCAACCCCACCGTCGCCAGGGCGAGGATCACGACTCCCAGAAAGGCCGAGCGGAAGGTGTCCATGGGTGCCAGCACGCTGGAGCGGGATTCGCTCACCGCCACCACGAGGCCCAGGAGCCCGAACTGGGGTTTGAAGAAGGCCAGGCGACTGGTGGCGAAGTACCGGCCGCCGTCGCCCCCCTCCCATTCAAATACCATGGTGGAGAGGGGGCGCAGGGGGTCCGGAGCGACCGCCCTGGCCAGCTCTGCGGCCGCCAGGAATCGGGCCTCCTCCGGCACCGAACAGAACAAGGGCGATCCATCCACCTCCAGAATGCACATTCCCGCGGTCGTGGGCAGGGTGGAATAGCCGCTGGCCGTGCTCCACAGGAAGTCCTGGTCCACCCGAGCCCACACCCGGGTGGGGTCTCCCCCGGGCTCCACCAGGTCGAAGCCGAGGAGAACCTGCTGGGAACGCTCCTCCGTCCGGTGGATCTTCAGAAGCGCCGCCCCCGTCCCCAGGTGGGCTTCCTCCTCGGCGTCCAACCCCGGAGGGGGGACCATGTCTCCGAAGAGGAGGATCCTCCCCTCCCCTCGCTCGACCAGGGCCGCGTCGAACCCGTCGGTGCCCCCTGCCTCTCCGAGGGGTAGGGCGGAAGGAGAGTCCGATATCCCAACCCTCAGGGCGAGCGGCCCCAGCAGGAGCCTTGCCCGCCCCTCGAGGAGTTGAGCTCGCTCGATAAGGGCCGAGCTGGCGTTCTTCGCCATGTCCGCCAGGCGGTCCCGGCTTCCTTCCTCGAGCTGGGACCGAACCGACGAGTAGGAAAGGAGGCTCAGGACCAGGACGGGGAGCATGGCGCAGAGGATGAAGAGGAACAGGATCCTCCTGGCCACGCGAGTGCGGAGGAGTCCGAGCTCGATCCTCATGGGAGTCCCCCCTCAGTAGCCACTCGCTTCGCCGATATAGCCGCCATCATTCGCCCGGATGATGTCGTCGTGACTCGGTTGGGCGGTAAGGGGTGATGCGGTCTTCCCGTCCGGCCCGGTGGAATAGAGGTCGAAGTCCGAATTGATCGGGACGAGGAAGCGGTCCTTTCGCATCGCCCCCTTTCCCTTGGAGTCAGATCCCCGGATGGGGAGATAGCGATAGGGATTCCCCCACGGGTCCAGGAGCAGGCTGCGGCCGATGGAAGCCAGCGTGAGCGGGAAGGTGCCTTCCCCGGCTTCGAAGGTGAGGAGCTCGATCTCGATGGTCTTGATGTCTCCGATGGCCCGGGCCACCCTCGCCTTCTCCATGGCCCGGTGGAGCGAAGGGCTCGCCATGGAGGACAGGACGCCGATGATCACCAGGACCAGGAGGAGCTCCAGGAGAGTGAACCCCAGGCGACCGAGGGATAGCCGCCAGCCGGACGCGGGTCCCTCCGGAGGATGCGTTCCCGCGCCCTCCGGTACCGGCGTGGCCGGCGCGGGTGGCATCCCTGGATCATCCCGGCTCATTCCGGCCCCCCCCTGTCTCCCTGGTTGCGGTGAAGAGGGATACTCCAAGGAAGGCATTGCGGATCCAACGCCCCCCCGCCGCAGCCTCCGGCGTGAAGAGCCCGAGGCCCCCGGCCGATTCCTGGCCGAGGCGCCCGAACGCCGTCGCTCCCCCCCCCGGACCGCCCGGTCCCGGAGACTCGACTTTCGTTCAAGATACAGTATCGGCCCGGGCCCGGAAGGCTTGACTGGAGCGGTGGGGAGGAGGGGGAGAGGATCCTCAGGGCGAGGACGGGGTCGCAGCCTCGCCCGGCGGGGTGAGGGGAAGAGAGAACCAGAAGATCGACCCCCCTTCAGGGTTATCCTGGACATCGATGCGTCCCCCGTGAGCTTCCACCGCCAGCTTCGCGAAGGCGAGGCCGAGGCCGACGGATCCCTTCCGGATCCGACGGGTTCCCGATGCCTGACCGAACTTCTCGAATATCCGGTCCCGGTACTCCTCGGGGACCCCTGCTCCGCGGTCCTCCACCGAGACCCGAACACCCCCGTCCACCTGGGCGATTCGCACCAACACCGCGTCCTCGGCCGGGGAATAGTCCAGGGCGTTGGTGAGAAGGTTGACGATCACCCTCTGGACGATGTCCGGGTCACAGCGCACCCGGTCAGCCTCCGGCGAGGGCGGGGCCGCGAGGACCACACGGCTGGCCTGGGGGCCCAGGGAAGCGCGGGCGGCCTCCGCCGCCTGAGAAAGGAGAGTGGGTTGGAGGTTCAGGTCCATCGTGCCGGACTCGAGCTTGCTGACGTCCAGCATGGAGTCCACCATCCGCCTGATCGCACCCGCACCGGAGAGGCACCCGTCCAGGATCTCCCGAGTCTCGCGGTCCATCTCCTCGCCCAGGGTCATGTCCAGCAGTTGGAGGTTCGCGACAACGCTGGTGAGGGGAGTTCTCAGATCATGAACCATCATGTGGACCAGGCTGTCCCGCAAGGACTCCAGGGCAGAGATCTTGCGGAAACGCTCTTCGCTCTCGTCGTACATCCGCTTCATCTGTCCGGCGTTTCGGACCCGGACCCTGAGGTCGGCCAGGTCCACCGGTTTCAGTAGAAAATCCCGAGCTCCGGCGGCGATCCCCTCGAGCCTCACCTCCCGTCGGCGCTGCGACGTAACGAGGATCACGGGAATCGCGGCCGTGCGAGGATCCCCGACCAGCTCCCGACAGACCTGGATTCCGTCCATGGCGGGCATCATGACGTTCAGGAGGATGGCGTCGAAGGGCTCTTTCCTCGCCTTCTCCAGGGCCTCCCTTCCATCGGAGGCCTCCACGACCAGATACCCGTCTCTCTCGAGAGCGTCCCGGAGGTAGGTTCGGTCCCGAGCGTCGTCGTCCACGACGAGCACCGTCTGCGGTCTCCGCGCTTCGTCGGTGTGGGGAGCCAAAGAAGGGCCTCCTGTTCGTTGGCGGACGACGTCGAACGCCTGCCGGGAGCGCTCAGGGTACCGCGGGACCCCGGCAGAGCGGCCACCACCTCCGGCGCGGCCTGCGAAGGGGGAGAGGGCGGAGTCAGCATAGCCCCGGGATCCCAGCGCCACAACCCGGGAAGGGCGGGAGGCGCCTGGGCCTACCGGTACCGCACCCTCGCCAACCTCCAGGGCGGCCCATCCCCCGGCCCGAAGGGCCGAAGGACGAAACCCACACGGTATTCGCCGTACGGGAGGGTGTAGCGGGGCAGGGCCGTCGCCCCCCAGCTGTCGTTGCCCCCCACCCCCATCTGTCGGTAGTCCACGTTCAGCGCCACCAGGTTCCGGGGGACGAGGTCGGCGGCGTGACGCTGGTTCTTCTGAAGCCCCTCGTCCAGATCTTCCTGCGTGACGTTCAGGGCGCTGGCGCTCAGGAGGGTGTCCCCCATGACCAGGAGCCCTACCCCCCGGTCGTTCACCAGCGCCATCCAGCGCACCCCGGTCTTGTTCCCGGTCTCCTGGGGGCGGACGTAGGGGTGGAGCTGTTCCGAAACCAACCCGGCGAAGAGCCCCACCCAGGCACCCGCCTCCCGGTCCTGGTACGTCTCCTGGGGACCCAACCCCAGCCACTGGAGGTGGCGGAAGGAGCCGGGCAGCTCCATGCGCATCCCGAAACGGGGGAGCATGGGGAGCTGACCAGAGCCGGGGGTCATGTGGCCCGTGATCTCCACCTCGCCGTTCCCCCGGACCACGTACCTCAGCTCGTAGCGAGCGGAGTCCGCCGAGGGGAGGATCCCCTGGAAGCGTACCTCCACCGCCTGGGGGGCGAGGCGGCTCACCTCCATCCCCCGCACCCGCAGGAACGCCCCGGCGTCTCTCCATACCCGCAGCCGCTCCTGGAGACGGGCCCCGTAGTCGTTGTCCGTGGGGGGGCGCCAGAAGTTGGGGCGGGGCCCCGACAGTAGAAGGTCGGTGCTGCCGTACCGGAAGGAGACGATCCGGCCGCTCCAGCGGTCGAAGGCGATCCGGAAGGTGGGCCCCTTCAGGATCAGTTGCTCACCCGGGCCCCCCGCCACCTCGACCTCCGGGAGCCCCTCCAGCGCCATCACCGGGGCCGGTGCGGCGAAGGGAAGCTCGAACTGGAGGAAGGCTACCTCGTGGCCGGCGGGGAGAAGCCCTTCGGCGGCCGCCAGCCGGAAGCCCACCTCCAGGTGGTACTCGGCGCCGGGAGCCGGGGTGGGCGCCAGGAGGGGGATGCGCACCTCACCCGAGGCTCCCGGGGCCAGGGGCGGGGCCGGGAGAACGCCCTCCTGGAGGGGACGCCCGTCCTCCAGGAGCTTCCACACCATCTCCATCCCCTCCAGGGTGCGGAACTGGTACTTGCTCCTTACGCGGATGCGTCCCTGGGCCGGATCCACGGGCTCGCCGTCGATCCACTGGTAGACTCCCTTCACCTCCCAGTAGTGGGGGTTAGGGAAGCGGTCGGGCTGCACCAGTCCGTTGACGAGGAAGTTCCCGTCGCTGGGGGTCCCCGGGGGACCCCAATCCCCGCCATACCCCCACATCCGCCTACCCGACTCCCCGACCTTCAGGAACCCCTGGTCCACCCAGTCCCAGATGAACCCTCCCTGAAGGGGGGGATAGCGCTCCATGAGCTCCCAGTAATCCGCCAGGTTCCCACCGCTGTTCCCCATGGCGTGGGCATACTCGCACAGGATGAGGGGCCGCCGAGGGTTCGAACGGGCGTATTCCTCCAGGTGCCGGAGCCCGGCGTACATGGGGACATAGATGTCCGTGTTGGGCTCCCGCTGCGCCCGCTCGTACTGCACCGGCCGGGTCGGGTCCCGTTCCTTGGCCCAGTCGTAGGCGGCGTAGAAGTTCACCCCGTTCCCCGCCTCGTTGCCCAACGACCAGACGATGACGGAGGGGTGGTTCTTGTCCCGCTCCACCATCCCCCGCACGCGGTCCACGTGCGCTTCCATCCAGTCCGGGTTGTTCCCCAGCGTCACGTCCAGGTCGTAGCCCATCCCGTGGGACTCGATGTTGGCCTCGTCCACCACGTACAGGCCGAACTCGTCGGACAGCTCGTACCAGAGGGGATCGGAGGGGTAGTGGGAGGTCCGAACGGCGTTGATGTTGGCCGCCTTCATCAGGCGAACGTCCTCCCGCATCCGCGCCTCCGTCATGACGTGCCCCAGGTAGGGATCGTGCTCGTGGCGGTTCACTCCCTTGAGGGTCACGGGCACCCCGTTCACCCTCAGGAGCCCCGCGGAGATCTCCACCGTGCGGAAGCCGATGCGCTGGGAGAGGACCTCCAAGGTCCGGCCGTCGCCGTCTTCCAGCGTCAGGAGGAGGGTGTAGAGGTCGGGGGTCTCGGCGCTCCAGGGGCGCACCCGGCCCACCTCCGCCTCCAGGGAGAGGGTGATCTCCTGCCCAGGCTCGAGGGACTCCACCCGCAGGGGGCGGAGGCGCCGGCTATCGCCGCTCCGGGGGTCCACCACCTCCGCCCGGACGGTCAGGGGTCCCGAGGGTTCGTCGTTCCAGCTCCGTAGCGCCACATCCAGCCCCAGGCGCCCGTCCCGGTACCGGTCGTCCAGCCCCGCCATCACGAAGAAGTCCCGGATGTGGAGCCTGGGCGCCGACCAGAGGTACACGTCCCTTTCGATCCCGCTGATGCGCCAGAAGTCCTGGCACTCCAGGTAGCTCCCGTCGCTCCACCGGTAGACCTCCACGGCCAGGAGGTTCTCCCCCGGGCGCACGTACTCCGTCACGTCGAACTCCGCCGGGAGCTTGCTGTCCTGGCTGTACCCCACCTTCTGCCCGTTCACCCAGAGGTACATGGCGGACTTCACCGCGCCGAAGTGCAGGAAGACCTGCCGCCCATCCCACCCCTCGGGGAGCACGAAGGTGGTGCGGTAGGAGCCCACCGGGTTGTTCTCGTGGCCCACGAACGGAGGGTTCTTCTCGAACTCGTAGGGGGAGTTCAGGTAGATGGGGACCCCGTACCCCTGCAGCTCCCAGTTCGACGGGACGGGGATCACCCCCCAACTGCTGTCGTCGAAGTCCTCCCGGAAGAAGTCCACGCGGCGCTGGGCCGGCGCCTCCACCCAGTGGAACTTCCAGAGCCCGTTCAGGAGGCGGAAGTGCTCCGACGCCGTCCGGTCCCGGGCCAGGGCCAGCTCCCGATCCTCAAAGGGGAAGAGGGTGGCGTGGGGCGTCTCTTCGTTGATGGAAAAGACCGCCGGGTTCTCCCAGTCGGGGCGCGCCTGGGTGGCCTGAGGGAGGGCCCTGGAGAGGGGGAGGATCAGCAGGGCGAGCGGGAGCAGGAGAGGGACTCTCATGGGGCGTCCTTTCCAGGATCGCGAGCTCGGGCCCCGGGGCGGGGACCGAGCCGGGGAGGCTGCGCTCCTGGGATCCTAGGGGACACCTGCCCCGGGGGCCAGAAGGTCCCGGATCCCTCCCCCCTCCCACCCTCCTCCCGGCAGCGTTAGCCTATTCCTGCCCCCGGCCTCCCCGGGGCGGTCCCGTTCCCACCCTTCCCCGGAGCTTCCTCGTGCCCGTGGTCCTCGCCGAGAGCCTCACCAAGCACTTCCAGGTGAAGGTCCGGGATCCGGGCCTGAAGGGGGCCTTCAAGGCCCTCTTCAGGCCCCGCTACCGGGAGGTGCGGGCGCTGGAGGGGGCTTCCTTCGCCATCGAGCCCGGGGAGATCGTGGGGTTCCTGGGCCCCAACGGTGCCGGGAAGACCACCACGCTCAAGCTGCTCACCGGGCTCCTTTTCCCCACCTCGGGGCGGGCGGAGGTGGCGGGCTTCGACCCCTGGAGGGCGAGCCCGGCCTTCAAGTCCCGGATCGCCCTGGTGCTGGGGAACAAGCAACAGCTCATCTGGGACCTCCCGCCCGAGGAGACCTTCCTCCTGAACCGGGCCCTCTACGGCATCGGGGAGGCGCCCTACCGGGAGGCCCGGGACGAGCTGGTTCGGCTCCTGGAGCTGAGGGAGGTTCTGGACAAGCCGGTGCGGCAGCTCTCCCTGGGGGAGAGGATGAAGTGCGAGCTGGCGGCCTCCCTCCTCCACCGGCCGGAGCTGCTCTTCCTGGACGAGCCGACCCTGGGGCTCGACCTCACGGCCCAGGAGACCATCCGGACCTTCCTGCGCCGTTACCGGGACCGCTACCAGGCCACCATCCTCCTCACCTCCCACTACATGGCCGACGTCACGGCCCTGGCGCCACGGGTCCTGATCATCAACCATGGCCGCCTCCTCTACGACGGTGGTCTGGCGGCGCTCTCCGCCCGACTGGCTCCGGTGCGGCGCATCGAGCTGGCGCTGGCGGAGGACGCGCCCCCCGGGAGTCTGGAGCGGTACGGGAAGGTCCTGGAGCACCAGTTCCCCAGGGCGGTCCTGGAGGTGCCGAAGGGGGAGGTGGCCCGGTCCAGCCAGGGGCTCCTGGCGGAGCTCCACGTCCTGGACCTGGCCATACAGGAGCCCCCGGTGGAGGAGATCATCCGCCGGGCCTTCGCCGGGGAAGGGGGGGAAGGGGCGGAGGCGGGGGGGGCCGACGGTGGCTGAGCCGGCCTCGGGGCCCGCGGTCCCCACGGGGCTCTCCACGGGGCTCTCCACGGGCCCGGCCTTCCCCGGCCGGCCGAGCTCGTGGCGGGAGCGCTACTGGGCCCTCTTCCGCACCGCCTGGCTCGTGGACCTCCAGTACCGGCCCGCCATCGCCATCTGGCTCGTCCTGGGGCTCGCCCAGCCTCTGGTCATGCTCTCCGTCTGGTGGAGCGTGGCGGGGGAGGGGGAGGTGGCCGGGTACGCCAGGGGCGATTTCGCCCGCTACTTCTTCGCCCTCATGCTGGTGGACCAGCTCACCCTGGCCTGGGACATCTGGTTCGTGGACCGGTGGATCCGGGAGGGGGAGCTGAACTACCGCCTGGTCCGCCCCATCAACCCCATTCACGAAGCCATCGCCGACAACCTGGCCTACAAGGCCGGGAGCGCGTCCCTCCTGGTGGTGGTCTGGGCAGTGACGGCGGCCTTCTGGCCCGCGGTCCGCCTTCCCGTGGACCCGCTCCGCTGGGCGGGAGCCCTGGTGGCGGTGGTCCTGGCCGGGGGGATCCGCTTTCTGGTGAGCTATGTCCACGGGCTCCTGGCCTTCTGGATCACCCGGGCCACGGGGCTCTTCGAGCTCCACTACGGCGTCTCCCTCTTCCTGGCGGGGCGCATCGCCCCCCTCTCCATCCTCCCCCCTTTCGCGGCGGCCGCGGCCTCCTTCCTCTGGTTCCGCTCCATGCTGGCCTTTCCCGTGGAGGTCCGGACCGGGGCGGGGGCCACCCTCGACGGCGCCTGTGGGGGGGTGGGGGGACAGATCTTCTGGTTCGCCGCCTGGCTCGGAGCCTATCGCCTGGCATGGTCCAGGGGAGTGACACGCTACGAGGGGGTGGGGGGGTGAGGGGGAGGGTGGGGGAGGCAAAGGCGCCAGGGACGGCCCGCGCCGGAAGTGGCGGCGGCACGCTGCGCCGCTATGCTGCGGTCCTGAGGGCGTTCTGGGCCGCCAACCTGGAGGAGGAGCTCCAGTACCGGGCCAACTTCTTCGCCAGCCTCGCCAGCACGGCCTTCTGGCTGGTGGCGGCGCTCCTCACGGCCGGGATCTTCTTCCGGCAGACCTCCACCCTGGGAGGGTGGGGCTTCTGGGAGGTGGCTACGCTCCTGGGTGTGTTCAATACGGTCGCGGGAGTCGTGGAGGCGTTCCTGCGCCCCAACATCGGACGACTGGTGCAGCTGGTGCGGCAGGGATCCCTGGACTTCGTCCTCACCAAGCCCGTGGATCCCCAGTTCCACGTCTCCTTCCGGCGCCTGGTGGTGTGGCATGTCACCGACGTGGTCTTCGGGCTGGGTCTGACGGCCTATGCCCTCCACCGCCTGGACCGGGTCCCCTCCCTGGAGTCGGTGGCGGCCTTCGCGCTGGCGCTGGGGGCGGGGGTGGCCATCGTGTACGCCCTCTGGCTCGCCCTCATGACCCTGGCCTTCTGGTTCGTGGCGGTGGAGAACCTGGCGGTCCTCTTCGATGCCCTCTTCGAGTCCGCCCGGTTTCCGGTCTCGGCCTACCCCGGTCCGCTGCGGTTCATCCTGGTCTACATCCTGCCCATGGCATGGATCACGACCATCCCCCCGTCCATCCTGACGGGGAGGATGGGAACGGAAGCAGCCCTGGCGGCCATGGCGGTGGCCACGGTCCTCCTGGGGCTGACCCGGCTCCTGTGGCGGGTGGCCCTTCGGCGGTACACCAGCGCCGGAGGGTAGGGGAGCGGCCGCGGCCGCTCCCCCGGGACCGGCTGTCAGCCTTCCTTCTTCACTCCCTTGAAGGGAACCGGCTCGGTCTGGCGCATGCCGCCGGCCATGGTTCCTTCCATGGTCTTGCCGTCCGCGCTGACCGTAGCCGTGTAGGTCTGGCTCATGGAGCGCTCCCCCATTCCCATGGTGACGGAGAAGGTGAGCGTGTTCCCTTCCAGCTTCCCGTCCTTGAACTCGATCTGCCGGGGCATGGCCGGAGCGTTGGGAGGCGGGTTGCCACCACCGGGGCGTCCGCCCATGGCGGCCAGCTGGACCGTACCGGAGACGGCGGTTCCCTCCTGGACGAAGGTCACGGTGGTCGTCCTGGGCCCACGGGGACCCTCGGAGGTGAGCTCCCAGGCCCCGGTGATGTTCTGGGCCCGAAGGGGAGCCACCAGGAGGAGCAGGAGGGGGAGAATGAAGAGGGGGGCGAAACGGCGCATCGGGGTCCTCCGGTGAAGAAAAGGGGAAGAAACCACATCGGGTCTTTCATTGGCCTGATACCCAGAGACACCGGATGGGTGGGTTTCGTTAAGGGATCCCGGCGGCAGGGACCTCCCCTCGGGGATGCTTCCCCGCCGGCCTCCCTCAGGGGTGCAAGGTGGAAGGCACCACCCTGGCCGCCGTCCTCTCCTGGAAGTCATGGAGGGAGGAAGCCTCGGCCAGGATGACCATGCGGTCCCCCGCCTCCAGGGTGAGGTCCGGGGCGGCGAGTTTCCGGACCCCCTCGGGCCCCTTCAACAGGTAGAGGACTTCCAGGCCGAACCGGGCCCTCAGCCCCGCCTCCCGGAGCGTGAGGCCCTGGAGGGAGGGGGGCACCTCCACCTCCGCCAGGCGCACCCCGTGCCCCAGCTCCATCCCGTCGGTCTGGACGGAGAAGCTCTTTCGGTTGGCGATGGTGGAGGCCAGGCGGAGCTTTCTGAGCTCATGGGAGTAGCGTTCCAGGATGTCCCCGGCCAGGACGATCCCCACCACCTTGTCCCCTTCATCCACCACCGGAAGGAGTTCGGCCCCCGTCTCGGTGAGGATCTCCAGGGCCTCCTCCACGTTGGCGTCCCGATGCACCGAACGGGAGGGTGAGGCCAGGTCCGCGGCCACCACCACGGATTCCAGCGCTCCCCTGTCGTCCAGCGCCCGGTGCAGGTCCTGGACCCGGATCACCCCGGCCAGGGCTCCATCGGGATCCAGGACGGGGAAAGTGGTCCGGGTGCTCCCCAGGGCCTCGGCCAGGATGGAGCGGAGGTCCGCATCCTCGGGGAAGGACCCGTAATCGCGCCGCAGCACGCTCTCCACCTTCAGCTGCTGAAGGATGCTCTCCTCCCGTCCCTGCTTCAGGGAGATCCCCTTCCACTTGAGCTTCTGGGTGTAGATGGACTCCTCCTTCAGGGAGGAGGCGACCACGGTGGAGAGGATGCACGCCACCATCACCGGGAGGATGATCTGGTAGTCCCCCGTCATCTCGAACATGATGACGATCCCCGTGAGGGGGGCGTGGGAGGTGGCGGCCACCACCGCCCCCATCCCCACCAGGGCATAGGCTCCGGGCCCACCGTGGGGGAAGGGGGCCCACTGGCCCACCACCATGCCCATGGCTCCCCCCAGGGCGGCACCGACGAAGAGGGAGGGCACGAAGACCCCCCCGGAGCCTCCTGAGCCGAGGGTGAGGGAGGTGGCCGCGATCTTCATGACCACCAGGGCCAGGAGAAGCCCCAGCCCCACCTGTCCTTCCAGCATCCGGTCCATGGCCAGGTGCCCGATGCCCAGGGCCTCGGGAAAGGCCAGCCCTACCCCGCCGACCACCACCCCTCCCACCGCGGGTTTGAACCAGGGGGGAACGGCCACCCTCTCCCAGGCTTTTTCCTGCCCGTAGAGGAAGAGGGTGAACCCCACCGCCACGAATCCGGCCACCAGCCCCAGGATGGCGTAGGGGAGGAACTCCCCCGTCGATTCCAGGGTGTAGATGGGGATGTCGAAGACCTGGGCGTCGCCGTACCAGGCCCGGGACACGGCCGTGGCCGCCACACCCGCCATGACCACCGGAGAGAAGGAGGCGATGGCGAAATCCCCCAGGACCACCTCCAGGGCGAAGAGGGACCCGGCGATGGGGGCGTTGAAGGCGGCGGCCAGCCCACCCGCGGCCCCGGCGGCCACCAGGGTGCGGATCCCCTCCTCGCTCAGCCGGCTCCACTGGGCGATGACGGAGCCCAGGGAGGCCCCGATCTGGATCATGGGTCCTTCCCGCCCGGCGCTTCCCCCGGAGCCCAGGGTCAGGGAGGAGGCCGCCGCTTTCACCAAGGCCACCCGTCCCCGGATCCGCCCGCCCCTCAGGAGGAGGGCCTGGACGACCTCGGGCACGCCATGCCCGGAAGCGTCCCGGGCTCCGAACCAGACCAGCGGCCCCACGAAGAGTCCTCCCAGCGCCGGCATGAGGAGGACCCGCCATGCGGGCGCCTCGGCTGCCGACTCCAGGACGTCACGGGGAGACCCCCAGAAGACCCACTGAACCAGGGCGATGAGCTCCTGGACGGCGATGGCACCGACGCCCGCCACCACCCCCACCACCACCGCCATGAGGAGGAGCCGGAAGTGTTGGGCACGACCGAGACGCCGGACCCGGCTCCAGGCCCGGTCCACCTGCCGGAGGGCCCGGGATCCTTGTGTCTGGAGGTCGTCCGTCCTGGTCACCCGGTATTCTCCTCCCCTGGGGTGGGAATCGGCCCGTGAATCCTAGGCCCATCGTCCCGGAGTGTCCACGGCCTCGATGGGGCGGTGCCTTTCCCCCCCGGCCATGGGGAACCTACCTTCCTCCTCTTCAATGTCGACCCCTCATCGGAGGCCATCCATGCCGCACCCGGCCGTTCCTCGTCGCCAACGCCGATCCGCCCCGCCGGCCACCCTCCTCGGGGTCGCCCTGGCCCTGGCCCTCCTTCCTGCCCTGGCTTCGGGGCAGACCCTCCGCCCCTTCACGGTGGACGACGCGCTACGGGTCCGTTCGCTGAGCGTCGCCGACGTGACCGACGACGCACGCTGGGTCGCCGCGACGGTCTCCACCACCGGGAGCCGCCTGGGGACGGACCACTTCCGCTACGGGGACCCCACCTACATCGGCCCCTCCGACGCCGAGGTGATGGTCCTGGACGCCGGGACGGGGGAGAGGCGCCCCGTCTTCAACGAGCCCGTGAACGTCCAGGGGCTATCCTGGTCCGGGGACGGGGAGCGCCTCGCCTTTCGGCGGTACGTGGACGGGGTGGTGAGGCTGGAGGTGTGGGACCGGGCCTCGGGCAGGGCGCGGGCCGTGCGGCTGAGCCCGGCGCGGGAGCTGGCCTGGGGCGGTCCCCTGGAGTGGCTCCCGGACGGGAGCGGGGTGGTGGTGGGGATCCGCACTCCCACCTGGGCCGCCGACGCCGGTGCCGCCTACCTGGCCATGGAGACCGGCCCCATCGTGGTGCAGGATGCCTCGGAGCCCTTCCTGGCCTGGGACGCGGTGCGCAACCGGGGGAGCCTCATGGAGCTGGCGGTGGTGAGCCTCCAGGACGGGTCCCTCCGGGTCCTGGCCCCGGAGGCGGCCTATCAGGACGTCCGGGTGGGCCCTGACGGGACCCACCTCACCTACACGGTCTCCACCCCCCGGAAGACCTCGTACAAGAGCGGCGAAGGAACGGAGTTCGCCTACTTCCGCCAGGATCTGGCGGAGGGGGCCGAGGCCGTGGAGATCCACGAGAAGGGGGAGAGACGGGTGCGGTTCACCTTCAGCCCCGACGGGACCTCCTTCGCCTGGGCCGACCGGGGGAACGTCTTCCTGAAGGGGCTGGAGGCCGACAGCGCCAGGAACCTCACCGAGGAGTTCAGGAAGCCCCTTTCCGCAAGCGATTCCACCAAGCGGAGCTTCTCCCTGGACCGGTGGCATCCCGATTCGAAGTCCCTCCTCCTCCGGGCCCAGGACGGCTACTACGTCCTGCAGGAGGGCGCCGAACCGGCGCTGGTGTGGGCCTTCCCGGGGGAGAACCGGGAGGAGTGGGGGAAGGGTCCCCAGCTCGCCGTCGTGCAGTGGACCGGGGACGGGAGGTACCTCTACGCCAGCCGGTCCAGCCGGGAGATCTGGGAGCGGGGGCTGGTCCGCTACGACCTGGAACGACGGCAGGAGGAGCTCCTGGTCCT
Source organism: Gemmatimonadales bacterium (assembly GCA_041309685.1). GTDB lineage: Bacteria > Gemmatimonadota > Gemmatimonadetes > Longimicrobiales > Gaopeijiaceae > JBFYZD01. The sequence goes on along the minus strand of JBFYZD010000203.1, from coordinate 6,064 downwards.
GGACTCGAACCTGTACCGCGGGTGGACGGTGGCGGAGGACGGCTCCCGCATCCTCTTCCGGCGCTCCGACGGGGACCGGCCCGAGGAGCTCTGGATGGCGGGGGGTCGTTTCGAGAGCCCCCAACCCCTGACGGACACGAACCCCTGGCTGGCGGAGGTGGCCTTCTCCGAGAGCCGCCTCATCAGCTACCTGGACGTGGACGGCGACACGCTCCGGGGAGTCCTGCACCTCCCACCGGACTACCGGGAAGGGACGGCGGTGCCCCTGGTGGCTGAGATCTACGAGACCTTCTTCGACAACGGGTTCAACTACGGCGCCCAGATCCTGGCGGCGCAGGGGTGGATGGTCCTCCAGCCTTCCGTGGACCTGGAGGTCGGGTTCCCCGGCGAGGCCTGGACGAAGGGGGTGACCACCGCCATCAATTCCCTCATGGACCGGGGGATGGTGGACGGGCGGCGCCTGGGGATCCACGGCACCAGCTACGGCGGGTACGCCACCAACCTCATCATCACCCAGACGGACCGCTTCGCCGCCGCCATCAACATCTCCGGGAAGGTGAACATCGTCTCCTTCCTGGGGGACTCGGAGAAGATCACCACCCGGAACTTCAACGCCGCCGAGGAGTCCCAGGACCGCATCGGAGCCACCCTCTGGGAGCAGCCCCAGAAGTACTGGGCCCACTCCGCGGTGATGTACGCCGACCGCATCAAGACCCCCCTCCTCCTGATGACCGGCCAGGGGGACTGGAACGTCCCCGCCACCAACACGCGCGAGATGTACTACGCGCTGCGCAGGCTGGGGAAGGAAGTCGTGTGGGTGAACTACATGAAGGCGGGGCACGGCGCCGGCCGGGCCGGGGCGTCGGAGAGCGACTTCCGGGACCACTGGGCCCGGATCATCGAGTGGTACGACTCCCACTTCAGGAAGGCGATCGAAAAGGGGGAGGCCGGGTCGGGAGAGCGTTGAGCGGGCGCTGAAACGGGGGGGGCCTCGGCCGCGAGGCCCGCCCCCGATCACCGGATGACTGCGGGGAAACGGAAGCGGGCCGGGTCCGTTTCCGGGTTCACGAGCAGGGAAGTGAGCACCGCGGTCCGCGAAGCGTCGGATGGATCCCGGTAGCGGTGCGGGAGGAGGAAGCCTCCGACCTCGCGGTAGTCCTCGAGGCGCCGCACGAAGCCCCAGCCGGGGAGCTCCACCTGAAGCGGGAGGAAGGACTCGGCGTCCAGGGCGTAGGTCGCCACGCCTCCCATGGGGAGGCGGACGGAGAGGACATGCGCAGGCCGGCCCTCGACGCTCACCCCGCCCCGGTATTCCGCCGGGTGATCCAGGAACGCCGGGATGTGGATGGCGATGTCCATCTCGAAGTGGTGCCAATCCTCCGGTGGGACGAGGTGCGGGCCCTCCAGCGACCCGTCCTCCCGTGGAGGTCCCTGGAGGTACCCCGCCCGCTCCCCGTCGAAAAGAAGGACCCATGCCCCCTCCCTCTCCTTTCGGACGAGGTTCGGGCGCACGATCTCCCACGTCGTGGCCGCCGCGCTCCCCGCGTTCGATTCCCTGAAGCGCAGGGCCTTGAGGTCGCCGATGTCTGCGCCCGGAGCCATAGCCCGACCGCAGCGTGCCCTCATCTCCTCCACAGTGGGCACCTGGGAGGAGAGGGGCAGGGGGGAGAGCGCCGCCGGGATCGCGAGGAGGATGGACCCGGCGGTGAGGAGACGGTTCATCTCGGTCCCTACCTTCGGCAAGAATGGGGCTGGCGCGCGGGGTGGGAGCGCCGCCCGCGCGCCCGGGCGGAAGTCGCCCATCGGAGACATCACCTCCCTCTACGCTCCTGCGCGGCCGGAGTGACACCTCACCGCCCGCCCCGAGGGGTCGGGTCTGGCCGCGAACCCTGCGTCCCAGGCCAGCGCCTCCGGCGTGCTGCACGCCGCCGAGTCTCCCCCCTGGCACGCACTCCACCGCCGAGGGAAGGGGGAAGCGCTCCTCCGGCAGGGATGCCCCTCCTTGGTCTTCCGAGATCGGTGGGGGAAGCGGAACGGGGCCGGGGGCAGGTTGCCGCCGCTCACCCGCTTCTCGCGCCCGCTACGGGAAGGGCTCCGTCATCCAGAGCTCGAACAAGCACGTTCGCGACTGGCCGGAGATCTTCGCCGGCGACGAGGTCCTCACCACGGTGATCCCCGACCGCCTACTCCATCACGTCCCTATCCTTCACATCGACGGTTTCAGCTACCGGCTTCGGGAGCTCGACGGCCTGCTGTGGCCGCAGCCGGCATCGTTATCCAGCCTCTGCAGGTTGAGAAGCTGGGCCGTGCGGCCGGCGCAGAGCCGCACGAACCTCTGGAATTCAGGGAGGTTTCGGACCTCCAGGAGCTGTCGCACATCCCTCTCCACATGGGTCTCCAGGTAATCCCCCAGAGCCTGGGTGGGATCCAGCCGCTGGTCGTGGATCCGGGGGTAGAGCCCCGAATGGAGAAGGCGATCGGTGTCGGGAAGCGGCCCCAGGGCCTTCAGCTCCCCAAGGGATAGGGCAAGGAGGCGCAGGAGGGCTGTGCGACCCCGCCAGAGACTGCCCGATGGCCTGCGAAAGGCCGAAGTGTTGGCTCCTCGTGAGAACGAAGAGCCCGTTCCTGCCCTTCTCGTCCACCAGAGGCTGGATGTAGGAGAGGAGATCCGGAACCCTCTGGATCTCGTCCAGCATGGCTCCGTCCGCATAGCCTCCCAAGAACCCGCGGGGATCCTCCTGGGCATAGGTCCTGATGTCCGGAGCCTCGAGGTTCACATAGGGCGGTTCAGGGAAGACCGAGCGGCACAGGGTTGTCTTCCTGGACCGCCGGGGGCCGTTGATGGTCACAACCGGATACTTGCGGAAGAGATCCTCCAGGACGGGTGCGATGAAGCGGGGGATGCTCATGGTTCAGCCGGGGATCCGGAGTGGTGGCGACCGTACTGATTGAAAGTTCCGCATTGGATTAGCAAGCGCCAACCGCCTGTCTCCACAAGCGCCGTCCGCCTGCGTCTCGATCTCACGGAGGGGCCGGTGGAGGGGCAAAGGAATGGAGGGAGGGGACGGCGCTCGGGGGTCAAGCGGCGAGACGCCGAAGAACGGGGCCGCCCGAGTGGCCAGCTCGGCCACCCGGGCGTCTGGCTGCCTCAGCCGTTCACACGCTGCGGGTGGAGCCCGGCATAGAGGCAACCACCGGCCCATGCGGGGAGACACGTTTCACAGGAAACGCGTTTCCCCCCCCCAACTCGTACGCCTCCTGGTGCACCCCCCGCACCGCACGCCCCGAGGGGTCGGGCTTGGCGGCGAACCCCGCGTCCCACGCCAGCGCCTCCGGCGTGCTGCACGCCACCGAGTCCCCCCCCCGGCACGCACTCCACCGCCGAGGGGAGGGGGAAGTGCTCCTCGAAGATCGCCCGGTAGAGGTACCCCTCCTTGGTCTTCGGGGGGTTGTGGGGGAACCGGAACGGCGCCGAGCGCAGGTCGCCGTCGCTCACCCGCTTCTCCAGCCCGTCCGGGCCCACCATCTTGGCGGCCGGGTCCATCCCCATGGCCACCTCCAGGAACTCAAGGTCCAGGAAGGGGACCCGGGCCTCCACCCCCCAGGCGGCCATGGACTTGTTGGCCCGGAGGCAATGGAACAGGTGGAGGTGGTCCAGCTTGCGGACCGTCTCCTGGTGGAAGGAGCGGGGATCGGGGGTTGCACCGACGGAACGCCGCGCAGCCGTAGGGTCTCCGCGGGCCCAAGAGCCTCTTCCTGGCGGAGACCGGCTCACCCCTCATGTTCTCCCGATGGATGCTGGAGAAGTCCACGGCCCGGTTCTTTCTCGCCCTCGCGGCCATCGGGCTGGAGCGAGTGCCACGGGTTCCCATCTTGCGTGCGGCTTTCCGGCTCCTGACCGACCGTGCACAGGAGGGGAAGCCCCCGGCCTGCCTCTCCGAGGTCGCATCGGCCCTCGGCTGTCACCGCTCTACGCTCTGGCGAGCCGAGCGATCCGGCCGCGTGGATCTCCCCGAGGTCATCCGGCGCGTCCGCGTCGGGTTCCCGGCCTGCAGGTAAGGCGGGAACTGGGATGAGGTCTCCCGCTTGCTGGACATGACGCCGTCCGGAGTGGCGCACCGCTCCCGCCCCACCCTGCGGTGCACCAGATCCGACGCCGCCAGGAAGACGTTCTGGGAGCTCGGCCTGAGGGCGGCGGAAGCCATGGTGGGGGGGGAGACGTCCTTGGTAGGGTCGAGCCCGGGGAGTGATGTCCCATCCACTCCAGCCATCGCCCGTTTCCGCCGATGCCCGGGCCGTCCCGAAACGCCAGCAACCGTTTGTCAAGGAATGCAACATTCTGTCAACCCATGGGTGGAGGAGGAGAGTATCTTGGGCCAACGTTGGGCGAAGGCTTGGGGCCGGGTCCGCAGACGCGGAGCCACTTGAGGGTACCGGTGCCTTGCCCCTATCCCCTGCGCAGATGGGCGGCGCATACCGGGAGGGGGGCAGGTCCCCGGAACCCCGCGAAGGGGGACGGCCCGCTGGCTCTTGGGGCCCACCGGGGGAGGTAGCGGAGGAGCAGCGGTCGCACGCGGAGGAAGGGAGGATCAACCGTGGGGGAATGGCCGCGGGGTGAAATCCGGTTCCCCGAGAGGAGCCCAGCGGATCGCGTATCCTGGGCCCTCGTCGCTTGGCGGGAGCAGACCAGGCCCGCGGCCCGGGGTGCCTCGGTGAGGGCCCTTCTCTGCGTCCTCGTGAGCGTCCTCTGCGAATCGCCCCTCACTGCCCAGCAGCCGAGCATCGACCTGGTCGAGCAGGCCCGGTGGCTTGCTCCCGAGGCGTTTCGGCTGAGGGGTGTCTCGCTGGCCATCGGAGGAGAAGTGCTGGTCTGGTCGCCCGACGAGATCATCCTGCTGAACCGGGGACTGGACTCGATGAGGGCCATGGCCCTGCCCGAGAAGCTGAGCGCCAACGCGGCCGGCCTCAGGGCCGATGGGCTCATCGAGGTGCTGAGCATCGAACCCATCGCAGTCCATCTGCTGGACTGGGAAGGGCACCTGCTATCCGCGGACACCTTCGCTTCCACCCACCACCTGGTTCATGGGGTGTGGTCGGGATCGGATTGGGTCGTCCTGGTCGAGGGCATCTCGGCAGGAGCGCTGGAGAGGCGCCTGCTCCGCCTGGAATCTGGTGAAGATATCCGGATGACCGAGCTGGCATCGGTGGATGCTGTGGGGATGCTCGCCGCACGGGACGACCGTGTCCTTGTCGCCGAGACATCCTCGCCGTTCCGCGTCCGGGTATGGGAGGGGGACAGGTTCGTGCAGGCGGTCGAGCCTCCCGCGCCACTTCTGGACAGTCTGGGCATCAAGCCGGGCGAGGGAAGGAGCGGGAACTGGGTTTCCCTGGCTGCCCTTCCCCTCGGCTCTGACATCTTGCAGACATTGGCGGATCTCACCAGCGACCGACGCCTGATCCTTGTCTTCGACGAGGTTGGCTCCCTGGTCGGGCATCGACTGCTGGAGGCGCCCCTCGGCTTCGTGGCCTCAGGCAGCGGAGAGCAGGTGCTCATTGCGGTGCGCCGGTTGAACAGGGTCGAAGTCGTGCGATATGAGTGGCGCTGGAGGGCCCCATAGGAGCGGCGGGATTCAATCACGCAGGTGCAAGGAAAGGACGTGGACATGAGGATGCTGATGAAGGCAGCACTCGCCGGGGCAACCGCCCTTGCGATGCTGGCCGGGCGGCCGGAGGCGGGCCTGGCGCAGTTGCAGGGGTGCGGCTTCTGCGACTCCGGCGGCCTGCCGGTGACGTGCGATACATCTAACCCTCCGACCCCCTACTTGATGTGCGAGGGAGTGGTGTTCTGGCTGCTCTGCGTTGAGTGTGGCTCAGAGGAGAACCGCCCCGAGGCCATCGCGCCAGACGGAACGCTGGCGCTCGCCACCGGCCTCGGCGCGGCAGGCTCCAAGTCGCCACGCGGGCTCCCGGCGGAGGAGCTGAAGGACGGGGTCTTCGTCACAAGGGACAGGTGCACCGGGGGGCTCACGCACCTGTGGTACAGGCAGGAAGTGGAGGCGACCAT
>JBFYZD010000202.1:0-30199 GCA_041309685.1 Gemmatimonadales bacterium | reverse complement strand
CCGGTCATGAGAGGCTCTCCTGCACGGCTCTGGCCAACTCCTTCTCCTGCCTGCGGAAGGCCAGGTAATCGGTGCGGGTGAGGATCCCGGCGATCCTCCCGTCCTCCAGGACGGGGAGATGGCCGATGTTGTGGGTGAGGAGGAGCTCCTCCATCTCCCGGAAGGTGGTGGAAGGGGAGGCCGTGATCACCCTGCGGGTCATGTACGCCTTGACCGGGGCGTGCATCTGGGCCGAGCGGCGCCCCTTCATGATGTCACGGAGCGTGACGAACCCGGTGAGGGCGCCCGCGCCGTCCACCACCGGACACCCGGTGTGGTTGATCCGCTCCAGCAGGATGGCGGCGTCCAGGAGGGTGGTGTCCTCCGCGATCACCGTCACGTCCGGAGTCATGAGGTCCCTGGCCGTGACCGCGGGCTTGAGGGAGCGCTCCAGGAACTCCAGGAGGGTATCGAACACCTCCTTTCCCTCGACGTCCTTGATGGTGGCGGACGCCGCTTTCTTGTGGCCCCCTCCCCCGAAGGCTGCCATGGCCCGGTCCAGCTCGATGTCCTCCTTCTGGTTCCTGGAGATGATCACGGCGCTCCGGTTGTGATTGAAACCGAAGACCGCGAAGTAGGCATCGGGGTTCTCCACCTCGAAGATCTTCTCCACGACGGGGCTGAGGCCCTGCCGGGGGCCGTCCAGCTCCGTGTAGCTGAGGAGGATGGTGTGCCCCCGGATGGTCCGGAACACCAGGTCCTTCATGACCTGGTGGAAGGTGGTGACCTGCATCCTCTCCCGGAGGGGGCTCAGGAAGGTCTTCACCAGGGCCATGGAAGCGCCGGAGGCCAGGAGGTACGAGGCCACGTCGAAGTCCGCCTCCGTGATGTTGGGGTGGGTGAAGTTCCCGGTGTCTGCGAAGATCCCCGTCAGGGCGATGGTGGCGTCGTCGGGGGTGATCCGGATCCCCTGCTCCATGAGGAGGGTGCCCAGGAAGGTGGTGTTCGATCCGAAGGTGCTCTCGTGGAAGGTGGCGTTGGGGATGTCCCTCGAGTCGCCGGGATGGTGATCGTACACATCGATCCGGCCCGGCTCCCCCTGGAAGAGCTCCAGGTACTCCGTGATCCGGTCCCGGGAGCGGGTATCCACCACCACCAGGTGCTCGACCGGCGCTCCCTTCAACTCCTTCGGGGGGGCCAGCTTGAGGTGGATCCTGTACATGGTCACCAGGGGCATGGCGACGGGGTGGACGTGCCGGCTCTGGAGGGCGGCATACCCGGGAAAGAGATGACGGGCCAGGGCGATGGAGCCCAGGCAATCCAGGTCCATGTTCGAGTGGCCGACGATGACTCCCGGTACCTTTGCTGCCTCCATGGAATCGGCTCCTTCGGTGGTGGCCCACGGTGCCCTCTCCGGACAGGATAGGCTTTCCCCCCCTCGCGGGGAACACCGGCCGCGAAATGGTGGTTTCCGGCACGAAAGCTGCTATTATTGATAACGAGAATGATTCTTGTTTGCTTAGCCCGGTTAAGGGAAGAGAGGATATCAGAATGGCCACGCGTCGCCTCGTGAAGCGGGAGCGGACCCGAGTCCCCGAGTACACCTGTCTGGGATGCCCCCTGACCAAGAGCCACTCCCACTGGTGTCACCGGCTTTGCGTGCCGGTGGACGGGATCGGCTTCTGCGGCCGGGTGGCCCCTCACTCCGTGACCGGCCGCACCCAGGAGGCCATTCTCCGTTACAAGCTCCGGGAGGCCGAGCGGCAGGCGCAGGTGGCGTGACCTGAAAGAAAAGGGGGGCCGTCGGACAGAGCGGACGGCCCCCGGGACAATCTGTCCTGAAGGAGGGACTCCGGGGGCGCCTGAGGGCGCCCCCGGAGTCATGGGTCACCCCTCCAGCAGGTACTCCACCGTCGTGACCACCCGGATCGTCTTCAGGCGCTGGTTCTGCTCCTGGATCCCGGGGGCCTGGTCCCGGGGGAGGATCTGGAAGACGCCCTGGCTGGCCTGACGGATCTTCCCCACCCGGCTTCCCGAGGCCGAGGCGAATTCCGCTGCCGCCTCCCGGGCCCGGGAGGTGGCTTCCGCCAGCATCTCGCTCTTCACGTCGTTCACCCGGGTGAAGATGAAGGTCGGGCCTCCCGGGCCGTACTCCTGCCCGGAGGTCAGGACGACACCGGCTTGGACGAGTTCCCCCACCTTCTGCCCTGCCGCGTCCACCACCCGGGGTTCCTCGGACCGGACCATGAGGGTCTGGGTGATGATGAAGCGGTTCGCGGCTCCCGATCCCTGATAGGGATTCGCCTGCGCGTCCTGGACCCGGAAGCCCTGGATGGTGACCTGGTCGTCCGGTATCCCGTTGTCCCGGAGAAAGGCCCGGGTTCGCTCCACCATCCGTTCCATCCCGGTCTGGGCGGCTGCCAGGTCGTTGTCGGCGGCCACGATCTGGAGGGGCCAGAGGGCGAGGTCCGCCTCCACCTCCCGTTCGGTCATCCCCTTCACGGTAACGAACCGGTCTGCGGAGCGGCCGGCCTGGAACCCCCACCCCACCAGCCCTCCCGCCAGGATCATTCCCACCGCCAGGACGGCGGCAGCCAGCACAGGGCGATTCACGGTTTGATTCCTCCCAGAGCGCATTCGTTTCGACCCATCTCCAGCTCTTCCACCTCTTCCGGCACCAGGGGAGCCAGCCCCAGGTTCAGCGCCTTGATCTTCCGGTACCCCTCAGGGAAGGGAGCCTTGCTGTCAAGGATGAAGCTCACGAATTCGTCCTTGTCAGCCATTCCCAGGGTGGGGTTCTCCCGCAGAAGGGTCTCGAAGTCGATCCCGACCGCATTCCCCATCCGTCTTTCCCGTGGTGACGCGTAATGGGCCGGATAGATGGCCATTCCCGGTCCCCACTCCCCCTTTGCCCGCTCCACGCTCTCCCACAGCCGCACGGCCCACGTCTCCTCCCTCCCACCCAGATCCGGCCGTCCGATGGACTCCACGAAGAGGAAGTCCCCGGTGAGAGCCGCCCGTTCCTGGAGGAGGTAGCTCACGCTCCCCTCGGTGTGGCCGGGCGTGTGGACCACCCTCAGAACGGCCTTACCCACCTCCAGGCGGTCTCCGTCGGAGAGGGCGCGGAAGTCCACCTTCCCCGGGGTGCCGTCATAAGGATAGACCGAGTCGGCTGGGTGGAGGTAGTAGGGGACTCCCAGATCATGGGCCAGGCCGGGGGCTCCGCTCACGTAATCGGCGTGAACGTGGGTGTCGGCGACGCCCACCAGGGTGGCGGCGGTCTCTTCCAGCAGGTCCAGGTAGGGCTGGACCTGGAGGGGTGGGTCCACGATCAAGGCCTCGCCGCTGCTCACCACCAGGTAGCCCAGGCATCCCTTGCCTATCCGGTCGAGCTGCACCAGGCGATCCACGCCCTGGGGAGGGTCCAGCTCCCTGGGAAGGGCGAGGTTCATCCAGGCCACCATCCCCCCCTTCAAGGACAACGAATCCAACCCCAGGCGTCCCAGGTGGAAGGCGAGGATCTGGGAGTCCTTCCCCTGGCCGCAGATCAGCACCGTCGGGAGCCGGGGATCCAGGCCGGTGGTTGCCAGGGAGGTGTGCTGCATGAGCTCCGACCCCCGGATGTTGTGGAACCGCTCCGGCGGGAGGGTATCGATGCGGCTCTGGGCCACCCGTTCCGGAGCCCGGAGGTCCATGATCTGAACGGGTGCGGCCGCTTCCATGAGGCGGGCCAGGTCCGCCGCGGAAATCTCGGTCGTGTCGGGCAGCAAGGTCATGATCCCCTGAGATCGGCGGGTTGGGCTCGGGCCGGAAGGCCCCGTCCGGGGCCCACGATGGCGACCGCCCCGTGGGGGGGCGGAAGCGGAGGTGAATACCCACTCCATCGGTGGGAGATCCTACCGACACGAGGGTGGGCTCGGCAACGGAGCGGTGCCGAGCCGTCCATTGCCTGCCGCCTCGAGGTTCTCCCACCCGGCGCCGGGGTCTCCCTGGTGCGGGGCTGGACCGACCGGCATCTTGCCCCTGAAGCTTCGCCTGATTGCGCCCGTATCTCGACCAGTACGGCGGCGTTCCCTGGGCCCTGGAGAGTACCCGCCCCAGGGAACCCCCACCCCGGAGGCAGCATGGTCGCCCTTTACGTGTTCTCCCTGATCCTCGGCGGCGGATTCCTCGCCCTTTCGGTCTTCGGCGACCTCTTCGGGGGCCACGGAGACGTGGACTTCGGAGGGGATGTGGGTGGCCTGGACGGGGACCTGGGGTTGGATGCCGGGCACCTGGACGTGGACGGCGGGTCGCTGGATCTGGGTGGGGGCCATGTGGACGTGAACACGGTTCACACCGAGCTTCAGGCCGACTCCGCGCACCTTGCCTCCAAGGTCTTCTCCATCCGGACCCTGTTCTACTCCCTCTTCGGCTTCGGCTCGGTGGGCACTCTCCTTACCTTCGTCTGGAGCGGAAACCCCTTCCTCACGGGCGCCTTTGCGGTGGCATCGGGGGTGGCTTCGGGGAGCCTGATCAACGTCGCGTTCTCCTACGTGAAACGGACCGAATCGGGCACGCTCCAGTCCGAGGCCACCTACTCGGGCTTGCGGGGGAAGGTGACGCTTCCCCTCCGGTTCGGGGTTCCGGGGAAGATCGTGGTGGAGCGGGGGGGACGGCGACTGGAGCTGAGGGCCCTCCCTCACGCCTCGGCGGCGGAGCAGGGGGACCCCGCCACCTGGAAGGCAGTGATGGTCGTGGAAATGGAGCACGGGGTGGCGAAGGTGGCCCCCGTGGAAGACCTGTTGCTGGAACCGTAACCTTGCCAGGGAGGCACTCATGAATCCGGACCTCATCGCCAGCGCCGTGGCGCTGGCCTTCACTCTCCTGGTGGTGGCCGTGGTGGCCATCCTCACCATCAAGTCCCTCATCGTCATTGTGCCCCCCAACATGGCGGCGGTCCTCACCGGGAAGCAGCGGAGGCTCGAAAGCGGGGAGTCGGTGGGCTACCGGTCCGTTACCGGAGGCCGGGCTTTTCGGGTCCCCATCATCGAGACGGTGCAGTACGTCTCGCTGGAGACCATCCCCATCGAGATCAGCGTGACCAACGCCTTCTCGAAGGGGAACATCCCCCTGAACATCGAGGCCATCGCCAACGTGAAGATCGCCTCGGAGCCCCAGACGGTCTTCAACAACGCCGTGGAGCGTCTTCTGGGGAAGACGGAGGACGAGATCCGGGACCTGGCCCGGGACACCCTCATGGGGAACCTGCGCGGGGTGCTGGCCACTCTGACCCCGGAGGCGGTGAACGAGGACCGGCTGGGGTTCGCGGCGGCCCTGGCGGAGGACGCGGGGGAGGACCTTGCGGCCCTGGGCTTCCATCTGGATGTGCTGAAGATCCAGAACGTCAGCGACGAACGGGGCTACCTGGAGGCCATCGGCCGGAAGAAGGCGGCCGAGGCGGTCCGGGACGCCGAGATCGCCGAAGCCGACGCGGCGGCGGAGACCCGGCAGCGCCAGGCCTCCGCCCGGCAGATCGCCGAGGTCAAGGAAGCCCAGGCCGACGTGCAGATCGCCGAGGCGAAGAACCTGCTTCGGGTGCGGAAGGCCGAGCTGGACCGGGAGGCGCAGATCGTGGAGAGAACGGCCCAGGTGAGGGCCGAGGAGGCGGAGGTGGAAGCCCAGAAGGCGCTGGAGAGCCGCAGGGTGGAGCGGGAGAAGCTCCGGCTCCAGGCCGATGTGGTGGAGCCGGCCAACGCCGCCATGACGGCGGCGAAGGCCCGGGCGGAGGGGGAGGCGGCTCCCATCCTGGCCCGCGGGAAGGCGAGCGCCGAAGCGCTGAAGATGCTCTACGAGCAGGTGAAGCAGGGCGGGGACAACGCCTTTGCCGTTCTCCTGGCGGAGAAGCTGCCCCAGCTCCTGGAGACCTCCATCGCCGCAGTGGAGGGCGTGGACATCGACCGGGTGGTGGTGCTGGATGGGGGTGGCGGACAGGGTGTGGCCAACGCCGTGAACCAGAGGGTCCATGGAGCGTTGGGCACCCTGGAAGCGGTCTCCGCGGCCGTCGGGGTGGATATCCAGGAGGTCCTTCAGGGGGCGGCGAAGAAGATCGGGAAAGGCGGGAAGTAGGGGCTGAACCTTTTCCCCCTTCGGGGTTAGCTATCCCGGGCGCGTTGCGGCGGGCTGGAGGACGGGCTTCTCCGGCCCGCCCTTGTTTCCACGGGAAGAGAGTGCCATGAGCGAAGCCAAGAGCGGCGACTTCGTCCACATCCATTACACGGGGAAGCTCGACGACGGGACGGTCTTCGATAGCTCCCGGGGCCGGGATCCCCTGGTGTTCCAGCTCGGGAAGGGGCAGGTGGTTGCGGGGTTCGAGAAGGCCGTGCTGGGAATGGTGGTGGGGGAGACGAAGAGCGAGACGATTCCTGCGGACCAGGCCTACGGTCCCAGGCTGAAACAGCTCACCTTCACGGTGCCCCGGGAGAACCTCCCTCAGGGCTACGATCCCCAGGTGGGCGAGACGATGCGCATGGAGACCCGGGACGGGCGCCAGATGGACGTTCTGGTGACCGGATCCGACGAGGGGTTCGTGAAGATGGACGCCAACCACCCCCTGGCGGGGAAGGATCTGACCTTCGAGATCGAGATGGTCGGGATCGGGTAAGGGGCGAGCCCCCCGGGTATGGCCCTGGCCCCGCGGCCCCGCCCCGGCGGCTCCGACTACGGCTCTTCGAGTGGCTCCGCAATCGGGCTTGCCGGGGGAGCCGTAGAGTCGCCTTCGGGGCGGGGCCGGGGGGCCGGGGCCACATCCCGGTACCCCCTCGGGTCTTCGACTGCGGCTCTTCGGGGTGCATCCGCTGCCCGGTTCGACTCAGGCGGGCCGGCGCTCCCGCGAGAGCCTCCGGGCTTCTCCGAACCGCACCAGACGCTCCTCCACCTCATCCCAGAGGGTGAGGCGGACCAGCTCGATGGTGTCGCGGATCCGGATGCGAGTGGCCGCCTTGAGCTCCGGGACCGCCTCCATCGCTTCCTGGAGCCGGTAGTTGGGGATGCGGGCGCTGAGGTGGTGTACGTGGTGGATGCCGATGTTGGCGGTGAGCCATTGGAGGGGCCGGGGGAGGAGCAGATGGGAAGAGCCCTCCAGGGCCGCATCGTAATAATCCCAGCTCTCATGCCGGTGCCAGTAGGTATTCTCGAACTGATGCTGCACGTAGAAGAGCCATACCCCCGCGGCGCAGGTGACCACGACCACGGGCCCGTGCACCAGGAGGAAGGCCTTCAGGCCGATGGTGAGGGCCATGACGGCCACGACCCCGGTCAGGGCCAGGTTGGTCCACCACACGCTCTGCCAGGCCTTCTTCCACTCCCGGGGAGTGTCCCAGGGGAACCGGTGGATCACCAGGAAGTGGAAGACGGCGCCGATTCCGAAGAGCACCACCGGGTGCCGGTACAGACGGTAGCCCAGTCGCTTGGGCCAGGGCAGGGCGGTGTACTCGGCCACCGTCAGCGTCTCGATGTCTCCAAACCCCCTCAGGTCCAGATCCCCGGAATGGGCGTGATGGTACGCGTGGGTCTTGCGCCAGTACTCATAGGGGGTGAGGGTGAGAACCCCGATGACGCGTCCCGTCCAATCCCGGGCCCTCCGGCTCCTGAAGAAGGACCCATGGCCGCAGTCGTGCTGGATCATGAAGAGGCGCATGAGAAAGCCGGCGGTGGGGACCGCCAGGGCCAGGGTGAGCCACCAGCTCACGTCGAGGGCCAGGTAGGCCAGCGTCCAGAGGCCCACGAAGGGAAGCGCCGAGGCGAGGAGTTGGCCCACGCTCCTGGAGGTCTCGGGGCCGATGTAGGGCGAGAGGGCGCGGTTCCAGAAGGCCACCTTGGCCCGGTCGGGGGGGAGCACCGTCATCTTGTTCACCCCTCCTTGCTTCCGGCCCTGGCCGTCACGATGGCCTTCCCGCTGGACACGGCGCTCGCGAGCCCCGAACCCCGGTCCACGCTCGCCACCCCCGGTGCGCTGCTGGTCCAGGCCACCGCCACCCCTATCGCCATTTGTCGGCCCGTTTGGGGCGGTACCCCTCCAGGGCCTTGGTGACCGCTTCCAGGAGCGCCTTGGGCTTGACCGGCTTGTAGAGGATGGCGGAAGCCCCCAGGTCCTCCGCCAGGGCGAGCTGGTCGGCGCTGATTTCGGAAATGGCCACGATCCGGGCGGTGGGGTCCCGTTCCATCAGCTCCTTGATGAGGCGGAGCCCGTTGAGCTCCGGGACGTAGAGCTCCGTGACCACCAGCGCTATGTTCTTCTTCTGCCAGAGCTCCAGCGCCGTCTTCCCGTCCGAGGCAAAGAAGAGCTGGTGCCCCTCCTCCTCCAGGATGGACCAGAGGCGGACACGCGCTTCTTCTTCCCAATCGACGATGAGGATCTTGGCCATGGGTCCTCGGTTTGGGGGCTGGTGTGCAGGAGAAAAGTAATACATACCTTCCCGATTCGTAGCCTTCAGGCACAGTCGGGTTTCCAGCCTCGATCCCGATCCCCTTCTTCCGAGAGGACCGAAACATGGGCAGTCTGAAAACAACGATGGCGTTCCTCCTCCCGTTCGTCTGTTTCACGTTCCTCCCCGATTTCCTGGCGGCGCAGGGGCCGGGCGAAGAAGCGGCGGTGAGGGAGGCCCTGGGGTACTACATCCAGGGGCACGCCACGGGGGATCGGGCGATCATGGCCAGGGCCTTCCACCCCGAAGCCCACCTCACCTACGTCCTGGAAGACGGGTCGATGAGGACCATCACCCTGGAGGACTTCCTCTCCGGGTTCTCGGGCCGGCCCGCCCCGGACGAGGCCCAGCGCGTTCGCACCATAGAGGCGGTGGACATCGCCGGCACTGCGGCGGTGGGGAAGATCATCCTGGATTACCCCACCATCCGCTTCGTGGACTACATGTCCCTGTTGAAGGTGAATGGGGAGTGGAAGATCATCCACAAGAGCTATTACCGGGAACCCAAGAGCTGAGAGGGGAGGAGGGCACGGGCTCTTGAGGCCGGGGTTCGGCCTGACCGGCGAGGGGTGGGAGGCCGAGTTGGCGGCCACCGGGGGGAGGGATGGGGGAGGCATGGGGCGCCCTTCCTGACGCCTGGTGCCTACGCGGGGGGGATGGGCCGCGGAGGGTTTCCTGCGAGACCTGCGCACGGCGTTGAGGGTGCTGGCACGGAGGCCGCTCTTCACGGCGTTGGCGGGGATCACCCTGGCCGTCGGCATCGGGACCAACACCGCGATCTTCTCCGTGGTGGACGCGGTGCTCCTGGGCCTCCCAGGTACCATGAGAGCCTCGGAGCGCTACCGGAGGAACCCCGGTTGAGGGGGGCCGCCGGCCTCCCCTACCCGACGGCGGGCACCCGCACCCTCCTGAGGCTCGTGCGGGCGGAGTAGCGGGGGGGGGCTCGGGAGGCTACTCCGCCTGCAGCGCTCTTGCCGGATCGACTCGCGTGGCCCGGCAGGCGGGGAGGAGGTTGGCCGCCAACGCCAGGGCCGCCACCGCCAGGGGCGTCAGGAGGAAGGTGAGCGGGTCCGCCGCCGAGATCCCGAAGAGCTGGGCGGACATGGCGCGGCCCAGCCCCAGGGCCAGCCCCATTCCCAGGGCCACGCCCACGCCCACCCTGGTCAGCCCCTCCCTCAGGACCATCCCCAGCACCTGGGGGCTCCGTGCTCCCAGCGCCACCCTCACCCCGATCTCGTGGCTCCGCTCCGCGGTGACCCGGGCCATGACCCCGTATATCCCCACGGCCGCCAGGAGGGCGGCGGCGCCGGCGAACACGGCCATGAGGAGGGCCAGGAGGCGCTGCGTGCGGGTGGTCTCCCGCAGGTAGCCTTCCATGGTCTGGACGCTGGCCATGGGGATGGTCGGGTCCAGCCCCCGGAGGATGCGCCCGACCGGCTCCACCAGGGCCAGAGGGTCTCCCCGGCTCTTCACCAGGAGGAAGTACCCGTCGTCGTTGTCCTGCCAGTGGGGGATGTAGAGTTGCGGGAGCGCTTCCTGCACCACCCCGTTCACCTTCACCTCGCCGGCCACGCCCACGACCTCCATCCAGGGGTTCCCCGAGTCGTGGCTTCCCCACTTGAGCCGCTTCCCGATGGGGTCCTCACCCGGCCAGTATCGAGCCGCGGTTCCCTCGTCCACGATCACCACGCCGGGGGCGTCGGTGTCGTCCTGCCGGGTGAAGTCCCGGCCCCGCGTCAGGGGGATCCCCAGGGTGCGGAAGTAGCCGTTGGAGACCGCGCTGACCTCCGCGAAGGTCTGCTGGCCACCCTCCTCCGGGGGCGCTCCCTCCACGTGGAAGCCGTTCTGCCACCCTCCCGGGCCCATGGGCACCACATAGGTGGTGGCGGCCGAGGCGACACCGGGAAGCGCCCGGAGCTGGTCCAGGAGTTGGACGTAGAAGGCGGTGCGCCCCGCCGCCTCTGGGTAACGGAGGGGGGAGAGATTAACCTCCACGGTGAGGACGCTGGCCGGGTCCAGCCCCGGAGAGGTGCCCAGGATCCGGGCGAAGCTGCGCAGCGCCAACCCCGCCCCCGCCAGGAGGGCCACCGCGAGGCTCACCTCGGCCACCACCAGGGCGCTCCGCAGGCGGCGGCGTCCCATCCCTCCGGTGGCCCTTCTCCCTTCCTTCAGGAACTCCTTCAGGTCCTGCCCCACCACCCGGAGCGCGGGCGGGAGGCCGAAGAGGAGTCCGGTGAGAAGGGAGAGGGAGAGGGCCACCCCCACTACCCTCAGGTCCACCCCCAGACGGAAGACCGGGGGGATCTCGTCCGCCAGGAGACGGGCGAGGGAGCCCACGCCGCCCCGGGCCAGGAGCAAGCCCAGCGCCCCACCCGCCGTCCAGAGGACGAGGGTCTCGGTGAGGAGGAGGCGCAGGACCCGCCCCCGCGCCGCCCCCAGGCTGGCCCGCACCGCCATCTCCTGCTCTCGCCCGGTGGCCCGGGCCAGGACCAGGGCGGCCACGTTGATGCATGCCATGACCAGGAGGAGGCCCACGGCCAGGAGGAGAAGGAGGATGGGCTCCCGGGCGTCGTGGGTCACCCGTTCCTGGAGGGGTGCCACCTGCACCCTGCTCCCCTCATTGGTGTCCATGTGCTCCTCTTCCAGCTCCCGGGCCACCCGCTCCATGTCTTCCCGGGCCTCCTCCAGCGTCACCCCCGGGCGAAGGCGGGCCAGCCCCAGGAGTCCCGGGTGGTTCCCTCGGTTCTCGATCCACCCCCGGGCGAACTGCTCCACGGGGGCGTAGAGGTCCACCCCCCCCAGGCGCGGAGGGTACTGGAGCCCGGGGGGGAGGATGCCCACGACCTCGTAGGGCGTGTCCTCCAGGACCAGGGTGCGTCCCACGGCGCCGGGGTCGCCTCCCATGCGCTCCTGCCAGAAGGCGTGGCTGAGGATCACCACCGGAGGGGCTCCCAGGCGGTCCTCCTCCGGGAGGAAGGTCCGCCCCTGCGCCGCGTTCGCCCTAAGGAGGGGGAAGGTGGAGGCCGAGACCCGGGCCACCAGGGCCTCCTCGGCCTCCCCGTCGCCCGAAAGGCTCATGCGCTGCTGGTTCCAGACCGCCACGTCCTCGAAGACCCGGTTGCGCTCCCTCCAGTCCAGGAAGTTGGGATAGGACACCATGGCGTTTTCGAAGGAGGCCAGCTTCTCCCAGAGCTCCACCAGCCGGTGGGACTCCGGGTAGGGTAGGGAGCGGACCAGCACCTGGTCGTAGAGGGTGAAGATCGTGGTCGCTCCGCCGATCCCCAGCGCCAGCGTCAGGAGGGCCACGGCCGTGAAGGCGGGAGCGCGCCGCATGCCCCGCAGCGCGAAGCGGAGGTCCTGGAGCAGGTCCGCGGCCCAGGCCCACCCCGTGCCTCTCTGCCGGAGCGCTTCGGCGGCCTCCTCCGACCAGCGGTCCCCGCGCGAGCGGCGCCGAGAGCGTTCGGCCCGCTCCAGCTCCCGGGCGAAGGCTTCCCAGTCCTCCACGTGCGACTCGGCCAGGCGGTGCGCCTCCTCTTCGCTCCGCCCCTGACGTTGGGCCTCCAGGTATACGTCCTCGAGCTGCGCTGCCACCTCCGCCACCCTCTCCCGCTCCCGGCGCCCCTCGATGCCGGGAAGGCGAAGGCGCTCCCTGACGAAGCGAATCCAGTGCGTGTCCGTCGCCATGCGTGGTTCCTCCTCCTCTTCCTTCCTCATGCCGCGCCTGCGCGGCGCTCCCCCGTCCGGGCTCCTCATGCCCCTTCCAGCCCCAGCACCCGGTTCACCGCGCTGGCGAACTCCAGCCAGGTCGCTCGCTGGGCGGCCAGCTCTTCCTCCCCCTTCCGGGTCAGCCGGTAGTACCTCCGCCGCCGCTGCCCCTCCTTCTCCACCCACCTCCCCCGGATCCACCCACGGTCCTCCATACGGCAGAGCACCGGGTAGAGGGAGGAGATCAGGAACTGCAGGCTCCCGCCCGAACGCGCCTCGATGAGCTTCCCCAGCTCGTAGCCATGGCGGGGTTCGGCCTCCAGGAGGGAGAGGATCAGGAGCTCCACGCTTCCCTTCTTCATCTCGGGACTGAACACGGCCGCTCCCAGCTATGGTGACACAATGTATGGCGTGCCAACATATGGGACGGGAGGAATGGAGGAAAGGTTGCCTGAAACGGGTGGGGAGCCTCCCCGACCCCGGATCCCTCCTCCGTTCCCAGAACCTCTCCGACGCCCTATTCTGGTCCGGGCAGCCTCCGGCGTGTGGGCCGGAGGAGTGCGTGGCGAGGGAAGATCAACCGCCGGGGGAGCCTCATGGACCCAGCGATCCTCACAGGCCGAACCGACGTCCACCTCTGCACGGCGAGCGACGCCGAAGCCCTGGGCGTCCCCGTCCACCGGGACGTGGTGGGTCCCTTCCGGGCGCTGCGGGAGGAGGCCCGGCGGGCCGGGTTCGATCTGGCGATCGACAGCGGGTTCCGGAGCTTCGAGCGGCAGCTCTCCATATGGAACCGCAAGGTGGGGGGCGAGCTCCCGGTGCTGGACGGCAACGCCCTCCCCCTTGACATTCGCCGCCTGAGCGAGAGGGAGCTGGTCTTCGCCATCCTTCGCTGGTCGGCGCTCCCGGGCGCCTCCCGGCACCACTGGGGAACGGAGTTGGACGTCTTCGATGCCGCGGCGAAGCCCGAAGGCTACGAGGTACAACTGATCCCTGAAGAGGTGGACTCCGGCGGAATGTTCGGCCCCCTCCACGAGTGGCTGGACTCCCGGATGGCGGCGCGCGCCTCCTTTGGGTTCTTCCGCCCCTACGACCGGGACCGGGGGGGGGTGGCACCGGAGCGCTGGCACCTGAGCTGCGCCCCGGTGGCCTCGGTCTTCGAGGCGGGACTCACCATCGACGTTCTCCGGCAAACCCTCCACGCCGTGGACCTCCGCCTGAAGGGCGTGGTCCTGGCCCATCTGGACGAGATCTTCCAACGCTTCGTCCTCAACACGGCCCGGCCGCCCTCATGAGTCACGAATCCCGCGGGCCGCTGGCGGCCCGCCCACACCGGAAGGCCTTTTCATGAAGCTTCGCCCCCCGTCGGACATCGGCACCTTCCTCCGGGCCCCGGAACGCTACGGGGAGTCCCATCTTGGCCTCCCCCTGGAGGTGTGGCGGCCGGAAGGGCGCTGCAAGCTCCTCCTCCACGCCGGGATCCACGGGGAGGAGGGCGAGACCACCATTGCCCTCTCCCGGGCCCTTCGCCTCCTGACCGAGCCCTCCCCCCACTGCGCCGTGGTGGTAGCGGCCAACCCCGACGGCCTGCTCCGGGGCACCCGGGGGAACGCCCGGGGAGTGGACCTGAACCGGAACTTCCCCACCCATGATTGGCGGCCGGACCCGGTGAGGCACCGCTCCACGATGGACGCTCCCAGGGAGGTGGTGCTGAGCCCGGGCTCGGGGCCCGCCTCCGAGCCCGAGACCCGGGCCCTCATCCGCCTCATCGAGGAGATGCAGCCGGAGGCGGTGGTGGCGTTGCACGCCCCGCTGGCCTGCATCGATGACGATCGCCAGGGCCCCCTGGGCCGGTGGATCGCCGAGAAGACCGGGCTTCCCCTGGTGGCCGACGTGGGGTATCCCACGCCGGGCTCCTTCGGGACGTGGGGCGGGGAGCGGGGCCTTTCCGTGGTGACCTACGAGCTCGAGATGACGGACAAGGACTCCGTCGTGAAGAGGCACGTCCCGGTGCTGGCGGAGCTGCTGGCGGGAGTGGCGCCATGGTCCTGAACTACATCTGGATCGCCTTCTTCCTGGTCTCCCTGGTGGTGGGGCTGGTACGCCTGGTCTTCTTCCAGGACACCGGGATCTTCACCACCATGGTCAACTCCACCTTCGAGATGGCCGGGGTGGCGGTGGATATCTGCCTGGGCCTCATCGGGGTGCTGACCCTCTGGCTGGGCCTCATGAAGGTGGGTGAGATGGGGGGGGCGGTGAAGGCGCTGGCCTGGGTGGTGCGCCCCTTCTTTCAGAAGCTGTTCCCGGAGGTTCCCAGGGACCACCCCGTCCATGGCTCCATCATCATGAACTTCGCCGCCAACATGCTGGGGCTGGACAACGCGGCGACTCCCCTGGGTCTGAAAGCCATGCAGGAGCTCCAGGATCTGAACCCCGACCCGGAGACGGCCTCGAACGCCCAGATCATGTTCCTGGTACTGAACACCTCGGGGCTGACGGTCATCCCCATCAGCATCATGGTCTACCGCGCCCAGATGGGAGCGGCCAACCCCTCGGACGTCTTCCTCCCCATCCTCCTCTCCACCTTCTTCTCCACCCTGGCCGGGCTCATCGCCGTGGCGTTGGTCCAGCGCATCAACCTGATGGACAGGGTGGTTCTGGCCTATCTGCTGGGGCTCACGGGACTGGTGGGGGGCACCATCGTCTACTTCAACCGTCTTCCCCAGGAGCAGGTGGAGACCGTGTCCAACCTGGTGGCCAACGTGACCCTCTACGGCATCATCTCCGGCTTCATCGTTCTGGCCATGATCCGCAAGGTGAACGTCTACGAGGCCTTCATCGACGGGGCCAGGGAGGGGTTCTCCGTCGTCATCAAGATCATCCCCTACCTGGTGGCCATCCTGGTGGCCATCGGGGTGTTCCGGGCCTCGGGCTCCATGGATTTCCTGGTGGTGGGGGTCCGCCGGGGGGTGGCGTTCTTCGGGGTGGGCACGGAGTGGGTGGACGCGCTCCCCACCGCTCTCATGAAGCCGCTCTCCGGAAGCGGTTCCAGGGGGCTGATGGTGGACGCCATGCAGGTGCACGGGGCGGATTCCTTCGTGGGTCGTCTGGCCTGCACCTTCCAGGGAGCCACCGACACGACCTTCTACATCATCGCGCTGTACTTCGGGTCGGTAGGGGTCAAGAAGACGCGCCACGCCGTCCCGTGTGGGCTCCTCGCCGACCTGGTCTCCGTGATCGCCGCCGTTCTCATCGCCTACCTCTTCTTCCGGTAGGGTGGACTGCGGGGGAGGGGAAGGGGATACGGGCGGGGGAGCCGCTCCCGATCAGGGGAGCCGTCGGCCCAGGATCCGGTCCAGGAGAGGCCGGCGCAGGGGGATGTCTCGCCTGGGTTCGTAGGAGACGTTGCGGAGCGATGAGGTGACCACCTTCTCCAGCTCCCCGGAGGCCTTCAGGTACTTCACCAGGTTGTGACCGCCCCCCCTGAAGCGATGGAGGCGAAGGTGGGGGTGGTCCTCCAGATGCTTCACCTGGCGTCGGTCCTTTCCGTTCGTGGAGTCGAAATAGATGTGGCGGCCTCCTGGCCTCTGGGGAGGCTCGAGGACCCCGTTCAAGTCCCAATACTCGTCCGAGAAGTTCTCATGGAGGGCCCTGAGGCGTTCCTTGTTGCGAATGGACCGTCCGTCCCCCAGGAAGACATGGGGGGAGAAGGCATGGATCGCACTGGCCTGCATCAGGGAGCCGAAGAGGAGCGCGGCGTATCCCCCCATGGAGCTTCCAACGACCACGGCGGTGTCCGTGCGGCATTCGCTGACCAGGCTGGTCAGGAATGCGAGGGTGCCCGTGATGTCCCGAGTGACCCCCCGGAGGCCGGCATGGTACCAGCATTGATCGAGGTCCCGGAGGTAGACCTTGTTGACGGCCAACCGGTGGGTGAGCCGGAAGAACTCGAAGGGGGGCATGGCCGCCATCCTTCCGGCGATCCCCCCGAAGGCCAGGAGGACCGGTGCTCCGGGGTAGGCCATGTCGACCACGACGGAGCGATGGGGGTCCTGGATCTCGTACTCAAAGCCGGTCTTCATGATGCGCCCGATTCGGTGTGGACCCGAGGCTGCCTGTTCCACGGGGTTGGGTTCAAACACCGAATCGGACGGATGCGTTCCCGCCCGGCCCTCAGGGCGCCACCAGTACCTTGACCTGGCTGGGAACGATCTGGGCGCCCACCGTGTTGCTGTTGGATCCGTTCTGGGCCGTGGTGGAGGTCAGGTGGATGCAGGGCTGCCCCTCGATCTTCACCTTCGAGCTCCCCTTCTTGAACTGTACCTCCTGCATGTTGGCGCCGGACTTGACTCCCCCCGCGACTCCCGCCTCGTCACCATTGGAGCTCGGGATCTTCGATTTCAGGGTGACCACCTCCATGCACACGAACTTCACCTTCGTGGAGGTGTCGGTCGCCATGTTGAGCATCCCGATGTTCGGGTAGGGGATCGGGACTGGGCTTGGCAGGGGGGGCGCTGGCGTCTTGCACACGTCGGGGAACGCGAAGCACTGCCCTCCGCCCTTGGTCGATCCGGGGAACATGGTTCGTCTCCTCCTATCCGAGGTGGATCTTCTCGCCGTCCACCTTGAAGTCCTTCTCGGCCTTCAGGAAGGCGGTCCTGCTCTGGAGCTGGTAGGTTTCGTCCACCAGGGTGCGCATCCTCCCCGCCTTGATCTGGGCCAACTCGGCCACGGTCCGGTAGACGCTCCGGGCCTTCTCGATGACGGTTCCCACGAGGGTCTCACACCGGTCCATGGCCAGCGAGACGTTGGCAATGGCCCCGGAGAGCCGCTTTCCGGTGACCTCCGCCTCGTCGATGCGAAGCTCGCCCTTCCGGGCCGAGAGGCCGAGGAGGGTGCCGCGAAGATCCACCCGTCCCGGCTGGAGATCGAGGGAGGAGACGGCTTCGCTCTCCGTGTCGGCCACCGCCATCTCGATCCCCCGCAGGCTCCGCATCTCGATGGCGTCCCTGGAGAAGAAGCGCACACCCCGGGCGGAGATGAAGTCGATGTTCCCGTTCGGGGTCACGATCTCCAGGTCCCCGCTCTGAACGCCCACCCGGCTCCGTCCCGTTGCGGGATCATGCTCGAAGATCATCTCACCGCTGGCCGAGAAGACCCGGAGCCGCTCGGCTTCCGGGGGGCCGTCCACTTCGGCCCTGGCACCGCTTTCCAGGACGAGATCCCCCTTGCGCGCCCAGGCCCGGGCCCGGGCCTGGGCGTTCAGGATGCCGACGACGAAGAGGCCCTGGCCGGGGTCACCCGCCACCAGGACCGTGTCGCCCCAGCCGAGCTCGCAGGGGTACGGCAGGGCCTGCCGGGCCCAAACGTTCCAGGCGTCTCCCGGGCCGCCGGCCGTCTCGGCGGCGGGGTTCACAAGGACCCGGATCCGCCCGTTCTCCTCATCCACCTCCAGGACGCGCGCCGGGCCCACGTACGCGGGCCTCTGTTCATCCTGAGGTTGGCTTGCTGCGCGTTTCATCAGCTCCTCCGCGGTGAAGTGCGGTCGATGGCTCGGCCCCGGTGCCCTATTCCGGGGATTGGGGTGGCTTCCAGTCCTCCGCTTCGGCACGGTCGTGGTCGGTTCGCTTGACCCACTTCATCCCGGCTCCCAGCCAGCTCGTATGGTGATCCCTCACCCGGTGGAGATTGGCTTGCTCCATTTCGGCCGACGAGAAATCGGCGGCCTCCAGGTTGGCGTGGGACAGATTGGAATAGGGCATATGCGCGTTTCGGAAGACCGCGCCCCGGCAGTCGGCGTGGTTGAAGGCCGCCCGGTCGAGGCGCGCGGCGGTGAAGTCGGCATCGCGCAGGGAGGCCTTCTCGAACCTGGAGCATCTCAGGTCCGCCCTGACGAGCTCCGCCTCGCTCAGGTCGCACTCGGCGAAGTCCACCGTATGGCAGACGGCACCCGAGAGGTCGGCTCCCCGAAGGCCCGCCTTCTTGAGGGTCGCCTGCCGCAGGGTCGCGCCGCTGAGATCGGCTCCCGCCAGGCGCGCCCCTCCCAGGTCCGAGCCCGTCAGCTCGCATCCGGACAGATCCATCCCCTCCAGTTTGCATCCCTTCATGCTGCACAGGATGAACCGGGTCTTTCAGATTCGGCTGGTGCGGAAATCCACCGCGTCGAGATCGGTCTGGACCAGCTTCGCTCCCCGGAGGTCGAGGCCCGAGACGGTGCTCCCGGCCATCTGGAGGGAATCCAACTCGGCCTCGGAGAGGTTGGCACCAGAGAAGTCGGCTTCCCGGGCCACGGCGTCTTTCAGGGTGGCGCGGCTGAGGTCGGCCTGGCTCAGGTCGGCCCGGGAGAGGACCGCGCCGGTCAGGTCGCAGCCGGCGAGCCGGGCGCGCCTGAGGTTGGCACCGGTGAGATCCACGCGCCTCAGATCCACGCCGCTGAGGTCGATCCCCTCCATGCGGCAATGGCGGAAGATGCCGCCGGCGGGCTGACACCCTCTCAGGGAGACGCCGGTCAGGTTCGTCTCCACGATCTCGGTGTCTCCGAGCTTGGCGCCGGAGAGGTCGGCACCCGACAGGTCGCTCCGCAGGACCCTCGCGCCCCTGAGGTCGGCCTCCTTCAGGGAGACCCGCTCCAGCTTCGACTCCAGGATTTCGGCGCGGATGAGGTAGGACCCCGACAGGTCCCCATCCGTGAGCGTGCAGCGCTCGAAGCGCACGCCTCTCAGGTCCGCCCTCCGGAAGGAGGATCCCGACAGGTCCATCTCCGAGAACACGGCCAGCTGGAGGTTCGACCGGACGAACGTCGAGCCGGACAGTCGCGAGCGGAGGAGGTGAAGCCCCCGGAGCGTTCCCGCTGAGAAGTCCATGCCCGGGAGGGTGCACTCCTCGAAAGTGCAGTGGGAGAGGTCCTTCGGCAGGGACGTAACCGTCGAGAGGTCGATGCCGGACAGTGAGGTCCCCCTCATCTCGGCGCCTTCGAGGCTCGAGGCGTCCATCCGGGATGACTTGAAGGTGGCATGGCGGATCCGGGCGCCGCCGAAGTCGCATCCCGCCAGCACGCAGCTCCTGAAGGCGGCGCCGGTGAGGTCCACGGCCGAGAAGCCGGCGTCGTCGAACGCCACTCCGTCGAACTCGGCACCTGCCAACCGGGCGTTCGAGAGGTCCGCCCCCGAGAAGCTGCACTTCCCGGGGGCGACGTCGGACTCGGAGATGCCGAGATCCTCGAGCCCGAGGTTCATGGACGAGGGGTCAAGCTTGGAAGGGTCCTGCTTCATCAACTCCAGGACCTCGGGCGGGACCCGGATCTCACGAGGGTCCTTGGTGAGGACGGGCTCCGCCCGGGCCCGCAGGTCGGAGAGGTTCGCACCCGCCAGGCTGGCCCGCTGGCAGGTCGCGTTGGTGAGGGATGCGGAGGAGAGGTCGGCCCCGGCCAGGTTCGCCCCGGAAAGATCGCAGTTGGCGATCCGGGCGCGGGCGAGCCTGGCGTTCCCGAGGTCCGCCCCCCTCAGGTCGGTGTTCAGAATCAGAGCGCCCTCGAGCAGGGCGCCGGCCAGCTCCGCCCCCCGGAGATCGAGGCGGGCGATCCGGGCCCCCGCCAGCGGCACGCCGGTCCGTACCTTCTCCAGGACCTCCTCGGCACGGAGGAAGCTCTTCCCGAAGCTCTCGAAGTCCCTGAGGTCGAAGCTCTCGAAGATGTCGTCGAACCCGGTCATGGCGCGCCTTCACACCTTCTGCAGGGTGGTCATGCGGAGGTTCGTTCCCGTGAGTGTCGCCCCGGAGAGGACGGCGCCGTGGAACTCCACCCCGTACATGTTCGATCCGGTCAGGTCCGCCTCGGTGAGGTTCGCCTTCTCCATGCTCCCCTCGAAGAGGTTCATCTCCACGAGCCTGGCCCCTTCCAGGTCGGCCTTGATGAAGCGGGCGCGCTTCATGTCCGCAGCATGGAGATCGGCGTTCTTCAGGATCGCGCCCATGAAGCTGGCGCCCTCCATCCGGGCGAAGGAGAAGTCGGCTCCGGCCAGGTTGGCCTTCCCCCAGATGGACTCCGGGCCCCACGACTTCACGAAGGAGCTCCCGGAGAAGTCGGTCCCCTCCGAGGCCCGCAACCGCGTCAGGTCGGCCTCCTCGAAGGTGGCGTCGGCGCAGACGGCGCCCTCGATGAAGGCGTCGGTCAGGTTTGAGGCGCTGAAATCGGTCCCGCTCAGCGTGCCCCGCGAGAAGTCGGCTCCGGGGAAGTCGCTGTCGGTGAGCCGGGCCCCGGCCAGATCGGCCGCGACGAAAAGGGCCCCGGCGGCCTGGACCCTGTCCAGAACGGCCCCGGCCATCTCGGCGTCCACGAAGACGGCATTGGCCAGCTTCGCGCCGGTGAGCACCGCCCCCGGCAGCTTCGCCCGGGTCAGGTCGGCGCCGGCCAGGCAGGCCTGGCTCAGACGAGCGGTCGTCAGATCGGCCTCAGCGAGAACGGCGCCGCTCAGGTCGGCTCCCGAGAAGTCGATCCCCTTCAGCTCCAGATGCGAGAGGTCGAGCTCCCGTAGATCCTCTCCGGCGAAGGACCCACCCCGGGCCGCCCTCTCCGCGACTCTCTCCCGGGTCCAGGGGCGGGGGCCTTCTCCCTCCGGGGGCGCTTCGGCCGGGCCTTCCGCCTCCCCGCCGGGCGGCTCCGTCTGCGCCCTGTGCTTCTTCGCCTGGGCGATCAGAGGCGTGAGGTCTTCCGGATCGATGCCGACCTTGGGGAGGAGGGCGGCCATGATGGAAAGGAAGCCGGCCACGGTGGGATTCCGGAAGACGCGATCCACGTCCTCCACGCCCATCTCCCGGAGCAGCCGGGCCTGCTCGCGGGCGGCCGCCTCGCTCACGGGGGGGAGATGATTCGGGTCGATCCCCACCCGGGCGAGGGCCTCCGACATCCGGAGCCGTGCCGCTTCCATCTCCCGGGCCCTGGCCCGAGCCGGGTCGGCATCCGTCACCGCGTCCAGGATGCGGTTCCTCTCCATCCGGGCTGTCTCGCGAGCCTGGGGCGGGAGCGTGTCCAGACGGATGCCCGCCCTGGCAAGGAGGGCGTCCACCTGCGCCTCCACCTCCTTCCGGAGACCCGCGCTTCCGGCCGGGAGATCGGACGGGGCGGGCCCCGACTCCGGGATCGGCTCCTCCGCTGGGGGCTCGGGGGTCTCCTCCACCCTCGGCTGGGCCTGGGCCAGGGTGGCAAGGAAGAGCTCGTGGCAGAGCTCGATGGAGGTGGGGGGGGTGTGCACGGACTCGGCCATGAGGAAGACGTGCTGGACTTCCTCGAAATCGTCCGACCGGACCTCCGTCCAGCCGCGCCAGACCAGGACCAGCTTCTCCGCATCCATGTCGGCCCAGAGGGTGTCGAGCCCCAGGGGAACCTCGCGAAACCGGGTCTCCTCCTCCTGGTCGGTCACCCGGTCATGGAGGAAGCAGCGTACCCTCAAGCCGGGGAGGCGGGCCGAGTAGCGGGCATGCTCGGGGTGGAGGTTCTCGAAGTGGAGGTTCTCGTCCCCCCGCAGGTATCCCTCCACCTGCATCGACCGGGGGGCGGCGTTGAAATGGGCGTAGTCGAAGTCCTCGGGGAACCAGGGCCAGCGCTCCTCCGCCCAGCGGCCCTTGTACGTGCCCAGCATGGCGGCCCGCTCCTCCCACGTCCTTCCCAGGGGGCCGAAGCCGGAGGGCCCGGACCGGCTCCCCGGGGAGTCGATGAGCCTGTCCGGGTCCTCGATGTTCGGCAGGGCCCGGGCCTGGCTCCGGTAGCCCTTGCCCACGGGGTTGGCCTGGAAGCCGTTGCCCCCGTAGCTGTTCTCGAAACGGAGCTCCATCCGGGTGAAAGGCTCGGGATCGGAGATGGTGCGCAGGCCCGGGGGTCCCACCCAGAACCGGTCCCCCGAGACGAGCAGCCTGCGGGACCGGTCTCCCACCTGGAAGGTGACCATGCATTCCTGGGCGGGTCGGCCTCCGGGGGTGTGGCAGGACCCCGCCAGCAGGAGGTCCGCCCGAGGCTTGAAATAGGCGAAGTCGCTCTCGTACCGGCAGCTGCCCGCCATGTCCGGGTCGTCAGGATGGAAGAGGTCGCCGGTGACGTGCTGCTGCTCCTCGGCCGGCGTGGCCGTGCCCCCGTTGGCGAGGTCGAAGGTTCCCTTCACGATGAGCGTGAGCGTGGCCCCGGGGAAGGTGAGCCTCCCGGCGAAGGGGGCGAACTGGAACGGGGTGCGGTTGACGACCTTCATGGATTCTCCTCGCAGGGGCCGGGTGGAGTGCCTACGGGAGGACCTGCAGGTTCTTCCCATTCACGGTGAAGTCACTGCACTTGAAGCTGATGCGGCCGTCCGCGAATACGTCGAACTTCTTCTGGGTGGTGGCCCAGATCCCGGTGTTGTCCACGTAAAGGGCGGACCGTCCGGGAGCCGTCCCCGACCCGCTCATCGAGATCGATTCCCCTTTGATCTCGAGCTGGGGCCCCTTGGGCGGAACCGGAGGCCTCCCCCCCTTTCCCAGCCGGGCCAGGATGTCCCCCTCCACCCCCACCGTGACCCTCTTCGTCCCGAAGACGTCCACCCACCCCTTCTCCTCCAGGGTGACCACGGCATTGACCTTGTCCCGGGGATCATCGCGATGACTGACCGGGGCCACCTTGTCCTCGAAATGCTTCCAGAGAACCGCATACCCGATCAGCTCGGCCAGGATCAGGGCCGCTTCCAGCGTGGTCACCACCGTGAGCCCCGCGGCCTTCGTGGCGACGTCCTCGGCTTCGGCGAATCCCGTGGATGCCCCCATGAGGACGAGGGAGAGCCCCCCGACGATCCCGGGAATGAGAACGGCCAGGAACTTCTCCGCCTCGGTGATGGCGTTCGCGTCGGGGTCCTTGTTCTCCCCGATGGACATGGAAACCCGCTTCGCGTCGGCCTCGATGATGGAGGTGGCCGGGGATGCCGTGCCGGCACCTCCGATCAGGTTCACCTTCTCCCTGGCGCTGAGGATGTTGTGCTGCTTCGAGACGCTGGCGATGGTCGAGTCGCTGTTCTGCACCGTCGGGCCCTTGTGATACTTGAACTCCGGCCCGATGTGGATGCCCGCATTCACCCCGAACAGGAAGTCGAACTTCCCCCCGGCCCTGAACTCGTGGGCCAGCCCGATCGAAGCCTCGGTGGACATCCCGGCGGCGAGGGCGAGGGCGGCGCCCAGGAAGGCCTCGTACTTATTGCCCATCCCGAGCTCCACCATGTTGCCGCCCTGGGCCTCGAAATGGTCATCCGCACAGAAGCCGCCGAAGCTCCGGCCCAGCGTGAGAGTCGAGTTGTGATGGGGACTGTGCAGGCGGATGTGCTCGTCGCCGGGGCTGGCGTCGAAGATGAGCTCGTTTCCGTAGTCGTCCCGCAGGATGCTCTTGCGCTGGTTGTCGGGCAGGGTCTCGGGCAGAGGGTTCCCGGCATGGTAGACGCGTCCCGTGATCAGAGGCCGGTCGGGGTCGCCCTCGAGGAAGTTCACGATCACCTCGTGCCCCACGTGGGGGATGTGCATCCCCCCCCATCCATGCCCTGCCCATACCTGGCTCACCCGGACCCAGCAGGAGCTACCCTCATTCCCCCTGCCCTCCCGGTCCCAGTGGAACTGGACCTTCACCCGCCCGAACTTGTCGGTGTAGATGTCCGTGCCCTTGGGTCCGACCACGATGGCCGTCTGGGGGCCCTGCACGGTGGGCTTGGGGGTAACCCGCTGGGGGCGGAAGGGCGTCCCGGACGGGATGCACTGGAAGCGGTTCCGGTAGCGGGGCGTGTCGGGGTCCGCCTCGGCGCCCGGGGAGGCCCACTGGGTGGGAAGCCCCGGCTGCCGGAGGCGGTGTTCGATGGAGGTCAGCAGGAACTGCTTGCCGTCCAGCTCCGCCCGGCCGTGGCTCTCCAGAGTGAACAGGAACCCGCTGGAGAAGGCGCCGGAAAGGCTCGTGCCGCTGAGGGTGGTGACCTGCGCGTCCTCCTCTTCCATGCGCACGGTGGAGAGGTGGTCACCCCGTTCCAGCGTGAGGTGCGTCCCGGGGTAGTCGTAGATCTCACGGCCTCCCGGCACGGTGGGGCCGGGCGCTCGGCCATCGACGGTCACGCTCAGGTCCAGCTCGGGCTGCTGGAAGTCGAAGTCCTTGAGCACGAACCGGTCGCTCCTGATCTGCTGGCCCATGACCAGGTCGGTGATGACGGCCCCCTCCCGCAGGTCCCCGGCGCCGGCCCGGTAGCGGGCCGAGCCCAGCACGGGACAGGCTTTGTGCGCGAACGACCCGTCGGCCAGAACCCAGGTGTGCTTCCCTTCCTCATGCTCGAAGTAGTAGTAAAGGCCTTCGTCCTCCAGGAGGCGGGCGAGGAATTCGTACTCCGTCTCCCGGTACTGGACGCAGTACTCTCTCTTGGGGTACCGTGCGGATTCCAGGTCGAACCGGACGTCCCCGATCTCCCTTTCCCCCAGGATCTGCTGGGCGATCTCCGGTACGGAGAGGTCCTGGAAGATCCTGGAGGCCCGGGAGCGGGTCAGGAGCCAGAGACGGGGCACCAACCGGGCCGTGTAGAGGGAAAGGTCGAACCCGCTTCCGTCGGCTTCGGCGATCCATTTCTGGGAGAAGCTCGAGACGATGCCGTGGAGGTAGCGGTGTTCCTTGCCCGCCACCTCGATGGCGACCGTGAGGCCCTTCCCCACGACGTCGGAAAAGGCGATGTCCCGTCGTTCCGACAGGAGGCTCAACTCGAAGGAGAAGAGCCTGGAAAGGCCTTCGGTGCCGTTGAGTTCGGCGAGCAGGAGCGCGTCGGGGCCGAGGTGGCTGTGGACGACGGCCAACCGGTCCGGATTCGGGGACGGCATGGGTCTACCCTTGTCAGAAAGCCGAAAACGAAAGCCCCGGAGGGAAGGTGGGAGTATTCTACGGCCGGGGCCCCGACGGCGGCAAACGACGGGTCGAGAGACTGAAGGACCCCTCGCCCTGCCCCGTATGGAATGGGAACGTCGGTGCCCTTCCGCTCCCGGGAATCCCCGGCCGGCGAAGGGAGGATCCATGATGGCAGGAAGCAGGCGGGCTCTCCAGCCCGGATTCGCGCGTCCAGACCGGCGCCGTGCTCTCGATGAACTGGACGTCCTCAGGCAGGATCTCCGCTTCGCGGGGCGCACCTTCCTCAGGCGGCCGGGCTTCGCCCTGGCGGCAATCCTGATCCTGGGGGTCGGCATCGGCGCCGCCACCACGATCTTCAGTGTGGTGGAGGCGGTAATGCTCCGCCCGCTCCCCTACCCCGAACCGCAGGAGCTCGTCCACTTCGGCGGGTTCGCCGGAACCCGGCCCCTGGTTTTCACGCGCTGGCGAGACGGGCTCCGCTCCTTCGAGAGCGTGGAGGCGGCCTGGAACGTCTCCCATAACCTGACGGGCTCCGGCGCGCCCCAGCGGTTGCGAGTCTCCCGGATCACTCCCCACCTGCTCTCCACCCTGGGAGCCCGACCCCACCTGGGAAGACTCCTCCTCCCCGACGACTACCGGGGGAATGCCTCGGTGGGACTTCTCGGGTATGGCTTCTGGCAGCGCCAGTGGGGTGGGGATGAAGACGTGCTGGGAAGGACCGTGCAGGTGGACGGGCGGCCGGTGGTGGTGGCGGGGATCCTGGGCCCAGGGTTCGAACCTCCGGCCGCCATTACCGGCGAGAGCGTGGACCTCTGGCTCCCCCTGGAAGCCGATGCCGAGGAGATCGCCACCTGGGGCATCCTCAGTGTGGCCGGACGGCTCAGGCAGGGCGTAGGAAGACGGGCCGCCCAGGAGGAGATGGACGCCTTCAACCCCCACCTGGCCGAGGAGCTGCCCGACCTGATGCTCAGGCCCGATGGCTCGGTCAGGACCACCCGTCTCATCCCCCTTCAATTCGCCACCGCCCGGGACGTGGCCGGGCCGCTGCTCCTGCTCACCTGGGCGGTGATCCTTCTGCTCCTCATCGCCTGCGCCAACGTGGCCAACCTGCTCCTGGCCCAGGGAACCGTCCGGGTCCGGGAGATGGCGCTGCGGGGAGCGCTGGGTGCGGGGCAGCCACGCATCCTCCGGCAACTCCTCACCGAGAGCCTGGCCCTCGCCCTGCCCGGCGGGATCGTGGGGGCCGGGTTGGCCTTGCTGAGCATCCAGCTCTTCCGGCGACTCATTCCGCTCAGCGTCCCTCGGGTCCAGGGACTGGAGGCCAGCCCCGACATCCTCCTCACCGCCCTGGTGGTCTCGGTGGCTACCGGGCTCGTGTTCGGGATGATGCCGGCTCTCCACGCCTCGCGCAGGGGCGTGGCAGAGGTGCTGAAGGAGGGAGGCATGGCCTCTTCGGCCGCCAAGCGCGGCAAGAGAACCCGCAACGGGCTCGTGGTGGCAGAGATCGCCCTCGCCCTGGTCCTGCTCAGCGGCGCCGGCCTGTTCTTCCGCAGCCTGGTAGCCTCGCTTCGAATGGATCCCGGCTTCCGCGCCGAGTCCCTGGTCACCGTTCCCCTGCACCTGGGGGGCCGATACGACGCGGCGGGACGGAGCCGGTTCACCCGTGAGGTCACGGCACGACTGGCGACCCTGCCCGGTTCCGAGGGAGCCGCGGCCGGACTCACCGCCCCCTTTCAGCACACCGGCGCCGCCAGGTGCTGTATCCGCCACGAGATCGAGGCCCAGGGCTGGACAGGAGGGGGGGAGCCCCTTCCCCTGGTCTGGGTCCACCCGGTCAGCCCCGGCTACTTCCAGACCCTGGGGGCACGGATCACCCAGGGCCGGGAGTTCACGGAGGCCGACGAGGACGGGGAGGGAAGGGTGGTGGTGGTCAACGAGCCCATGGCACGGTACTTCTTCGGTGCCGACGACCCCCTGGGACGGAGCCTGCGCGTGGCCGATTGGGGGACGTTCGCCATCGTCGGTGTCGTCCGGGGAGTCCAGCACTGGGGAGCCCAAGAGCGGATCGAGCCGGAAGTGTACCTGCCCTACGGACGCTGGGGCGCGTTCTCCGATTTCCATCATCTCCTCCTACGATCCTCGGCCGGCCTGGACGCGCTCGCACCCGCCATCCGTGAGGCGGTCCGAGCCGTGGATCCCGAGCTGCCGGTGGAGGAGATCGTGCCCATGATCCAGCGCGTGGAGGCCTCGCTGGTCGGGCAGCGGTTCCTCTCCGGACTTCTGGCCACCTTCGCCCTGGTGTCCCTCGTCCTGGCCACCAGCGGGATCTATGCGTCCATGCTCTACAGCGTGGGTCAACGCCGGCAGGAGATGGGGATCCGCATGGCCATGGGGGCCGGGCGGGGAGAGGTCATCGGGCTCGTGCTGCGCAGCGGGCTTTCCGTCACCGCCTCCGGAATTGCCATCGGGCTGGCCCTGTCGATCGGGCTCGCCCGCCTCCTTCAGGGCTTTCTCTACGGGGTATCGCCGACGGATCCGGTCACGCTCGGGGGCGTGGTTATCCTGCTTGCGGGGGCGGCGCTCCTGGCCTGCCTGGTGCCCGCCCTGAAGACCGCCCGCGCCGACCCGCTGGAGGCCTTCATGGCGGAGTGAGGCCGGGGGGGGCCGCCTTGCCAGGGGAGTGGCCCGACCGCACCGCTTCGCCCTCCCCCCTCTGTCCCCCTCAGTCCACCCGTAGCGCCTCCAGCGGATCCACCCGGGCGGCGCGCCGGACGGGCACCGCGGTGGCGGCCAGGGCCACCGCGATCATCATCCCGCCCGCCGCCGCCATGTGCAGCGGGCTCATGGGGCTGATCCCGTAGACCATGGACCCGGTGAGGGCCGACGCCCCCCAGGCCGCCAGGAGCCCGACCAGGAGCCCGGGGAGCACCAGGAGCCCCAGGCGCCGGAGGAAGAGGGCCGACACCGCCCGGCGGTCCGCTCCCAGCGTCATGCGCACGCCGATCTCGTGGGTGCGCTGCCCCACCGCGTAGGAGACAACCCCGTAGGTGCCGGCGACGATCAGGACCAGCGCCGTCAGGGCGAAGAGGCCCACCAGGAGCATGGAGAAGCGCCGGCCCGCCGTGCTCTCCTCCAGGACCCGGGCCATGGTGTAGGGGGTGGGAATGGGAAGGGTGGGGTCGAGCTCGGCCACGGCTTCCCGGATCGCCGGAGCCAGCGCCGCCGGGTCACCCACCGTGCGGACGGTGAGGATCTGGTCCCAGAGCCCCCACACCTCACCGGTGTAGGGGAAGAACATCTCGGGGATCGCGTCCCGCTCGGCGCTCCACTGTCGCACGTTCTCCACCACGCCCACCACGGTAGCCCGGAAGTAGGCTTCACGGCCGTTGGGGCGCACGACCTCGCCCAGGGGATCGGCGTCGGGCCAGTAGCGCTCCGCCATCGCCCGGTTGATGACGAGAGGGAGTTCCAGGACCACACTGTCGCCCTCCGCCCGGGTCCGGGCCAGGTCCGCCGCCGCCTCGATGTCCCTGGCCTCCAGCGTCCTCCCCATCAGGAGCGGGATCCCCATCGCCTCGTGGTAGCCGTCCCCCACGAAGGTGTACTCCACCAGCCCGCTGTGGACCCCGGGGTCGTAGATCTCGTCGTGGACCAGGACGCCCCCGTTGGACCCCCCGCGCAGGGGGAGTTTGCTGGTGACGCCGGCGTACTCCACGCCCGGAAAGGAGCGGACGCGGCCGAGCAGATCATCGTAGAAGGCCTTCCTCGCGCTTCGCTCCTCGTACGCCGGGCCCGCCAGGGGAAGGGACACCACCAGTGTCTGGTCGGTGCTGAAGTTGTTGGCCTGCGTCATCACGTTCGCGTAGCTGACGGCCAGGACGAGGGCCGCGTTCACCAGGACGAAGCCGATGGCCACCTGGGCCGTCACCATCCCCGAGAGTACCCGGTTCTGGCCGCCGCCCCGGGAGGCCCGGCCGGTCTTGATGACCTCCGCGAGGTTGGTACGGGAGGCGAAGATGGAGGGGGCGATTCCCACCAGGAACCCGGTGAGCAGGGTGATGAGGGAGGCGAAGCCCAGGACCCTGAGGTTCACCTGGATGAGCTGTCCCCTGGGAACGTTCTCGGGGATGACGGCGCGGATACCCTCCACGCCCCAGTACGCGAGGACCACTCCGGCCGCTCCCCCCAGCACGGCCAGCGTGAGGCTCTCGGTGATGAGCTGGCCCAGGAGGCCCCGCCGCCCCGCTCCCACCGACGCCCGGATGGCGAACTCCGGAGCCCGGCTCATGCCGCGCGCCAGGAGCATGCCGGCCACGTTGGCGCAGGCGATCAGGAGGACGAGGCCCACGATCACCAGCAGGTAGGTCAGGGTGGAGGTGATCCCGCCCAGGGTGCGGGCCATCAGGGGCTCCGCGAACATGAGGGTGCGGGCGTTGGAATCGGGATACGCCCCGGAGAGCCGCTTCGCGATGACGGTAAGCTCCCCGTCCAGCGATTCCTCCGTGGCTCCCTCGGCCAGGCGGCCCAGCGCTCCCAGCCAGTGGCTCCCCCGCCCCGTCCCGTCCCGATCGAGGACGAGCGGCGCCCAGAGGCGGGCGTGGTCCCGTCCCCCGAAGGGGGTGGGCGAGCGAAAGCCCTCGGGCATGACGCCGATGATCTCGTAGGGCTCCCCGTCCAGGCTCACGGTCCGACCCAGCACGCCGGCGTCCCCGGCGAACTGGCTTTGCCAGAGGCCGTGGCTGAGGACGACGACGCGGTCCCTCCCCTCGTACTCCTCCTCCTCGGTGAACACCCGGCCGTGGAGGGGAGGCACCCGCAGGGCCCGGAACACGCTGGCCGTCACCAGCGACCCCCGGATCCGCGCCGGTTCCCCCGAGCCCGCGAGGTTGAACTCGGTGCCGTTCACGACACCGAGCTCCTCCAGGGCGCCGGCCTGCTCCCGGACGTCGAAGTAGTCCGGGGCCGTGAAGGGCTGGCGCCAACCCTCTCCCTCGGGGGTCTCCCACACGGCGACGAGCCGGTCCGGCTCCGGATAGGGCAGGGGCCTGAGGACGGCCCCTCCAGGGCCGAGAAGATGGCCACGTTGCCGCCGATGGCCACGGCGATGGTCAGGATCAGGAGCAGGGAGAAGCCCGGATACCGGACGAGCTGCCGGAGGGCGTGCTTCATGTCGCGA